>CAYYZW010000066.1:0-19990 GCA_964476375.1 uncultured Pirellulaceae bacterium
CATCAGGAAAGTGTCACGCATCTGCTCCAGATCGAGGCGGCGGCGATGGGCCCGCCAGAGGTACTGGTTGGCCGGGTCCCTGGTGTGCTGTTTCCGGAAACGTGCGTCCTCGCCGGTCGCGGAACTTCTCTGGTAGGCTGCCGATGTCATGATCAGTCGGTGAAGGGGCTTGGTCCTCCAGCCGGAATGGATCAGCACGTGAGCCAGGTGGTCGAGCAATTCATGCTGGACCGGCTGAGTTGTTCGGAGTCCAAGATCACTTGGGTTTTCGACCAGGGGCTCTCCGAAATGATGCATCCAGATCCGGTTGACCCAGACTCGAGCGGTGAGGGGGTTCTCCTTGCTGGTGATGGCGTTTGCCAGTTCGAGGCGGCCGCTCCCGCCGGTAAACGGGGCTTGTGGGGTGGGCGAAGCAATCTGCAGGAACTGTCGGGGTACCGGGGTTCCTCGTTGGGTTGCATCACCACGCTGAAAAATGACTGGATCCACGAGCGGGTCATCATCAATCATGATCATCGCCCGTGGTGCCGCGGCCTTGTGTTTGACCGAGATGCTGTCGATCTGGTTGACCAGTCCGCGGAAAGCATCCTTGTCCTGGCGGGAGAGGTAGTTGGAGGTCTTGTCGATTGGGAACCAGACCGGACTCTCCCGGGAGAGAAGCAAGGAGCCGAGTGGATCGTCCAGTAGCGATTTTCGCGATTTCAATTCTGCCTCGAGAGCAGTTTCGCGGGCAGCGAGTTTGGCGATTTCTATCGTCTGCGTGCGGGTGTTCTCGTCATTGCTGGTGAAGGTGATGCGAGGGTTTCCAAGGATTGCCTGGTCATGGCTCAGGCCCTGTCCCGCTTCGGTAACCACCAGGGTCAGGAAACGTGCATCCGGCGGAAGAGCCAGTTCGACCAGTGATCCGGATTGTTGTGCTAAAAATCCCTTCACCTGGTGGACGCGTTTACCGTCCAGGTAGACAAAGAAATCAATGGAACTCATCCCCTTTTCACCACCATGGCCAAGGAGTGTTTTGAAAACTGCATTTTCAATGGCCAGGGCGTCACGAATTGCCGAGAGGTCGAAAGTGATGCCCTTGTTTGCATGCAGTGCCAGCATCCATTGGGGTGGCTGGTTGTAATCCACATCATCGATCGTGTTGACCGTGAAGCCCCCGCTGGGGCCAAACCGAAAATAGTCCCATGTTTGACCGCTGGTGGCTGGCAGGTCAGTGATCGTGAGGCCTGTTGTTGAGATAATCGCCGTACTGGTTTTGGGAATGAACACCCCATCGACAAACGGGCTGGCTGGAACCGGGATGAGGGCATCATGCTGCTTGATATCGACAAATCCCTCGCTCTTTCCAGTGATCGTGCCCTTGACCGGTTCGATCGCCTGGCCTCGTTTTCCGGTACCGCGCCCATTCCCTCCAGCGACGATATCGGCGAGGTTCATGTGAGTTGATGCCAGCGCCGAACGCCGGGCTTTGATCGCTTCAAGTTCCCTGTCGATTTCAAGTTCGCGTGCCCAGACGCCGTGCAGGATCTGGCCATAGACGCGGGCTATTTCCTCGGGGGACTGGGGTTGTGCCTCGGCCAGGCCAGTGATGATGCGGGGATCCACACCTCGTTTTTGCCAGGACTCGACCTGCAAGGTGGGATCTTTCATCAGGTCATGCCAGGGTCCGAAGACAGGGTCGTCCGGGAATGCCCGACGCGCAATCAACTGCCGCCACCTGTAGGTAATCTGTGGCCGGAGTTGTTCCGGGATCAGGGAAAGGAAAAAGATGGCAGTCTCTGACAGGTCCGGTTCCGTGGTGGCGACCTGGACCAGGTAGTCCGGAGTCCGGTCACGTGCTGTTTGCAGCAGGAATTCGTAGTGTTCTTGCCGCTTGTTGAAAACCTCTGTCAGTTTTGCCTCGAGTTCCGTTTCGTAAGCTTTCCCTTCTTCGCTGACAGGCCCTACTCGCGGTCGGTTGTAGGGTTCAATGCTGCTGGCAAACACGCCGTAAAGTGAGTAGTAATCAGCAGTCGGGATGGGATCGAACTTGTGGTCATGGCAGCGGGCACAGCTGACGGTGAGTCCAAGAAAGCCGCGGGTAATCGTGTCAATCTGGTCGTCAATGACATCGTGGCGATTTCGATCGAACATGCGACCAAGGGTCAGGAGCCCCATGGCCGCCTGTTCAGGGGCATCGGCCGGTAAACCAAGCTTGTCCGCGGCAATCTGTTCCCGGACGAACCTGTCAAACGGCTTGTCGTCGTTAAAGGACCGGATCACGTAATCCCGATAGGTGTAGGCGAAAGGTCGGATTCGCGCGTCGCCGTACATCAAGACCCCGTCCTTGGCGTCGGCATAGCGCGCCACGTCCAACCAGTGCCGAGCCCATCGTTCTCCATACCTGGGTGAATCGAGCAGGCTGTCGATCAACGTGTCGAGGTGCCCCGGTTCGGTGGCGAGCTGGTCCCTGGTAGGAGGCAGGCCATGCAAGTCATAGGTCATCCTGCGAATCAGCGTCTGGTGATTGGCGGGCCCGGTCGGGGTGTATTTTTTCTTGCGAAGTTGTTTCTCGATCAGGTCGTCGATCGGGTGGGCATTCTTCTTGATTCTGGCGGAACGGATCGGCTGGAACGCCCAGTGATTCATCCCGCTGGAGGTGATGGCGGTCGATGTTCCCGTGCGTGGATCGATCGCTCCCTGTCGTATCCAGGTCGTGATGTCCTCGACCTGCTGCCTTGTGAGCTGGTCCTTCTTGTCGGGTGGCATCGTGAGCCTGTCGTCCTGGTAGGAGACGGCCTTTACGAGCAGGCTGGAGGAAGGGTCGCCGGGAACAATGGCGGGGCCGGTTTTACCACCACGCTTCCAGCCGGCCATGCTGTCAAGGCGGAGTTTTCCTTCCTGCTGATCCGGTCCATGACAGTCCAGGCAGTGATGGACAAGGATCGGACGGATTTTCGTTTCAAAAAAATCGGTCCGTGGATCTGCAGCGTGGGCCGGTTCCATCACCGGGACAAGGGAAAGCACCACGAGGGATATGGCAGGAAATTTCATGGGCCCGAGGGGGCAGGGGTTTACGGATCACCCGCTTGAACGACGGCTGATTACCTCGACCAATTTCCCTGCTGGCCAGCGGCGGAACCCGTGGGATCCGCTTTCCACAGCCGACGCAGGCAAGCAAAGATTGGTCACCAGTCAAAATACCACGAAAAGTGGTCAGGGGCGGACTTGAACCGCCGACACGCGGATTTTCAGTCCACTGCTCTACCAACTGAGCTACCTGACCCACGATTGGTAACCCGGGCGGTCACCAACGCCCCTAGATTACACAAATCAGATTCCCGTACAAGTCCATCTCGAGGCGAGTTCTGGTTCGCTGGCGAGTCATCGGCACCGGTCCAAATGACCAGCTTTTTCCAACCGCTGAAAACACCCGTTCCAGGTACACCGGGGCTTTCAGATGTCTTCTTCTGGCTTCTGCGATATCCGATCGGCAATTGCCCTCTGGAGGGCATGGGAAGGCCCGGTTTCTTGGCGGCAACTACTGATCCTGTAAGGACTTCTGTTGGTTGACAGTTTCTTCGGTGACCGATACCATCAGGGAGTAACTTTCCCTGTCTCCAGCGGGCAGTCTGACTGCCCGCTTAACTGCTCTGGTGAAAAATCTCTGGTACTTCGAGGGATCTGGAAGAACATTTCCCAGCAAGGGGCGATAATAGTCCTGGTGAAATGCGGTATCGAACAGGAGCACGTGATTGATGGATCATTCAGCAAACCGCTCGCTGTCCCGCCTGGTTCCGTTCCTGGTGGCCTCGGTTCTTACCAGCTCATTGCTTGTTTCCACGGCCACGTCGTTTGAGCCGGATGACCCGGTCGTTCGCAAGATGGCGGAGAAGGCCGTTGATTTTCTCCACAGCTACACGGCCAATCCCAAGGGGGGAGATCACTTGGGCCATATCGGCGGCCGGGTTCTGCGGGCGCTGGCGATCTACAAGTACATGGATGTCTATTCCCTTCCCGGAGCCAAGAATGACGCGCTGGTGGCCGCGGCACTTGCCGAAAGCAAGACCTTTGCCGATGACAAGCAGGCCCTGGCCACGGAGACGGCTTGTTATGACATGTCCGTGGTGATGATCTTCCTGCTGGAGGTGGACGGCAGCAGATACCGTCCACAGATCCAGAACCTGCTCAATGAAATCATGCGCCGCCAGAGCGAGGAAGGTGCCTGGTCTTACCTTGGAGATGCAGAGGGAAAGCACGGAGACACGTCGCAGACCCAGTACGTGGTGCTGGCGCTCTGGACGGCTCAGAAACAGGGTTTGATTGTCGAGACAGAGAAGGTTGCTGCGGCCTGTAACTGGTTGCTGCGAACACAGAGTGGCCCTTCCACGGAGAACCCAGCTGTAGATATTGCCGGTAGCTGGGGTTACCACGGGGATGACCCGGGGAGCTTCACCCGCAAGGACCAGATGAACAAGCCGGGTGGTTCGAAATCAAATACTCCGGACGCCGCCTCGGATGCGGCCTGTGGATTGAGCAGCCTCTACATCACCGCCGGCATGCTTCATTTCATCAAGAACGAGCCTCCCAAGAAGCCGGATGTCAAGAAAACGGTCGGAGGGGGAGCAGTCAAACTCAAGGAGGAGCCCGAAAAGAAAGGGCTCAAGCCGCTGACCGACACTGTACCGGGGCCGATCCTGGCCAAGGGGCTGGCAGACGGAGATGCCTGGTTCCAGAGAAACTACACCATGGAGAGTATCGGGTCGACCTGGTCCACCAGTTCGAAAACCAGCGTCTGGCGAAAAGAAGTTCGCTGGCCTTACTATTACCTCTATGTCTTTGAACGTTACAACACGTTCAAGGACTTGGCCCAGGGCCGGGACGAAAAGAGTCCCAAGTGGTACAACGATGGAGTTGGTTTCCTGCGTTCCAGGCAGCAGGACGACGGGTCGTGGGATCTTGGCAAGGGGGGGCCGGCCGCCAATACCTCTTTCTGCGTCTTCTTTCTGATCCGGAGTACCCGCAAGAGTGTTCAGAAATTTGCCCAGGATACGACATTCCAGGGAGGCAAGGGCCTGCCGACGGACGTCGCCAATGCACGGCTGGACGGGGCCAAGGTGGTGGGGACCCAGATTAGCGGGGATATCGATGCCATCCTGGCGATGCTGGAGGATCCCAACGGCCCGAGCTTTGATTCCCAGGCGGAGTTGCCACCGGAGCTGAAACTGGCCCCGGATGCCAAGAAGCGCAAGGCGCAGGTGGAAAAGCTCAAGGCGCTCGTGACCGCTCCCTCCCACAAGGCTCGCCGCATTGCCGTTCGTAACCTGGCCCGGGCCGAGGGACTCGATGCGGTCCCCCTGCTGCTTTATGCCCTCACCGACCCGGATGTTGCGGTGATGCGTGAGGCTCGAGATGCGCTGAGATTTCTCAGCCGCCGTATCGATGGTTTCGGGTTGCCGGACAATCCCACGCCGGAGGAAAAGACACAGGCATATGACAGGTGGTTGCAGTGGTTTCGCAGTGTGCGGCCGAATATCGATCTGGACGAGGTCATCATCAGCCCCGGCTCGTAGATGCCCGGGAGAGGACAATTTTCGATGGCAACAACAACGGGAGAAGACCTGGCCCTGGCCCAGGTGGAGGACGTGGACCTGCTCAAGGTCACGTCGTATGACCGGGTGGCCAGCCTGGTCATCGCCATGAACGTGTTCATGGGTTTTGCCGTGGCACTGATGATGGTGATGTGGCTGAGCAGCATCATCCGTTTCGAGCACGAGGGGGTCAAGGTGCTGATTCTTGAACCCCGGGGGCGTGGTGATCATGCCAAGGGTTACGAGCGAGATGTGGAGGAGCCGGGAGTGGAAGAGGTGATGGAGTTCATCGAGCCGCAGATCGAGGAGACATTCGAGGCGGTTACCGATGCGGTTACCGCCAATGCCGCCTCGCTCGTGGCATTAAACACCGGCGCCACTGCCACGGCGCATGGTTCGGGGATGGGAGACAGCCGCGAGGCAGGGCCTGGTGGTGACGGGGACCTGAACGTGATCCCGCGTGTGGAACGCTGGCGGATCAAGCTGACGGAAAACAATGTGGATGGGTTTGCGCGGCTGCTGGATGAGATGCAGATCGAGATCGGTGCCCTGGGAGGAGGGATCAAGTCGGTCGACTACGCTTCCAATCTTTCCGGCGCAATCAAGAAACGGTCCGTGGAAGGCGGCAAGAACGAGAAACGCCTGTTTTTTGCTCCCACGGACAAGCAATCCGAACTCTGGACACGGCAGTTGCTCGGCAAGGCAAGTATCCAGACCCAGGGCCGTGTGATATTGCATTTCTATTCACCCAAGGCGGAGAACCTGCTGGCGGAGGTGGAGAACCAGGCCTTCCAGAAGGCGGGCAAGCGGCTTGACGAGGTTCGACGTACTTATTTCTCTGTCCGCCGCAGTGGCGGGTCTTTTCAGTTTGTTGTTGATAAACAGGAATATCGGCCCCGCCCTCTCTACTAGCGACGGTGAAATTCCTGTTCGGATTCCTCTTGATACCAAGGTCATAGGCGAATGAACTTTTCTGCTTTTACGAACTCCCTGATTGAATTCCAGCTCCTTGCCCAGGGGGATGATGCGGCGGCAACCGATGCGATCTTCAAATACGTGGGAAATACTATCTACGTGACGTTGGGCCTGGTCGCACTCTGGGGGGCTTTCTGTGTTTTCATGGTATGGCGGCGGGTGGCGGCCAAGCGTTTCAAGAACGAGTCGACGCAAAACATGTTCCTTGAGAAACTTGCTGCCTCCCTCTCCCAGAAGGACTTCGAGGGTGCCGCACAGTTATGTGAACGGGATTCACGAGCCATGGTGCAGCTGGCTTACCTGGCAATTGTCAACCGGGAACTTGGCTTTGGGGATGTGCGACAGTTGCTGGTGGACCGTTTCCAGAGGGATGTGCTGGCGGACCTGGAGAACCGGATGAGCTGGGTCAACACGGTGGTCAAGAGTGCGCCCATGATCGGGCTGTTCGGGACGGTGATCGGGATGATGGGGGCCTTCGGCAAGCTGGCCAGTTCCGAGCAGGTGGATGCCGGAGAACTTGCCGGGAATATCATGGTGGCGCTAATCACGACCGCCTCGGGCCTGGCCATTGCCATCCCGCTGATCATGGCCATGGCGTTCATCAATATCCGTATCCGCCAGATGCAGGACCTGGTCGGCGCCGGCATGAACAGCTTTCTTGACATCTTCCGCACCTCGCTGGGAGCAAATGGTTAACGATGGCCACCGAACTGCTCAATAATCCATCGCATGCCGGGGATGACTCCGACGACAGGTCCCCTCTGCACCTGCCCAGGAAAAAGCTGGAAGATGCCGAGATGGATATCACGCCGATGATCGATATTACCTTCCTGCTTTTGATCTTCTTCCTGGTCGCCGCCAAGATGGACTCACAAAAAGCAGTCGGTCTTCCTGATGCCAGGGCGGGAAGCGCGGTCCTGGCGGAAAAGTCGGTGACCGTGATTATTGAGCCGTCCGGGGAGGATGGCGTGCTGGTTTCCAACGGGGAGGGTCGACCCTTTTCTGGCGACCTGGAAACACAGGAAGAGGAGATTGCCAGTTACATCGAGGAACAGCTTGATGGTGGCAAGCAATTTGTCCTGCTCAAGGCCGGCAAGGGGATTCGCCACAAGGAAGTCTCGCGTGTGGCCCAGGCGATCGGCCGCGCCGATGTTCCATCCCTCTACCTGGCGGTCAAGCAACTGGAGTAACCACAAGGCCCCATGCCTGAAGACCTTTTTAGTTCCGAGAAGAAACAGATCGCATTTTCCAGTGTGCAGGCTGGAGATGATGATGACATGGACATGACACCCATGGTGGATGTCACGTTCCTGCTGTTGATCTTCTTTATCATGACGGCCACCTTCAGCCTGCAGAAATCACTGCAGGTGCCGACGCCGCAACCGGAGGAGGCGAGCACCCAGGCGATTCCCCAGGAGACGGATGAAGACCCCGAGTTTCTGACGGTTGAGGTGGACCAGTCCAATACATTTTTTGTCTACATGCCTGACGGGGGGGATCCGGAGGAGGCGCCCAGTATTGCCGAACTCTATGTCAAGTTAAGACAGGCTCGGGATGATACGGAAAAACCATTTAGCAAGCTGGTGGTCCGGGCTCATGAGGACTGCATGCACGAATCGGTTGTGGCGGCGCTGGATGCCGGCATGCTGATCGGCATGGACGAGGTACAGCTGATGACCATTACCGGAGATGAGTAGTTTGTACATGGGGGCCGCCAGGGAGCGGTTCCCAGGGAGATATTCACGAGGCTGAAGAGAATGAATGCTCACGAGTTCATCGATTATCTAGAATCCCAGGAACTCCTGGAGACGGCTATCCTGGAACAGCTTCGCAAGCTGGTTTCCAGCACCGATCAGGAGGTATCCACCGAGGGCCTGGTTAAAATCCTGGTCGACCAGGGGCACCTGACCCGTTTCCAGGGAAGCCGCTTGCTGGCTGACATGCCGGTAGGCCAGCCCAGCCCGCCGGCACCCGCGGAAGATGTGCCGCTTGAAATCAAGCACGTGGATTCCCTTGACGGGGAGACCGAGGTTACGCCGGAGCCGGACCCGGATCCGGAACCGGAACCGGAACAGGAGGTCGATGAGGAGATCGTTGACCTGACCTCCCTGGATGATGAGGAAGAGGAAGAGGAGGAGATTGTCGAGCTGGAGCAGGCGACGTCCCTCCCGCCGGCCAGTGACCCATTACAGGATCCACTTGCCACATCCGGCCAGCAGCCGACGATGCCGGTGGATCCCGCCCTGGAGGGAGCATACGCTTCCGAGGAACTGGACCAGGCCGGCCATGACCAGGCTCCCCAGAGCCTGGGAGAACTGCAGGTGGCGTCGAATCCCTGGGACACGAAGTTGATCGTGCTGGGAATCGGCAGTTTTGGCCTGCTCTTTGTGGCTGCAATTTTTCTCTACAACTCGATCACCTCCTATCCCCCGATGGAGATGTTGGCCAAGGCACAGGAGGATTACACCGCCGGTTCTTACACGCAGTCGATTGCCAAGTACGAGAAGTTCCTCAAGAAATATCCCAAGCATGAAGAGGCCAGCCTGGCGAGAGTCCAGATTGGCATGTGCAAGATCAACCAGGTCTCCAAGGAGCCGGAGAAAGCCCTGGACAAGTGCAAGGAGATCCTTCCAGAACTTCAGAAAGAGGAGAAGTTTAACCAGGCCCGTGACGAGCTGGCCTCGCTGTTGCCCCGGATCACCGAGCTTTTTGTCGACCGTGCCCTGCAGGCGAAAGACCTGGAGACGAAAGAGGGATTCCTGGAACTCTCGGCACGAGCGCTGGAGCTGGTAAATACAACGTCCTACATTCCTGCCAGCAAACGCAAGAACAACCTTGTCCTGGCAGCACAACTGGAGCGGATCGAGGAGAAGCGGATCAGCCTGACGCGCCATATCGAGCGTGCCGTGGAACTCGATGCGGTCATGACACAGATGCTCAAGGCAGCCGAGGACGGGAATACCCGGCAGGCCTTTTCCCTGCGGCTGGAGTTGTTGAGGGATTTCCCGGAACTGGAAAATGATCCGCAGTTGCTCGAGACCGTGCTGAAAATATCCCAACGGGAACAGCAGCTTGTGGCCGCCGGCAAGCTCACCTTTACGACCACCACCAGCGACCATGACCTGCCCCAGGAAGAGACCGTGGTGGTGGCAACTCGGGTAGGAGACGCTATCTCCGGTGCCAGCCAGGACGTGGTCTATGTGCTGGCCGGCGGCAGCGTCTACGGGATAGATGTGGGGACAGGCCAGGTTCTCTGGCGACGCTTTGTCGGATTTGAAACCACCGTTCACCCTCAACGGGTGAGTGCCGATCCCGACGCGGATGCGGTCCTGGTGGATGGCAAGCGGCAGGAATTGCTGAGGCTGAAGGCGCGCGATGGTGCCCTGGTCTGGCGACTGGAGGTGAAGTCAGGATTCTCTGACCCGCTGATCGTGAATGACCAGGTGTTGATCAATACCCGGCCTGTTTCGAACAACGATACCAGCAGCCTGTTACGAATCGACCTGGGGTCCGGCGAAGTGCTTTCCCAGGTGCTTTACCCGATGACACTCTCCAGCCCCCCTGCCTATGACTCTGAAGCGGGGCAGTTTTTCCAGCTGGGCGATCATTCGAACCTCTACGCGATCTCCCAGGAAACCGGCAAGTGCACGGATGTGCTTTATGTGGGGCACCGGGAGAAAAATGTGCGAGTTGGAGCCGTTGCGGCGGTTGGTTACGTGATGGTCTGCGAAAACGTGGAAGATGACCGCTGCATTGTCCGGGTTTACATGGCCGACAAGAAGACCGGGAAACTCACGGTGGCCCAGCGGCCGCTGGCATTCAAGGGCAAGGTGGTTGTCCCTCCGCTCCAGTATGATCGTCGTGTACTTATTACCACGGACCTGGGGGAAATCCGGGTCCTGGAGATCGACCCGAATGTCAGTCCGCCGGTGCAGGAACTGGCGGGTATCGCGGCCTCTTTTTCCGACCCGGTAGTTCAGTATCCGCTGGTGGACCGGGGTTTCCTGTGGATTGCTGGAAAGCAGTTTGCCCGCTACAGGGTCCAGGCCGTGCTGGGGGAACTGAAGCTGGACTGGATTGATAACGATGGGGACCTGTTCGTGGCACCGCTGCAGCGATCGGAGGATGTCGTGATTCATGTCCGCCAGCAGCAGGGAGCGACGGCGGTTACCGTTTCCGGTCAACCGATCGATGCTCGCAGACCAAGCTGGCAGACACGGGTTGGTGGGACCAGTAGCGTGTCGGTCGACCCGGAGAATAACCTGGTCAGGGCCGTCACGTCGCAGGCCGGTGTTTTTCGCTTTCAAGAAAGACCGGTGAAGAAGCAGACGATTGCGGAGGTGACTCCCGGCGGCCTGGAGAATGCCGGAGCCTATTCCCGGGCGGTGGATCTCGGCCAGGGCCGCGTTGCCATGCTTGGAAGCCCCGGTCAGCAGATGGTGATATACGCGGATGCTGGGGAGGAGGGCCCGGTCCGGCAGGTCGACCTGCAGGGGAGCCATGGAGCCATGGTCTCGGCAGCGGGTTTCGCCAATCAGTTGCTGGCCACTTTTAACGACGGTTCAGTACGCCTGTTTGAACTTCCGACGGGAGCCCAGCAGGTCTCCCCTTTCCAGCCCAGCTTGCAGCCGGGGCAGCAGGTTGACTGGTCGTCGCCGGCTGTTCACCTGGATTCCCGAAGAGGATTTGCGGTGCTGAGGGACCAGCGCCAGTTGTTTCGTGTTCAGGTCAAGCAGGATCCGCGTCCTCACCTGGCCCTGCATGCACAGCGTGACCTTGCCGGCCCCGTCTACCCGGTCCTTGCCTCGATCGGGGACGCTGTCGTGACGGTCCACCGGTCACCCGGGCACGATACCCTGGTCGCCTATTCCTGGGATGAGCTGGAGGAGCTTCGCCGCTGGGAACTGACCGGTCGGGTTGTCTGGGGGCCACACCGGGTGGAGGACAGGTTGCTACTGCTGACCGACCGGGGGATGGTTATCTGCCATGAGGCGAATCTCGAGGTAGCCTGGGAATCGATGATCAAGAGCCGGCACCTGGCTGGCAGGCCAGTCGGTCACGATGGAGATTTTATTTTTGTTTCCCTGGCGGGCTCTGTCTGGCGGATGGATGGACAGACGGGAGACGTGGTGGCGACCCTCTCTGTCCAGGAGCCGGTGATCGGCAGCCCGGTTGTTTTTAGTGATCGGCTATGGCTTTCAGGTGCCGACGGGACGATCCATGTCGTGCCGGTTCCAGAGCGAGAGGGAGGGCAAAGTTCATGATCGCTCGGCGCTCTTTTCGAAAAATCCGGCTGACGGTTGGAGTCTGCCTGGTTGTCGCCCTGGGGATTGTGGCCAGCCCGTGGCAACTGCCAGCCCAGCAGATCCAGGATGAACTGCTTCGCCGGGCACCCTATGACCTGCTGGTGATCAAGGTAGATGAAGAGACGACCGAGCAGATCCAGATCGAGACCCTGGATTTTGGGGAAGAACGCAAGGTCCCGGCGTTCAAGAAAGGGAGCGTGCTGGAGGTTCACTTGCTGGATGACCCGGACGAGGTCTATGAGGTGACGTGGAAAGATGTGGCCTCGCTGCAGCTCTACGAGGAAATACTGGTGGCGGAAGCCAACCTGCTGGTTGCCCAGGATCGGCTGGATGATGCCTTCGAGTACTTTACCTTTCTCAGCCGTCGTTATCCAAAGGCACCGAAGCTCGATCTATCCATCTCGCGTTATCTCTATCTCAACGCGAAAAAGTGGTTCGAGCAGCAGCGCGTGCTGGAGGCACTTTCGCTGTTGGAAGAACTTTACGAGCGAAACCCCGAGTACGACCACGACAGTTCCGGACAGACCGTGGTGGCAGCCATTGACCTGGCATCGGCACAGATTCTCAACGGCTATATCGAGGCCGGGAGCACCCTGCTGGCCGGGCAGATGATGGACCGCCTGATCCGGAAATATGGAAGAGAGCAGTTGCCGAGTGTGCAGGGAACGATCAACCTTCTCAATGCGATGGCAGTTACCAAGCGGGACGAAGCGCGGGCCCTGATGGAGGCCGGGGATCTGCGAGCAGCACAGAAGCTCAGCCGCGAGATGCTGGAGATCTTTCCTCGCGTTGACGGGGGGAGGCAGCTGGCGATCGAGATTGCACGTAAGTACCCGCTTGTTATCGTCGGTGTGACCGAGCGGGCGGTCGTGCCCGATCGCACCCGGATCGATAACTGGTCGGCACGGCGGGCCGGTTACCTGGTGCGGCGAACCCTGCTTGAATACCAGGGGCCGGGGACAGAAAAGGGAGAGTACCGGTTCCCGATGGGGACCCTGCGGCAGGCCAATGACCGTCGCAGTATTCGTTTCTCGATCCAACCCGACCAGATTGCCGGCAAGTTCGTCACGGACGGGTACGAGGTGTCCCGCAAGCTCCTGGAGATGGCGGATCCGGCCCACCCGAACTACCAGGTCTCCTGGGCCAGCCTCTTTTCTCACGTGGACGTGGAAAACGTGTTTGACCTGGAAGTGCATTTTCGCCGTCCGCATGTGCTGCCTGAAGCCATCCTGCAGGTCTATATCGATCCGCTTCTGGATGAGAATGATCCCGCCCGGATCGATGGCCCCTTTGTGCTGGCAAGTGAAGACGAGGTTGATTCCCGTTATCGCTCAAACCCGAATAACCGCTTTCCCTACCAGTCGGAAGATCCTGATTTTGTCACCCCGGCGGAAATCGTGGAAAGGCTTTTCGAGGACAGCGAGAAAGCGGTGCGTGCTCTCAAGGCCGGAGAGGTGGACGTGCTGGACCATCTCTCCGCGGTGGAAGCGATTCCCCTGATGGGGGACCCGTCGATCCGCGTCAAGCCCTATGCCCTTCCCAGTGTGCACATGCTGGTCCCCAACATGGAGCGGGAACACATGCAGCAGGACCTGATCCGCAAGGCGGTGGTGTTCGGAATTCGCCGTGACATGATCCTGGAAGATCTGCTTTTGCGCGGGCACCGTGTTGCCGGTTGCCGGCTGATCAGCGGCCCTTTTGCGGCGGGACTCTCCAGCGACGACCCGCTCTCCTATGCCTACGACCAGACCATCCAGCCACGCGAGTACCTTCCACGGCTGGCGGTCACTCTCTACAAGCTGGCGGAGCGGCGGATGAGGGAGGATGCGGAAAAGGACGAGGAGGAATTTGAGGGGATTCCGCCCCTGGTGATTGCGCATCCGGCGACGCGGATTGCCACCGAAGCCTGCAAGACGATCCAGTTTCATCTTAGCCACATCAAGATCGCCTGCACCCTCAAGGAGCTTCCTCCTGGTGTTACACGTGATCCGTCGGGGGATTACGACCTGCTCTACTGTCAGCTGGCGATGTGGGAACCGATCGTGGATGCCGGTGCCCTGCTCGGACCGGAGGGGCTGGCCAGGGTGACGGATGACCATGTCAACCGATCCCTGCAGTGGCTTGAATCTGCGATGCGATGGCAGGAAGTGCGCGACCGGGTACGTTCGCTGCATCGAGTCTGTCACGACAAGGTGACGGTGATCCCGCTCTGGCAAATGGTGGACTACTATGCCCACCATCCCGGCATTCAGCTCAACCGGCGCCCCCCGGTGTCTCTTTACCACGGTGTACAGCAGTGGCAGCTGGCACCCTCCGCCCCGTGAGAGGAACCCCGATAAAATGAATCAGAGAAAGAGCATTCGCCAAATACCATGAATAACAAGGACTTTGAGTATTCGTGTGCCGCCTCCCCGCCACCCAGGTGGCGATGGGTCCTGCGCGCCTGGAGGCTGGCCATTGTCCTCCTGCTGCTTGCCTCTACCGGCAGGGCAGAGGCGGAAGATACGTGGCTGTTCTCCCCCTACAGGGTCAATGTCTGGATCTCCTACGGTCCCAGCGTGCGGATCACCCGGACCCAACAGGCAGATGTCAAGCGGGTCCTGCGGGCGCGAATCGGTGCCTGGGCAAAATCCACCTGGGATTTGACGATCCCCGCCGTTCCCCTGGAATTACGCGCTGACGTGATGCAGAGCCCGCGGCAAATGACCTTCAAGGAAATCCAGGCTGCCCTGGAACCCAAGCCAATTCCAGGCGACGCAGAGACAGGAAGCGAGGAGAAAAAAACCGCGGCGGTAACCGAGCCTCCCAAGAAGACCGTGCTGGATGGCGACAAGCTCTTTGTCGTTTCGGTGGTCGATGACGGCACCCGTTTCAGGGTGCAAGCCCGGGAACTGGACTGCAGGGCCTTGAGCTGGAGCCAGACAAGTGAGCGAGAACTGGGGAATTCCGCTCAACTGGGGGACGCTGTATTTTCAGCAATCGCCGAAGCTTTTGCCCCGGTCGTTCGTTTTAGTGAATTCCGTACGATCGGCTACCAGAACGAGGCGGGGCAGGAGAAGAGCCGGGAAGTGCTTGTCGGGACGCTCCGGGCCGCCGGATTGATGTACCAGCCCAAGCCCCCGGCGCCCCCGGAAGGACAAGAGTCTGGCGAGGGGGAACAGCAGCCGGTTGCGGAAGCAGAGGAGGATCCGGTCGAGAAGAACAAGGAAGGTGCTGCCGAGGGAGGGGCTATTGGCGCCACAAGTTCACTGACCGACCAGTTCGAAATTGATTCCACGCTTCCAGGCTATATCGGGGAAGGGATGGTGATGCGGGCTGTGGTCAGGCGGGATGACCGTTACGGCCGGCCGCTGGAGGGGGGGATCACCGAGGTGGTGGCCACCTATGTATTCGTCCAGAAGCTGAATCCGACAGGGAACATCGAGTGCAAGGTCTACGCGACCGGCAGCCTGGCGAAGAACCCGGTGCGGGCGCGATCCAGTTCGCGAACACACAAGTACGGGTTGCTGGTCCGGCCGACGGCCCAGAAGACAAACCTCAAACTGGTCGACCGTGACCGGCCCGGCCGGGGCCTGGAAGGCTACACGGTCTTTTCCAAGACTCCCCAGTTCCCTGGCGAGGAGAACTTCCATATCGAGGAAGCGGATCCCCGAACCCTTGGCCAGACCGACTGGCGCGGGATCATCCCGGTGGATCGGCTTGCCACCCAGATCCGTATTATCTACGTCCGGAATGGGCAGCAGATCCTGGCCCGGATACCGATCGTGCCGGGGCTGGAGGATGTCCACATGGCGATGCTCCCCAGCGATGACCTGCGGTTGCAGGTAGAAGCATTTATCGTCGGCTTCCAGCTTTCCGTGATGGATGTGGTCATTCAACGCAAGGTGCTGGCCACCCGTGTTCGTGCCAAGCTGAAGGAGCAACAGGTCGACGAGGCCCAGCAGATCCATGAGCAGTTCAGAAACCTGCCCAGTAAATCGGATCTGGAAAAGCGGCTGCAGGACCGGCAACGCGATTTCACAGGAGGGTCCATCGATAAATGGAGCCGGGCAAAGATTGATGCTCTCTTCTCCCGCACCCGGCTGCTGATGGACAACTATATCGATCTGAACCTGGATGCAGAGCTTATCCGGGAAGTTCCTCAGACTGCCGAGGAAGCGGCGGCATCTGCTGCAGAACGTGCGGCACAGCCCACCGGATCCACCACCAAATTTGTGCCCGGTATTTTCTCCAGGGAGGAGGGGGACTTGATCGAGGAAATCAATCTTCTTCCAGGTGGTGGAGTGCAATGGTACCTTTCTGGTAACAAGCTGGACGTGATGATGGTCTATGACGGCCTGACCCTGAACGTCAGGGAGTTGAAATGGGTTGCCAGTGGCCAGGAAGTTCTTATCCAGGCGCCGTCCGGGGATGGCGTGGCCTACGGGGTGGATGAGAAGAACAATCTCACCGGACCGGTGGCAACATTTGCCAAGGGCGAACGAACGAAAACGGACAAGGGCGGGTTCTCCCTGGACACGTACAAGAGAGCTGGCAGCGAGTAGGCTCGTGCAGGGCCTGGGCAGGCCGCTTAGGAGACCAGCCCGCTGAAGATGATCGCGAACAGGATCCCGATCGTGAAGCCGAGGGCCAGGCAGATGCCGGCGATTGTCCATGTCTGGCTGTCCGCCCAGATTGATTTTTGTTCCAGGCCGACAAGCGTCAGGGGGGGGGCCGCCGGGCTGCTGGATGGCTGGGTATCCTGGGACGCGCCACCCCGGGAACGAGTTCCCGCGTTGTTTGCACCGCTTCGCGAGTCGAATTCATCTCCCTCCTCGAGGAGTTCCTCCTGGCCCGGCAGGGGAGGAGACGACCAGGGGCTGCGGACCATTTGCCGGGCCGGCAGGGATTCCATGGTTTCCGCACAGGGTTCCAGCCGGTTGACCACCTCGGCACAGCTTCCAACCCGTTTGGCGGGGTCCTTCTCCATCATGTCCGCAATGATTTCCACGAACTCCTCGCTGATACTGGTATTGAACCGACGAGGATGCCAGGGGTGATCGTGCAGGTGTCGATGGGCCTTGTCATTGGTGCTTCCACCAGGATAGGGAACCTTTCCCGTGATCGCGTAGTAGAGCGTGCAGCCCAGGCTGTAGATGTCACTGGATGGAGTGATCTCGTTGGGCGTGCGAATCTGCTCGGGTGAGAGATAATCGGGAGTACCGACAATCTTGCCACTTCGAGGGTCCTCGTCCGCCGCGTGGACGAATCCTGCCAGTCCCAGGTCGGATACCTTGGCGACCCCGTCGGGTGGCACCATCACGTTTCCCGGCTTCATGTCCCGGTGGATAAGGCCCTGCTGGTGGGCATGTTCCAGCCCCAGGGCGGCTTGCATGATGACGCTTGCCGCCTGGGGCATCGCCAGCGGCCCCTCGGCCCGGACCAGTTTTCTCAGGTCCGTACCGGGGACATATTCTGTTACCAGGTAATGGACATTCCCGTCGTGGCCTGCATCATAAGCCCGTACCAGGTGGGGATGGTCAAGCTGGGCCTGGGTACGGATCTCACGTTTGAAGTTGGCGATTGCATAGGGGGTAGACTTTTCCAGCGGCAATACCTTGACGGCGCATTCACGTCCCATCACGTTGTGGGTCGCCTTGAAAACCTGGCCCATTCCACCCTGCCCCAGCCAGTCGGTAATGATATAGGGGCCCAGGCTGAACTTGGTTCTGCCGGCACGGAGCTGATCGGACTGGTACCGGGTGAGTATCTCCATCTCGATCAACTGTTCGGCAAGCTGGCTTTCCAGGTCCTCATTCTCGTTCGGTTCCGGATGTTCACTGACCGCTTCCTCTGCCCGTTGTAATTCATCGTGCGTCAGCAGCCCGACAGAAAGGGCAGCGCTGGTAAAGGGGAGATTCTTGGTCTTCCGCCGAATGCTTGCAAGTCGATCCGGGGATGGGGCGCCAGCTTTTTTTCCGGTAGCCGGAGCCGAAGGAGGATTCATGGTCTGGGTATGACCACGCAGTTGGTCGGACTGTGGCTGGGTGAGGATCTTCTGCTTGACCACTTGCCTGGCAAGCCGTTCCTCGGTCTCCTGCTCTGATTCTCCTGTGATCGTGATATGATCACTCATGACCTTCTTCAATCGCAGCAAGAGATCCTCCGACAGACCGCTGGTAAGAGCGGCACGTGCATAGGGGAGATCCTGGATCCTGACCATGATTTTTACCGCAGCAAGGGATGGAAAATCTCTACGAAGATAGTAAGTGAACGTTCCTGGTGAAGCAATTATTGGGAAGGAAGTCAGTCCGAGGGCAAGGAGTCCAGCAGTTCTGCCAGCAGCTCCAGTGGAATCCCGACGACGTTGGATTCACTTCCTTCCACAATCCGTATCCAGTCCAGGCTGTCCTGGTACCCAAAGCCACCTGCCTTGCCCTTCCACTGATCTGTTTCGAGGTATTTTTCCAGTTGCCTGCTGTCGAGTTGCTCCATTGCCAGGGACGTGGCTGCCGACCGGCAGATGACCCTGTTGGACGGCCGCTTCCAGAGGCAGAGCCCACTGAGAACCTGGTGCTCCTGGCCACTCATTAATTGTAGCATGCGACGGGCATCCTGGAGGTGAGCTGGTTTTCCCAGCACGTTTTCCTTGCATAAAGCGACCGTATCGCAGCCAATGATGATTCCCGCGGGCACGTGCCGGGCTACATCAGCAGCTTTCTGGCGGGCGAGTCGCATCACCATCTGCTCCGCGGATTCAGCATCCAGCCTGCCGTCTTCCGCATCTGGTGCGGGATGGATGACCTCGAACCGGTACCCGGCCTCGCTGAGCAGCTGCCGGCGGCGAGGGGATGAACTGGCTAAAACCAGGCGGGGGGAGTGTGCAATCACCGGATCGTCTGTCATGGTAAGGGAGATTCAACCTCTGCTGCTTGATATGACTGCCGTGACCAAAGCCCCTTTTCCTGTCCTGTATGAAGATAACCACCTGCTGGTTGTGGACAAGCCACCCCAGCTGGTGACGATGGGGGCACCGGCTGGTACGCCCAGCCTGATCGAGCAGGCGCGGGACTATATCCGGCGGAAATACGACAAGCCGGGAAAAGTCTACCTGGGGATTGTCAGTCGGCTTGATGCGCCTGTCTCCGGGGTCCTGGTGATCGCTCGTACTTCCAAGGCGGCGTCACGGCTGACCGAGCAGTTCCGCCTGCGGACGGTGGTCAAGAAGTACTGGGCCCTGGTGGAAGAGGTTCCGCAGCCACCGGAGGGACACTGGGTGGACTGGCTCATGCACCATGACCGGCATCGGAAAGTGCTGGCCGTCGAGGCGGAGCGGGCCGGTGCCAAGCGTGCGGAGCTTTCTTACCGTCTGCTGGATCCGGTGGGGGCTTACCAGTGCCTGGAGATCCAGTTGCAGACCGGTCGCAAGCACCAGATCCGTGTGCAGCTCTCCGCACGGGGCCTGCCGATCGTGGGGGACCGGAAATATGAAAGCCAGCGATCCTTTCCCGCCGGCATTGCCCTGCATTCCCGACAGCTTGGCTTTGCCCACCCGGTGGGCGGGAAGCAGCTCGACTTCCTGGTCGATCCGCCCAGCTCCTGGCCGGCCCTCCGGGCATAAAAAAACTCCGCCAGCCCGGGATGCGGGCTGACGGAGATTGTGAATAAAACCCGGCGATACCTACTTTCGCACTTTTGGCACTATCATCGGCTCGGAAAGCTTAACTACTGTGTTCGGTATGGATACAGGTGTGGCCTTTCCGATATGTTCACCGGGAAATGGCAGGCCGCGTGGTTAAGCACGACCTGCCCATTGGTTTGCGTGTGTCGATGGTTCAATCTTTGAGTTCTTCATCTGAAGAATAGCCTGGCAGTTGAACAACGTCACGTTGGGGAACGTTGAATTAAAGTGGCCAAGCATTCGTCCGTTAGTACCGGTTAGCTGAACCCATTACTGGGCTTACACATCCGGCCTATCAACCTGGTGATCTTCCAGGGGACTTCTCCGCTATTGCGAATCGAAACCTTATCTCGGAGCGGGCTTCACGCTTAGATGCTTTCAGCGTTTATCCTTTCCGTAGTTAGCTATCCAGCCGTGCCGCTAGCGCGACAACTGGTACACCAGAGCTACGTCCTTCTAAATCCTCTCGTACTAAAGAA
>CAYYZW010000067.1:0-6876 GCA_964476375.1 uncultured Pirellulaceae bacterium
CCGCCAGCGGAAGCAGTTCTTTGAATTGCCCTGGGCGATCTACCGGGATGACCCGATGTGGATCCCGCCGTTGCGTGGAGAGCTGAAGGAGTTACTCGGTTTCAGGAAACGGCATCCGTTTCACGAATTTGCCACGATGCAGCATTTCCTGGCCATCCGGGATGGAGAGCCGGTGGGACGGATTACCGCGATTGACAATCCCAAGCACTTCCAGCGGCACCGGGAAGAACTTGGTTTCTTCGGTTTCTTTGAGTCCATTGATGACGATGACGTTGCCCATGGCCTCTTCGATGCCGCTCGGGGATGGCTGAAATCCCGTGGTCTTGACTGGATCCGGGGACCGGTCAGCCCCTCGTTGAACTACGAGGTGGGTCTGCTGGTCGATGGCTGGCATAGCCCACCCACGTTCATGATGACCTACAATCCTCGTTACTATGAACGCCTGGTGGAGAGTTACGGGTTTACCAAGTGCCAGGACCTGATGGCTTTCGCTGCTCATACCGACATCATTGCCACGCTGGATAAGAAAATTGACGTCGTTATTGACTTTGCCACGCGCGAGTACGATATCAAGTTGCGCAAACTGGACAAGAAGCGATTCAAGCAGGACGTGGCAGCTTTTCTGGAAATCTACAACCAGTCGCTGGTGGGGACCTGGGGTTTTACTCCCCTCAGTGAAGGGGAAATGAGCCACCTTGTGAAAGGGATGAAGGAACTTATCGTTCCGGAGCTGACCTCCTTTGCCGAGATTGATGGAGAGCCGGTGGCCGGCGTCTTCGGACTGCTGGATTACAATCCGCGCATCAAGGAGATCGATGGCCGGCTCTTCCCGTTTGGATTCCTCAAGCTGCTGCGGAACAAGAGGTCGATCAAGAAAGTACGGATCCTGAGTACCAATGTGCTTCCCAGGTTCCAGCGATGGGGGCTTGGCCTGGTGGTTCTCTCTCGTCTGAAAAATGAGATGCTGGACTGGGGGATCGGTGATATTGAACTTTCATGGGTGCTTGAGAGCAATCACCTCTCATTCAAAACCCTCAAGCGGGGTGGTGCCGAGATCGACAAGACCTATCGCCTCTATGACTACGGAGCTCCTGGTGAGGCTGACTCTGCGGAGCATTGACCTGCCATGGCGAGATACTTGATCACCGGAGCAACGGGTTTTATTGGGAGCCATGTCGCCGAACGACTTGCCGGCGATGGGCACCAGCTTCGTTGCCTGGTGAGAGAGACTTCCAGTCTGGATATCCTCGGGCCGCTGGGAGCGGAGCTTGTTTATGGGTCGATCACCGACCGGGATGTTGTCACGTCCGCGGTGGAAGGAATGGATGTCGTTATCCACCTGGCGGGAATGACCAGTGCCCTGCGTTACCAGCAGATGCTCTCGGTGAATCGTGATGGCAGCTGGAATATCGCCCGTGCCTGTGCAAGCCAGCCCAGGCCCCCGGTGCTGGTGCTGGTCTCCTCGATTGCCGCGTCCGGCCCGGCCGCCCGGGGAGAGGTTCGCAGTGAGCTGGATCGTCCCTCGCCGATCTCCAATTACGGAACCAGCAAGCGAGCCGGGGAGGTTGCCGTCGAGTGCTTTGCCGACAGGGTTCCTGCCACGATCGTACGGCCTGGTGTTGTCTTCGGTCCTCGCAACCGGGATTTCTTTCCGGTCTTCCAGTCGATTGCCAATTCCCGGGTTCACCCGGTGATGGGGCTGGCCCCTCCCAAGATCTCCCTGATCCACGTGGAGGACCTGGTGGAAATCCTGCTCCGGGCAGTCACGCGGGGTCGACGGCTCAATCCAGCGTCTGGTGCCCCGGGCCGGGGAGAGGGATACTATTTCGGAGTCTGTGATGAGTACCCGGACTATGCCCGCCTGGGGAAGATTCTCAAGCACCTGCTTCGTCAAGACGGCCGTGGAATCCCATTTTTCCTTCCCTCCCCGCTGAGCTGGCTGGTGGGAGGACTTACCCAGCTCGTCGCCGCGCTAAGGGGAACAAGCATTACCGTGAACCTGGACAAGGTACGGGAGGCCCATGCAGCGAGCTGGGCCTGTTCGACCAGGGCGGTTCAAGCAGATCTGGATTTTCATCCCGCCTATGACCTGGCCTGCCGCTTGAAGCAGACCGGCGACTGGTATCGCCAGCAGGGCTGGATGAAATAACCGGGTCATCGCGAACGAAGGTGGCGGAGAGCTGGAGAATGCAGGAGAAATGGGTGGATGTCCAGAGGGGAGCGTTTCCCCCCTCTCTTGGGGGCAGGGTAAAACTGGGCAAAAAACGTCCTGTTTCGAACTGGCAATCTTCGCTAAAACGTCGATAATACAACTAGCAAGTTCGCTTGCTTTGAACCCCACTACCCCACTATTCTTTGCGTTGATATCCCACCGACAACGCAGTGACCGTTTACAGGTAAGGATGCAGTTATGCTGACAATTCTTGGTAAGCCCGATCGCAAGAAGAACTTCTGTGATGGCGTTTCCCGCCGTGACTTCCTGACGATTGGTGGTATGGCCATGTGTGGCCTTTCCCTTCCACAGATGTTGCGGGCGGAAGCCCAGCAGGGGATCGGTCGTTCCCACAAGGCGATCATCAATGTCTTCCTGCCTGGGGGGCCACCCCACCAGGACATGTGGGATTTAAAACTGGATGCCCCCAAGGAGATTCGCGGGGAGTTTCAGCCGATCAAGACAGCGGTTCCGGGGATCGAGATTTGCGAGCTGTTTCCCAAGATCGCAGCCATGATGGACAAGTTTGTTCCCATCCGATCGATCGTGGGAGCCTCGGGATCCCATTACTCGCATCAGGCGATCACAGGTCATCATCACAACAATCCACCGGCTGGCGGTCGGCCGTCGATTGGTGCCTGGATCTCCAAGGTCCAGGGGCCGGTGCACCCGAGTATTCCACCCCACCTGGCAATGTTCTACAAGACCGGCCATAGCCCGTGGGGAGATCCCGGCAACGGCGGTTTCCTGGGGATGTCGCATTCACCCTTCCGACTGGTGGGTGGAAAGAACGAGACCAGCAAGACCGAGAACATGGTGCTCAACGGGATCACGCTGGACCGGCTCCAGGATCGGAACAACCTGCTCACGTCGCTCGATGGTTTCAAGCGGGCGATTGACAACAGCGGTGCGATGGACGGGATTGATGCATTTACCGAGCAGGCAATAGGTATCCTCACTTCCTCCAAGCTGGCAGCGGCGATGGATCTCTCGCTGGAAGATCCCACGCTGGTGGAGCGTTACGGGAAGGGGGACAAGACCTTCCGTGCCGATGGTGCTCCCAAGATGACGGAAAACCTGCTGATTGCCCGTCGGCTTGTGGAGGCAGGGGCTCGCTGCGTATCGCTCAACTTCAGTCGCTGGGACTGGCACGGAGGGAACTTTAACCGCTCACGTGAGGACATGCCGATGCTCGACTCGGCCGTCTCGGCACTGGTCCAGGATCTGTATGACCGCGGCATGGACCGTGATGTGTCGGTGGTGGTCTGGGGTGAATTCGGCCGCACGCCAAAGATCAACAAGAATGCCGGGCGAGACCACTGGCCGCGCGTTTCCTGTGCCCTGATGGCCTGTGGTGGGATCCGCGCCGGGCAGGTGATTGGTGCGACCAACCGTCTGGGTGAATATGCCACAGACCGGCCCGTGACTTTCCAGGAAGTTGCCGCCACGCTCTACGACAATATCGGACTCGATTTACGAACGGTTCGTGAGTTTGACTTCCGTGGCCGTCCACAATACCCGGTTGATGTTGGCGTGGAACCGCTTGCCGAACTCGTGTAGACCATCGGGGAATCCCTTTTATGCTCAGGATCTACGACACCGATCGCCCGACCCGTCCGCTCTGTGACCGGCTCGATCGTCGTACTTTTCTCCAGGTCGGTGCACTGGGGGCTGGTGGCCTGGCACTGCCGGAGTTACTGGCTGCCGAATCGCGTGCCGGCGGAGGAAACTCGCACAAGGCGGTCATCATGATCTACCTTTGTGGGGGTCCACCCCACCAGGACATGTATGACATCAAGCTGGATGCCCCGAGCGATGTCCGGGGTGAATTCCAGCCGATCAAGACGGCGGTGCCCGGGATTGATATCTGTGAACTGATGCCGCAGTCGGCCAGGATCATGGACAAGCTTGTGCCCATTCGTACGATGGCTGACTGCCAGGGGGGACATACGGGGTTCCAGTGTTTTACCGGGCAGGCAAGTGCGAACAACGGTCCGGCTGGTGGCTGGCCGGCGATGGGAAGCGTGGTCTCGCATTTCCAGGGACCGGTGGACAAGGGGGTCCCTCCCTTTGTCAGCCTCTGTTACACCACCAAGCACACACCCTACAACGAGCCATCGTCCGGTTTCCTGGGCCTTGGTCATTCCTCCTTTCGCCCCACCGGCCCCGGCCGCGGTGACCTGGTCCTGCAGGGGATTACCACGGAGCGACTGGGGGACCGTCGCCAGTTGCTCAGCTCGGTCGACCGGTTCCGCAGGAACTGGGACGGGAGCGGCTCGATGGAAGGAATGGATGCTTTCTCCCAGCGAGCGATGGGGATTCTCACTTCCTCCGAACTGTTTGATGCACTGGATGTCAGCCAGGAAGATCCCAAGCTGGTGGAGCGATATGGTTCGGGAGATGTCAGCAAACCACGTGGCGATGCAGCCCCGATCGTTCCGCAGAACTTCCTCCTGGCTCGCCGCCTGGTCGAGGCCGGCGCCCGCATGGTGACGGTGAATTACAGTTTCTGGGACTGGCATGGCAATAACTTTGGCCTTGGTCGCCAGGAATTACCCATCTTTGACCAGGGGATCACGGCATTGGTCGAGGATCTTCATGAGCGGGGCATGGATAAGGATGTCACGGTGGTGGCCTGGGGAGAGTTTGGCCGTACGCCAAAGATCAACAAGAATGCCGGCCGCGATCACTGGCCGCGAGTCTCCTGTGCCCTGCTGGCAGGTGGGGGCATGAATACCGGGCAGGTGCTGGGCGAAACCGACCGCCAGGGTGGTGAACCGGTGGATCGGCCGGTCCGTTTTTCCGAGGTCTATGCAACGCTCTACCAGAACCTGGGGGTTCATCTCGAGTCGGAGCGGTTGTTTGACTTCCGTGGTCGTCCCCAGGATTTGCTGGATCCATCGGCGCGACCTCTTGCCGAGCTCGTGGGCTAGATCTTTCCTCGCTCTTTTCACTGGCGGATCATCCTCTGCCGATTGCGAGTGGTGATCAAATGGGCAAGAATAAAAATCGATTCTGAACCCGTGCGTTGCCCCATGCCACGGCGGCTTCTCTCCCGGCACCATGTTGACGAGGTGATGTAAATGCGAATCCTTCAATTTTCACTCCTGGCCCTCTCCCTGACCCTGCTTGTGAACCTGCCAGCGGTCGAGGCCGGTTCCGAGGATGGCCAGCTCGATATTTACTGGATCGATGTGGAGGGAGGCGCGGCCACGTTGATCGTGACTCCAGCGGGAGAGTCGATCCTGGTGGATACCGGGAATCCTGGTCTGCGAGACCCAAACCGGATTATCCAGGTGGTCACCCGGGAGGCCAGGCTGCGACGCATTGATCACCTGGTAATCACGCACTATCACCGTGACCATTACGGGGGAGCCGAAACGCTCTCTCGCCAGATTCCCATCGGCACGGTCTGGGATAATGGCAAGTTCGAGGGAATGCCAGACGATCCGGGAGAGGCCTACTTCAATTTCACCAGTGAAAAACGCCGGGTGATCAAACCGGGCGACGTGTTACCGCTGAAAAGTGGCCGGCGTGTGCCGTTGAAAGTAAGCTGCCTGGGATGCCGGAAGCAGTTTATTGCACCGCCACGGCGAGCTGCCAGCAACGAGCTGATCTGTGCCACTGGACAGGACAAGGACCGAGACGGTTCGGACAATGCCAACAGCGTCGTCACGCTGGTCGAACTCGGTCCTTTCCGGTTTTATGATGGTGGCGACCTGACCTGGAACCAGGAAGCACGGCTGGTCTGCCCGGTCAACCTGGTCGGGAAGGTGGATGTCTACCAGATCACGCACCATGGCCTGGACAGCAGTAACAACCCGCTTGTGCTGAGGTCCCTGATGCCGCAGGTGGTGATCATGAACAACGGCGTCACCAAGGGGTGCATGCCGGAGGTTTTTGCCAACCTCAAGGCAACTCCCTCGCTCCAGGCCCTCTACCAGGTCCACAAGAACATGCGTCCGGATGGGTCGGTGAACAATGTCCCGGATGAGTTCATTGCCAACCGCAAGGAGCAGTGCGATGCGAACTATATCAAGCTCTCGGTGGCTGCCGATGGCACGAGCTACGAGGTATCGATTCCAGCCCATGGACATAAAACGCGTTACGAGACGGTCGAGAAGTAATTGAATAATACCGGCGGCACTTGAGTTCGGCTGCAGATGAATTAACTTCTTGGAAATCCCTTCCCTTCTCCTGCGAGGAAACAATAGCAATGCGAAAGATGATTTTCACGGCGGCCCTGTCCCTGGTCCTGCTCGTCAGTTCCCTTGCCATCTCGGCAGAACCGACCAGGGCACTGATCATTGAAGGCCAGAACAACCATGGTGTCTGGCCGAAAACATCCAAGATGATGAAGGGCTACCTGGAACAGACAAAGCTGTTTGAGGTGGAGATCATCCGCACGATTGCCAAGGGGACCGATCCGGATTTCAAACCACGATTCTCGGATTACGGCGTGGTGATCTCCAACTACAACGGGGCAGCCTGGCCGGCAGAGACGCAGCTGGCCTTCGTGGAGTATGTCCGGGGTGGTGGCGGCTTTGTCGTTGTGCATGCGGCCAACAATGCCTTCGGGAACTGGAAGGAATACAACGAGATCATCGGCCTGGGTGGCTGGGGCGGACGAAGTGAAAAGAGCGGACCCTATGTCTATATCTACG
>CAYYZW010000068.1:0-10158 GCA_964476375.1 uncultured Pirellulaceae bacterium
AGCAGGTTTCCCCGGAGCCGGTGGTGCCGAAGCAGGTTTCCCAGGTGCTGGCAATGGCGGGCAGGCGGCCAACCGAACACCCCCCACGAAAGCGGAAATTGGCAAGAGCTATCTGAGCCAGGGGCGATTCAAGGATGGCATGAATTACATTTTCGCCGCCGTGCTGGTGGGGGACGACGGAGGCCAGGAATTGATGGGCCAGTATCGCTGGGTGAACGGACTGAATCACCCGACCCTGGCCGTGCGCTGGGGGATTGGGATGCAGGTCATCCAGCCACCAAAATTCAAGGGCAAGTTTTATCCCATAGGCGAAGACCAGAAACTGGATGGTTCGCTTGCGAACCGGGGGCAGAATAACAATAACGGCGGTTTCCCAGGTGGCGGAACAGGAGGTTTTCCCGGTGGAGATGACGGTGGTTTTCCAGGTGGGGAAGACGGGGGATTTCCTGGCGCCGGGGGAGCGGGTGGTTTTGGCGGTGGCGGCAGTAGTGGCAACCAGGAACTGACCAAGGTGGCCGGGGACCTGGGAGATCTTATCGTGGAGCGGATCGAGGCTCGAACAGAGCGGAAATACTACGGCGAGTTGTTTAACAGTACTGCCTCACGTGGCCGGGGTCAGGGTAACGGGGGCGGATTTGGCGCCGGTGGTGGCGCCGGTTTTCCCGGTGGTGATCCAGGTGGCGGTGCCGGTTTTCCCGGCGGTGAGCCGGGCGGCGGTGCCGGTTTCCCTGGTGGAGATCCGGGTGACGGCGCTGGTTTCCCCGGCGGTGACCCGGGCGGCGGTGCTGGTTTCCCTGGTGGTGGCTCTGGTCGCTCGGCCGGATCGGGTGCGAGCAGCCTGGCCATGCTTGGCTAGGGGGGCCTGAAGGAACTGATGGTCAAGGCCAGGACCCAGGGGCTTGATGTGGTCCTCTATTTCAACATTCGTGTGGTTGAGAGTGCTCGAACCGGCCTGGTTACCAATATCGCGGAGATCGAGGTGATTGACGTGGCGACAGAACAGAAAGTTTTCAGCCTGCCGGCACTCAATAATCTGAAAATGCAGAAGGAACGCGAGGCGGCCACGAAGGGCGGCCTGGATGATCCACTCGAAGTTGCCATTGATAAGCTCTTCCAGTTTGCCGATCGCCAGTACAGGATGCTTCCGGTGCCCCAGAAAACAAGTGACGAGATTCTGGAGTCACGGATCAAGCCACTGGTTCTTTCCGCTGAGAAACCAGAAAATCCCCTTGCCGCCCTGGCAGAGATCAAGTTTCTTTACAGCAAGGAAATGGTCAGAAAGGAACATCTTCCCATTGCCTTCAAGCAGCTCCTTGGGGAGGAACTTGCAGAGAAATGGTTCGCGGCAGATGACGAGGGGCGAGCCGAGATCCTCGCTCTCTGGCTTCCCAAAACGGCAGGCGGTCGTGGCGGCGGTGGAGCCGTGGACAAGCCTTTCCGCTAGGTTCCCCTACCTGGCAGGGCAGGGGTTTCTCACCCACTGGCTGTTTCTTCTGCAGCGGAATCGCTTTTCACATCTGCAGGCGTACTCTCCATCTTCCAGATAACGAGCTTTCCATGGCCGGCTCCATAAATGGTGTCGTGGGCGGCATTGATGGACAGGTCATGAACATGCATCGGGGCCTTGTCCTGCTTGATGATCTTTTTCTCTTTCAAGTCATAGAACTTGATGAAGCCATTGTGATCTCCCCCGCTCGCCAGCAGCCACTGGTTTTCCGGGTGAAAGACCATTTGTTCCACGAGTCCCTTGTAAGTGTCACCGCTGAACTCGTGAGTCTGTTCTCCCTTTTCCCAATCAAAGATCTCGATCCGGGAGAGAGCCTCGAGGTGGTCGATATTGTTGATCGTACCAGTACCCCCGATAGCCAGCAGTGAATTATCCGGGGAAAAAGCAACCGAGCGGGCACCACCGATCGAGTGAATCCGTTGCTTGGGATCCCAGGTGTACATGACCGGGGCCTCGACCGTGGCCAGCTGTCGGCCCCTCTTCACGTCCCAGACCACCGCCTTTCCCGTTCGATCGGCGGTCGCCAGAAACTGGCCGTCGGCGGAAAATCCACAGGCATAGAGCATCGAGGGGAAGTGGTGGGGAGTCTTTTCGGCATGTCCCTTGAGCTCACGGACCAGTTTTCCCTTGGCCGTTTTCCAGACACGGCAGACCATGTCATCGGCAACACTGGCAAGCAGGCTTCCATCCGGAGAGATAGCCAGCTGGCGAATCCACTTCTGGTGGGCGTGAACGGTTCGAATCGGCTGTCGTTTCTCCAGGTCCCACCAGATCAGGGTGCCGTCAAAGGACCCGGAGATGAGTATGTTTCCTGTCTGGACCAGGCCCGTGACGTAACTCTGGTGCCCTTCCATGGCCACCGGTTCGGATTTTTCCTGTGTGGTATCCAGCTCGTAGATGCGAGCATCGGAACTTCCCACAAAGACCCGTCCAGCATCTCCGAGGTGCGTCACGCTCAGCAGAATATCATCACGCGAGATCTCCCGGCTTATCTTCAGCGTGGTGGGGTCAACGTGGGCCATCATCATGCAGGCTTTCGAAAAAGGAAAATGCTCTCAGGACACCTAGGAGAGTACCTCGTCAATGGCGCTGGTCCCCGGGTCGGTAAGTGGCACCGGTCTGGCGCCGACGTAGTAGTCTTTGTGGGGATTAATCCCCAGGGCCTTGTAGATCGTGGCGAACATCTCGGCGGCGCCGATTTCCCCTTCGGCTACGGTCTGGCCGTCCTCGTCTGTTTTTCCATAGAGACTGCCTCCCTTGACTCCACAACCGGAGAGCGATGCGCTCCAGGCGTTGGCAAAGTGATCTCGTCCGAGGCTGCCATTGATCTTTGGGGTCCGGCCAAATTCTGCCAGCGTGATCACCAGCGTGGACTCGAGCAGGCCGCGCTGCTTGAGATCTTCCAGCAGGGTCGACATGACATGGTCCAGTTCAGTCACCAGTTCCAGGTGCGTTTCAAAGTTTTGTCCATGGCTATCCCACCAGGCACGGGAGACTTTCACAAATGGCGTCCCTGCCTCGGCCAGTCGCCTGGCGATCAGGCACTGTTGCCCGAACAGGGTCGGACCGTAGCGGTCCTGCATCTCCTGGGGTTCCCTGGCCACATCGAACAGTGTGTCACTGGCCATTAACCCACGCACTCGCCGGTAAGCAACATTGTGGCTGTCCAGCACCCGGGCATTTTCCCGTCCACGGGTGAAACGGTCACTGAAGAGTTGTCTGAGATCTGCCCGTTCCTTGTGGTCGACCTCTGAAAGGCCCTCGATCCGCTCGATATCCTCCGGCTTGTTGCTGCTTGTCAGGAACATGGGGGCATAGCGGGCACCGAGGAAACCTGGCCGGCCGACCGCATTTCCACGCCCTTCCGTGGCCGTGTAAAAAGTGACGTAGTCCGGTACCGAACTGTCTGCCTGGCCAAGTTCACGTGCCAGAACCGATCCCATGTCAGGGTAGCTCAAGTTGGGCTCATCTCGCCGTCCCAGGTGCATCAGGATCGAGCCTCCACCATGGTCTCCAATCCTGGTGTTCAGTGAACGGATGATGGCTGTATCCTGCAATCGAGCAGCCATTTTCGGCATCAGCTCTGAAATCTGGACACCCGGGCTCGTTGTCTGGATCGATCGGAATGGCCCCCCGGTTGGTCGGCCCGGCTTGGGATCCCATGTTTCCAGCTGGCTGGCACCCCCGGCGAGCCAGAGGAGGATAACCCGTTTCTGCTGCTTTTTCATTTCTTCCGCCATCGCCGGACGCTGCAGGGCTTCCAGGCCGCCACTGATTCCAGCCAGGGCCGTGGCGCCGCCGAGGAACCTGCGACGATTGAATTCGTGTTCCGGGGATCCGCAGAACAATGTGCCGCGATCACGAGCCATAGCAGGGTATCCCTTGTACGCAGGAGAACGTTACCGGTGTTATTTTACTTCGTTTGTCCCTGTCCGGGGAGAACTGGCAGGGAATTCTGGATTTTCCCCGGCGCCTGTCCCTAGTAATTGAATCGGAATTCTCCACTGGTCAACAATGCCCAAACAAGCTGTTGGATTGCAGGAATTCGCCGATCGTCCCGGTCAGCCAGGTATTTCACCATCCACTGGGTTTCCTCATCGTCGAGCCCGCGTCCCATGACATTCCATCCGGCCTGCTGGACAAGCAGGTTATTGTCTTCCAGCGCCTTGAGTTGTCCGACCAGCATACTTCCGTCATCGGCAAGCAGCTGGTTCTGGATATCGGCGTTGTTGTTAAACATCAGGGCCTCTCCGACGCTGACCTGGAAGTCCACCCCAGGCTCATCAAACTTGCTCGCCAGGCCCTCGGATGATTTCTCCTCGGCGATGAGACGTTGCTTGGTGTCTCCGGATTTTTCGCCGGCCCAGTAGTCCGAGCTTCGGCTTGCGATTCGCAGGGATGTTGCATACTGCCGGGGTGTAAGGGCGCGGACATTGGCCACGGCAAACAGGGTGCCCGGAGGCCGCTCCTCTTTACTCTCCCACTGGCTTGTCCGTCCATAAGCCCGGCTCAGCACGATACCCCGAACCAGTCTTTTTAAATCATAGGCGTGGTTCTCGAAATCCCGTGCCAGCCAGGCAAGCAGCCCGGGATGGCTTGCCGGGTTTTCCGGGTGCATCTGGTCGAGCGGCATGACCAGCCCCATGCCCATCAACCGGTGCCAGGTCCGGTTGACAATGGAGCGGGAAAGGTAATGCTGCTGGTCGGATTCCAGGGCGACCTGGACAAGCTGCTGTCGGCGGCTGTAAGCCGGTGCCGGTACGGGCTTCTTGTCTTTCTTAAGCTGCTCCAGTTTTTTCTTTTCGGTATCCTTCTGCTTGGAATCCGGGGTCTTCCATTCCGGCTCACCAATTGCGGTCCCATTGAAGAACATCATGCGGGCATCGAGGGTCTCTCCCGACGTGTTCTTGAACTGGATGGCGCCGTATGCCCTTTCACCAAGAAAATCACCATTTTCAAAAGAGCGGCTGAAAAATGACTTCATTCCATAAAAATGAGCCTGTGTCCATTCGGTAACGAGTGGATGGTCATGGCACTTTGCACAACTTATGTTGATCCCGAAAAAAATAGCACTGGTGGCGTTGGTCAATTTATCCAGGTCATTGACCCGTTGCAGGATAAAGGAGGTTGGTCCCTGCTTGGAGGACTGGCTGGTATCCCCATTGATCATCTCCCGAAACATCTGGTCCCAGCCCTTGTTGCTGGAAAGTGACTCAAGCAGGTAAGGACGCAGGTTCTCGTTACGTTCATCCGAGAGTAGCGTGTTCAGCTCGTTGGCGCTATGTCGTATGAATCCCTGGTCATCGAGCAGGAGGTCAACCATTTCCAGCCGCTTGTTCGCCGAGGAGCTGGCTGCATACTGGTGAGCCTCGGTTGCTGTTGGAATTCGTCCGACCAGGTCCAGCATGGTTCGCCGCAGGAGGGTGCTGTCGGCTGCCGGCAAAGAGGGGGTCAGGTTCACAACGGCCAGCCGGGCGTCGATGTAATGATCGATCGCCGCGGTAACATCATGATCCTCACTGAGTAGCTCATCGGCCTGCATAAAAGGGACAGGCAGGCTGAAAAACAGGATCGTGCAGGCCAGCACGGTGGGATGAATCCTCGTCATCATGGATCTCACACGAGGCTATGGCAGGTGGGGAAACGGCGTCATCTGGTGACGGTGTACCGGGGATCCAGGACTCCCGGTACCAACGCTGCGGTATGATAACATATCGCCATGAGGGCCACAAAGTCAGCTCTGCTGCATGGTTACTTTACCTGAAAAAGAGATTTGCCCCCTTGCGATTGGAGAGGGTTTTTGGGATTATCGGAGATTACCCGATCTCCCTAAACAAATGGGGAAAGGGATTGTTTTTCCAGGAGAAAGTGCATTCATGGGTCGTTACACAGGTCCCAAAGCGAGAATCAACCGCCGTCTCGGTATGATGATCTACGAAAGCGGCGGGGCCGTTCGTGCCATGGAACGACGGGACAATCCACCCGGAATGCATACGCGTGGACGACGGCCATCCAATTATGGCCTTGCCCTGATGGAGAAACAGAAGATCAAGCATTACTACGGGCTGGGGGAAAAACAGCTTCGCAGGTATTACAACAGCGTCACGCGGAAGGTAGGGAACACAGGAGAAAACCTGCTTTTGATGTGTGAACGACGGTTGGACAATATCGTCCGCCGATCCGGGCTGACATCGACCCGGCCCCAGGCACGGCAGGGCATTACCCACGGTCATTTCCAGGTCAACGGCGTCAAGGTGACCAAGCCGTCCTACATGCTTCGCCCCGGTGATGTGATTACAGTGCGGCGGCGAAAGAACCTGTTGCAACTCTACCAACGTCTCTCTGCAGATGTTTCCAACGAGTCGGTGGAATGGCTTACCTTTGACTCGGAAACGCTTCGGGTCACCATGCAGGGGAATCCCGGGCCGTCTGATATTAGCCTGCCGGTGGACGTTAACATGGTTATCGAATTCCTCTCACGCTGATCCTGCCAATGCATCAGCAACTGGTCGTTGTCGGAGCGGGTCCGGCCGGTTACGCGGCCGCCTTTCTCGCTGCTGACCAGGGTTTCGAGGTAACGCTGGTCGATTCCCGTGCCCAGCTGGGTGGGACCTGCCTGGTGGAAGGCTGTATTCCTTCCAAGGCCCTGTTGCATGTCACGCGAGTGATGGGCGAAGTGGAACACCTGGATCAACACTGGGGTATCCATCATGGCTCACCGAGCATTGACCTGGAGGTACTTCGAGCCCGCAAGGACAGGGTGATCGAGAACCTTGGCAAGGGCCTGGGCATGCTGGCGGGTCAGCGAGAGGTGACCGTCCTGCAGGCAACGGCAAAGCTGGCAAGTTCCCGCTCATTGCAGCTGGAGGGGGATCATCCCCAGCTTCCTGGAGAGCTTGGATTTGACCACTGCATCCTGGCGACCGGATCCTCTCCCGTGATTCCGGATCTGTTTGCAATCGACTCTCCACGGGTGATGGATTCGACAGCTGCCCTGCAACTGGAGGAGATTCCAGAGAGCCTGCTGGTGGTAGGGGGAGGCTATATCGGGCTGGAACTGGGAACCGTCTATGCCCGTCTGGGGTCCCGCGTCAGCGTGGTGGAAATGACCGACCGCCTGTTACCCGGTGTCGATCCGGAACTGGTCAAGCCGCTGGAACGAATACTGCGTCGTCAGTTCTCGCAGATCCAGCTTGAGACCCGCGTCACGGCCCTGGATGGAACGGGTGACAAGGTGGAAGTGAGTTTCGAGTCTGCTGCTGGAGAACAGCAGCAGGTTTATGACCGGATCCTGGTGGCGACCGGCCGGTCTCCACGGACAGGAGAACTGGGGCTGGAACAAACAGAGGTGACCATCGACGCCGGGGGGTTCATCGAGGTGGATGACCAGATGAGGACGGCGGATTCCCATATCCTGGCAATTGGAGACGTCGCCGGTCAGCCGATGCTGGCCCACAAGGCGACTCACGATGCCCGCCGTGCAATCGATACATTGCAGGGCCAGGGGGCTGCCCTGCCGGAGAGATCGCTGGTTCCTGCAGTGGTCTTTACCGACCCGGAGATCGCCTGGGTTGGTACTCAGCCGCAGGATGGATCGGAACTGGCCACTGCAGTCTATCCATGGGGCGCCAGCGGCAGGGCGCAGGCCATCGGGCGGACGGAAGGACTTACCAAGTGGATGGTGGATCCCGCGACAGGCAGGCTCTGCGGCTGTGGAATCGTGGGGCCAGGAGCGGGTGACCTGATTTCCGAGGCTGCAGTTGCGATCCAGAATGGTCTTGGCGTGGAGGATCTGGCCCGTGTGATTCATCCCCACCCGACACTCAGCGAGACGCTTGCCGGGGCAGCAGACATCTACCTCGGACGGGCAGTGGAAGCGAGGAACTCCCCGCGATAGCTTCCAGGCGGCGGCGAATTACCTGACCACGAAGTTTACCAGCTTGCCCGGAACCGTGATCACCTTGACCACCTCGACCTCGGCGAGCAACGAGGCAATTTTCTCATCCTGGCGTGCCGCTGTCTCCAGTTCCTCTGCCGTGGAATCAGCCGGTAGCTGGATTCGTGCGCGTAACTTGCCCTGCACCTGGACCGGGATCTCCACCTGGGAGTCCACTGTCAGCGACTCGTCAAACTCAGGCCAGGGTTCATAAGCAAGCGTTGTTTCTGCACCGAGCAATTGCCAGAGTTCCTCGCCAATGTGAGGAGCGTAGGGGGAGAGCAGCAAGATGAACTGTTTCATCACCGCCAGGGGCCGGGTTTCCTGGCCGGTAAAGAAATTCACAAATTCCATCATCCGGGCAATCGCCGTGTTAAAGCTCAATGAATCGGTGTCGGCCGTGACTGCCTTGATCGTTTTGTGCAGCACGCGTAACTGGTCCTCCGTGGGTGCCACGTCCTGGACGGCCTCGTGGAGCTGCAAATTCTCGGCCCGGTTATCCACGATCATCCGCCAGGACCGGTCCAGGAAGTTCCGGACACCATTGACGCCCGCCATACTCCACGGCTTGGCCGCTTCCAGCGGGCCCATGAACATCTCGTAAAGTCGCAGCGAATCCGCGCCATACTCACTGACAATTTCATCCGGGTTAACAACATTGCCACGACTCTTGCTCATCTTGTGGGCACGTGATTCGACCTGGATCTGGGGGTTCTCCACCAGTACAAAGGCGTCCCCATCCTTGGTTACCTGGTCACTGCCAAGCGAGGTTTCCTGGAGGGCTCTTTGATCCTCACGGTGGACTGCCTGGCGATCTTCATTACGCCGGACCTGCTGCCTGCTGACCCACTCTCCCTGCTCATCCTGGTAGCCGGTAAATTCCATTTCCCCAAGGATCATTCCCTGGTTAACCAGCCTCTGGAAAGGCTCGTTGGTACTGACATGTCCGCGATCAAACAGGACCTTGTGCCAAAATCGTGCGTAGAGCAGGTGCAGAACCGCGTGCTCTGCCCCACCGATATAGAGATCCACCGGCATCCACGCTTTTTCTTTTTCCGGGTCGACCAGGAATTCGCTGTTGTGTGGGTCAATGAAGCGGAGGAAGTACCAGCAGGATCCCGCCCACTGGGGCATGGTATTGGTTTCCCGGCGATAGCGGACTCCATCAATCACCGGGTAGAGCCACTGCTCGGGCGCCTTGGCCAGGGGAGGCTCGGGACGGCCATGCGGCTTGTAGTCTTCAATCTCGGGCAAATCGACAGGTAACTGGTCTTCCGGTACGGCACGAATCATGCCGGTGGGTTGTCCATCCTCATCCAGTTCATGCAGGATCGGGAATGGTTCTCCCCAGAAACGCTGGCGGCTGAAGAGCCAGTCCCGGAGTTTGTAGTTCACCGCTTCCCGTCCATAGCCATTCTCCTGGAGGGAACGGGTGATTTGTTGTTTGAATTCAGCGGTCGGGAGACCGTCGTAGGGGCCACTATGGACGGCCAGGCCCTCGCCGCTGAAGCAGGTTCCGGGGTCGACGTCGGCCTGGTCGGCCGGTTCCACAACGACCACCACAGGAAGATCGAACTGGATGGCAAATTCGTGGTCCCTGTCGTCGTGGGCAGGGACTGCCATGATCGCGCCGGTGCCGTAACTGGCAAGCACGTAGTCGGCGATCCAGATCGGGATGGGCTCTCCGTTGACCGTGTAGATCTCGGTGGACCCCGTAACAAAACAAAACATACCCTGGTTGTCCTCGGTCCGCTCCCGGTCACTTCGTGATGCCGTCTTCTGGCAGTAAGCCTCGACGTCGTCTTGCTGTGTACTGGTGGTGAGTCGTTGGACGAAGGGGTGTTCAGGTGCCAGGACCATGTAGGTGGCGCCGAAGAGGGTGTCGGGACGTGTCGTGTAGACCCTCAATACCGAGTCATCGGGTTTGCGAGGAAAGGAGCTTTCCGCACGTTCCTTCTTCCATTGCTCGAAACGCTCTTCGGGTCCAATAAAGAAATCGACCTCGGCCCCGTGACTCTGTCCGATCCAGTCCCGCTGGAGTTTCTTGATTCCGTCGGGCCAGTCGAGTCCCTCCAGGTCCTGTTCAAGCCGATCAGCGTATGCGGTGATACGTAACATCCATTGCCGCAGCGGGAGTCGCTCGACCGGGTGATTGCCCCGTTCGCTTAACCCGTCGACGACCTCCTCGTTTGCCAGCACGGTTCCCAGTGCCGGG
>CAYYZW010000069.1:0-6435 GCA_964476375.1 uncultured Pirellulaceae bacterium
GCGAATAATATGGTCAGCAGCGTGAGGAAGAATGGGGATTCCAGTCCGGCGACCCAATAGCCCAGGCCGGCCATGAGGCCCTGGACGACTGCAGAAAGCAAGGTGGCAAGAACAACGGCCCTGCTCACGTTTGCGAATTCCCCGACAAGTTCACGCTCGTAATCATCGGCAAGCGGGGATAACCGCATCATGTTCTCGATCATCGCCGGGCCGTCGACAAGGAAGAAATAGACCGCGATCAGCATGATAGCGAGCCCAAAGAGTAGCTGCATGGCAATCGATAGGGTGGATGCGCCAATCGCAAGCACCTTCTTGTCCAGCCCAGAGGAAAGAAGGCTGTCGAATGTGGCACGGAGCTCTGCTTCGGAAGGGTAGAGGGATGTAATAACCACCGCACGATAACGACCGCCGAGGACTTCCGCTTTGACGGGCTGGATCGATGCCCGGAGTCTCTTCATGGCGGCGCCGACACCCGTGGCATCCGGTGACTCGTATTTCGTGACGGCAGCGAGCGCGGAATTATAATTGGCCCACGCCTGGGAGCTTGTCCCGGTCGGACAGGTTTCCCGTGCCGTTTTAGTGAGTCGCTGGAGTTCGGCGAACCACGCGTGATCGCTGGAAGGGGTATTCCCGCTCGTGGACGGGCCGATCGGCGTTTCCGATATCGCGATCTCGAGGTCCCGAATCGCGACGATGTGGGGTTTTTCGAATCCCAGCTTACCGCGTGCACGCTGGAGGATCGCACTCATGTCGTCAAATTGAAAATCGCTGACCAGCGACGAGGCCTCGCCAGCGGCGAAGATGATTGCCAGGGTGAGCGGGGCGATGACGACACTTGCAATGATGGCGGTGGTCAACGCCGCCGCGAGCCGGATGCGACCCTTCAGTCTGGCCGCGAGGCGGTTGTGAACCGGTTTAAAGAGGACCACCAGGACCGTGGCAAGAAAAAGGGGCAGCAGGAAAGCAGCCATCACCTTTAAAAAAAGGACGGCGATCAGAAGGATGATGCCAAGCAGAATATAGAACGAGGTGAGCCGTGACATGGTTTTCCCGAAGAAAAATGGCGAATGAGGTGTTGCGACGCCATCGACCGGCGCGAACACGTTGCCCTCAGGTGTGGTCTAGTGTAACACAGGGACCCACCAGTTCATCTTGTTTTTGAATTCCATAAACCCCAAAATATGGCCCTGATGTGGCTTGCATCGCGCCTCCTGGAGTTGGACTTGAAACGATTCCTGAAACCGGTTTTCTGGATAGGCGTCCTGGGACTGGTGGGGTGGTTTGTCGCCCGGGCATTTACCGGGGCGCGGGAATCGTTCCAGGAAAATGAGTTTGCCCTAGGCGAACTGGATTGGGCGATCCTTGGCTGGGCCGGCGGGGCTTATCTTATCGGCCTCGTTCCCTGCTGGTGGTATTGGCGGCATACGCTCCGATCGATGGGACAGAGCCCGCCGTTTCTGGGGTCATTGGCGGCGTACTTCATAGGGCACCTGGGCAAATATGTTCCCGGCAAGGCGATGGTGGTCGTGTTGCGGGCTGGTTTCATCCGTGGCCCTCGAGTTGATACCTCCGCGGCCGTGTCGAGCGTTTTTGTCGAAACGCTGACCATGATGGCAGTGGGTGCATTCCTTGCTGCCATGATACTGCTTTTTATTTTCCCCGAGCCACTATATGTCATGCTGGGCATCGGGTTTGCTGCCGCGGCATCGATTCCGACCTGCCCTCCTCTGTTCCGTCGGCTGATGCGACTTGTTCGAGCCGACCGGAGAGGATCGGATGGTCGGTGGTTTTCCGACGGGGTGAATTTCCGGTTAATTGGTGTCGGTTGGGCCGTGATGGTCCCGACATGGATCTTTCTAGGTTTAAGCATGTGGTTGACTATGAAGGCGATCGGGCCGGAACGAATCCCGGCCGGTGTGAATCTTCAGGACCTGCCCTATCTGACAGCCACTGTGTCGTTGGCGATGGTGGTGGGGTTCCTTTCGCTGGTCCCCGGCGGGCTTGGTGTCCGCGACGCCATTGTTTTAGGGCTCGTCCAGGCACATCCGCGTTTTGGGGGAGATGTAGCAATCATCTCGACGGTGGTATTGAGGGTTGCCTGGCTGGTGTCGGAATTGGGCGTTTCCGGTATCCTATATTTATGTGACCTGCAACGTCGGCCACTTTCCTCCACTGGACACACGACGCATGGACCTGACGGTGGTTATTCCCGTTCTTGACGAGCAAGACAGCCTTCAGGAACTTTACGAAGAGATCACGACCGTGATCTCGGGAAAGGGGCTGTCGTATGAAATCATCTTTATTGATGACGGTTCTGCCGATGCATCCTGGAGCGTCATTGACAGCATTGCTGCCGATGACAAGCGTGTTCGTGGGATCCGGTTTCGCCGCAATTTTGGGAAAGCGGCGGCACTGCATGCCGGGTTCCGGTCTTCCGGCGGGGACATCGTCTTTACGCTTGATGCGGACCTTCAGGACGATCCCGCAGAGATTCCTCGTTTCCTCGAAAAACTCGAGGGAGGTGACGTGGACGTGGTTAGCGGGTGGAAGCGGGTGCGACACGATCCATGGCACAAGGTGCTCCCTTCTCGCGTTTTTAACTGGCTCGTGAGCAGGCTTACGCGGGTCAAGCTTCACGATCATAATTGTGGCTTTAAATGTTACCGTCGCGGCGTGGTGAAGGAACTTCGCCTGTATGGTGAACTTCATCGTTTCATTCCAGTCCTGGCGGCGAGTCGAGGATGGTTGATCGGCGAAATTGAAGTCAACCATCGGCCTCGGCTGCATGGCACATCCAAATATGGCGTCGGCCGCATTGCCAAGGGTTTCCTGGACCTGATAACGGTTTACCTTCTCACCGGCTTCCGGCAGCGGCCACATCACTTGCTCGGAACGCTCGGGCTTTTGTTATTTAGTGCCGGTATGGCCGGATTGATTTTTCTTACCGGCTGGCGGCTCCTTTCCTGGCAGGTGGAGTGGCTGGACCCCATCAAGCTGACTGAGAAAGCCAGCTTTTTTTATGCAATCCTGTTTCTTCTCTTTGGCGGCCAGCTGGTGTCGATGGGGATCCTCGCGGAAATGCTCACCGCCAATACGAGCCGGCCAGAAGATGCGTATTCGGTCATGGAGATGACCGAGGTTGATGCCAGTGATGAGTAGGGGCGATTGAGTGGATCTTCGATCTTTGTTGGGCAGCGGCGGCGGGATGGGAAAACGGGAGGCGTCCGCGCCTCTGAGGCAGGCAGCCGTGCTCGTGCTGGTTCTGCTGGCCACCCTCTGGGCCACGTTTCGCATCGGAATAACGACTTCGGGCCGGGGAGACACGGCCGCACTGAGCGCCAATGACCGAAGTCGCTGGGCAACCGTCGCCGCCCTGGTGCACCACGGGACTTACGCGATAGACGACATGATTATCGAAACGGAGCCGGTCACTGGCACCAGGCGGGAAGACAAGCGATGGCAGACCATCGATCGTGTGAGGCACAAGGGGCATGACGGCAGGGAACACGATTATTCAAGCAAACCCCCACTCCTGCCAACACTCATCGCCGGCGAATACTGGATTATGCACACGATAACAGGCTGGGATATTCGGGAAGAACCGATCCTCGTTATCCGGTCGCTGTTGATATTGACCAATATCCCACTTTTCCTCCTGGTGGTTCTTGTCGGCGTGGGCTGGGCGCATCGTTATTGCGAGACCGGGTGGGCCATCGTGTTTGCGGTCGCGGTTATCAGCTGGGGGACATTCCTGATGACCTTCTCCAATACCCTGAACAATCATCTTGTGGCAGCAGCCAGCGCTGCCGTTGCGATGGAATCCTACTTGCGGATCAAGTCCGGATCGACGCATCCTGTTCCCTGGGCCCTCCTTGGAGGCGCATCGAGCGCCTTCACCGCTGCCAACGAACTTCCGGCCCTGTCTTTCCTTTGTGGGCTAGCACTGCTTTATGCAATTCAAAGCCGAAAATACTTGCTGGTCGGTTACCTCCCCGGGGCACTGGTTATTGTCGGTGCCTTTTTTGGCACAAACTGGCTGGCCCATGGCTCGATGGTCCCCGCATATGCTCATCGGAGCGATGGGCCTGAAATTGCCCGAATCCCATATGACCCGTCCCGGATGACGGACCGTGCAATCCCCGGGAACTGGAAAGCGGAGATTCCAATTCCGCTCTCGGAGGACGCACAGCTTCTTCGGCACCCGTCCGACGGCCGATGGATGATATGGGATCGACCGGGACAGCTTCGCCTCGCGGTTGTCCAGGACGATCGAATGCTCTCGATAAGATCCTGGGAAAACTGGTACGACTACCCCGGAAGCTATTGGGTGGGTGAACGCAGGAGCAGGATCGACCGCGGGGAATCATCCCGTCTTCGTTACGCGGCCCACGTCATCGCCGGCCACCATGGGATATTCTCGTTGTCACCCGTGTGGGTCGTGAGCCTGTTCGGTGGTGTCTGGTGGTATCGGTCGGGGCGTTACCGGCTTGAACTGGCCAGCATCGCTGTTTTAACGATCGTGTGCCTCATTTTCTACGTGTTTCGCCCCCAGGGGGATCGGAATTATGGTGGAAGCTGTTCTGGCCTGCGCTGGATGTTCTGGCTTATACCGATGTGGTTTTTTGCCCTCCTGCCGGCACTGGCTCGCCTCGCGGCCATGCGTGGTTACCGGCAGATGGCAAACGTGGCCTTGCTGCTGAGCATCGTTTCAGCAGTGTATGCGTACGCGAACCCCTGGCAACACCCGTGGCTGTACCAATTGTTCGTGGCCTTTCCTGAACTTCCCTGAGGCAATCCCGCTGGTGCAGCCAGCGCGGAGCGAAATTGCCATTGCGGTGAGGCGTGAAAAGACAGAACATATCCGCGTAGCGAGGGGCTGCGGCCCTTGATATGGGAAACACGTGAACGCCAGGTGACTTGACCGGGAGGCAGGTATGCATCGGACAACAGGACGCTTTCTTCTCATCGTGGCCCTCTCTCTTTTTCCGCTCAGCGGTTGCGGGGACAAGGGGGGAGCCCTCCCGGACGCAAAAATCGAAGTGGAAGAAAATACGGGCCAGGATGAAAGTCGTTCAGGACAGATGGAACCGATTGAACTCACAGCGGATGAAGCTGGCACCGTTTCGCCGGCGAAAGTAGCGGCCCCGGAGGTCATCGTGCACACGTCCCAGGGAGACATGCGGATCAAATTGTTTTCCGAAGAAGCCCCGCAGACGGTCTCCAACTTCCTGGAAAATTACGTCGACCGCGGACTCTATCGTGACACGCTTGTCCATTACGTCGAGAAGGATTACATGATGATTGCCGGCGGGTACACGTCCGGGTTTGAAAAGATTCCGGCCCGTGCCCCCGTAGTCTACGAAGGTCATAATGGTTTGCGAAACCGGCGTGGCACCATCGCGGTAAACCGCCACCCGGACTATATCCACAGCGGGACAAGTGAATTCTTCTTTAACCTGGCCGATAATGAATTTCTCGATGATGGTGACACAACAACTCTTTCAGAGAGCGGGGACACCAGCCCGGTTCCGGGTTACTGTGTTTTTGGAGAAATCGTGGAGGGAATCGAGGTCATGGAGAAAATCGGGGCGGTCACCGTGACGGACCGCGAGGGTTTCCCGCAGTCGCCGACAGACCCGGTGACGGTGATTTCGATTGAGCGGGTCCGCTGAACCGCCACCCGCCATGGACGTGTTATCCCCAGTATCCAATTCCGGGGGTGCTCCATTTTATGGATGTTTTAGCCGCCAGGACGCACGGTCGCTGCCAGGTCGGGAAATTCTTGTTGATTTCCAGGCGATTCCTTACAATACCGGGGCATTTCTTCGTTCACCTCATGGTCCTGCAAGGATTGCCGGCCGTATGCCCCAGCTCACGTACTTTTTGCAAACCTGCCCGACCTGTGGCCGGGCTTCGCAGGTGCGGATTGAATACCTCGGAACGACGGTGAGTTGTCGCCATTGCGGGGGGACGTGTTCTGCCTCCGGCGATGATTCCGGCAGGCACCACGAGCCGGTTCGCGAGATCGCGGGCGACGAGGCTTCCTCCCAGCACGGCACTCGTGCGGCAAAGAAGCCCCGCTAGGCAGGTTGTCCTGCGGAAGTCCCGCTCGAACTGTCCGTCACGGTTTCCAGGTCGTGGAAATAGCCCGGGTAGGTCTTGCGTATACACGCTGGTTCCGAAATGCGAACGCCGTCTATCCTGAGCCCTGCGAGAGCAAGGCTCATTGCCATTCGGTGGTCGCCGTAGGTCGCCACGGTGGCCGGCCGATGGGTACCGCTGGAAATTACCAGCCCGTCCCCTTTCTCATCGGCGTGGCCACCGAGCCGCCGAAGTTCCGTGGCCAGGTTGCCGATTCGATCCGTTTCCTTGAGGCGGTTGTGTGCAATATTTCGTATCCTGGTCTGGCCGTCGACAAACAGTGCAATAACTGCC
>CAYYZW010000070.1:0-19323 GCA_964476375.1 uncultured Pirellulaceae bacterium
GCCAGCGAGCGGAACCCTCCCACCAGGTCCGCTCCAACCTCACCAGCTACCTGGCGGGCCAGCCCTGCCACCTCGGCACAGCCTGCTCGCACTTCAAACCGGTCGGAAAGGGCACGTAGTGCTCCCCGGTGCCGTGATTCCCAGGCATCACCCAGCCCAATGACGCCGACACGAAGTTTCATGAGATGACCAGCACGCAAAAACGAGGGAAGGCAGGACCACGCCTAGGATTTGTCCTGCGGGACAATCTCGTAACGGTTGATCTTACGATCAAGCGTGGAGCGTTCAATACCAAGCACTCCTGCCGAACGGCTCTTGTTCCAGTTGTTCTGCTCGAGGGTCGCCATGATATGGATGCGTTCCACCTCGGCGATCGTCAGCGGCTGGTATTCTCCACCGCTGACTGGAAGCTCCATGGAATCATCCGCCGGTCCAATCGAGGACAGTGCCAGGTCGGACACTTCAATGGAATCACCCTGGCAAAGGACAACCGCCCTCTCCACCATGTTCTTTAATTCCCGGACATTCCCGGGCCAGTGGTATTGCTGCATGCTCTCCATGGCGGCCGCACTAAAGCCTGCCACCTTTCGGCCCGTCTCCTCGCGAAATCGGCTCAGAAAGAAATAGGCCAGCGTCTCCACATCCGCCTGGCGCTTCCGCAAGGGGGGCACAAGGATATCGACCACGTGCAGGCGAAAAAACAGGTCGCGGCGAAAATGCCCGGCACTGACTTCTGCTTCCAGGTCACGGTTGGTCGCCGCGATCACACGCACATCCACCTTGATCGCCTGGCTGCCTCCCACGCGTTCAAAGGGATGGCCTTCCAGTACCCTCAGGAACTTCGCCTGGATGGAAGGGCTCATCTCACCGATCTCATCGAGCATCAGGGTGCCACCGTCGGCAGACTCGAACTTCCCGATCTTTCGATCGGTGGCCCCGGAAAAAGACCCTTTCTCATGGCCAAACAACTCGCTCTCCAAAAGGGACTCCGACAGGGCTGCACAATTCAGGCAGACGAAAGGACCACCTGCCCTCGGGCTTGCATAGTGAACTGCCCTGGCGACCAGTTCCTTCCCCACTCCACTTTCTCCACGAATCAGCACCGTGGCTCGACTGGGAGCCGCCTGCTGGATTTTCATCCGCACCTCGTCGAGCAGGGGACTGCTGCCCACGATATCACTTTCCACACCAAGCTGGCTGCGAAGTTGCTGCACCTCGCTGCGGGTCTGGTGGAGATCGTCGGCGAGCCCCTGTTCCCGGCTCAGATTCTTGATTGCCAGGCCCAGGTTGTCCGCCACCGCGAGTGTGAATTCCAGGTCATCCGGGTCGAGTGTGCGTTCCGAATTTGTCGAGTAAAGGTGGATAATTCCCAGCACCTCGTTGTCATGTCGAATCGGCGCACAGATCACACTGGTCGACTCGATCTCGCCCTTGCTGTCACGGCTTGCCAGGGCACTGTCATCACCAATATTCCGGGCCAGCACCGCTTCTCCATCTCCCAGCACCGTGGACGCAAGAAAACCGGTGATGCGATGGTAGCGGGAATCCTCGCGGGCCTGGGATGCAACCACATCCAGGTCCGCTCCCACCGGCTTCTCGTCCATTTCGCGGGGAGCAAGCAGGATTGCTCCGGCATCCACGGAGGTACCCTCAAAGATTCCCGCCAGCGCGGTTTCCGCAATACCGGCAACATCGACCTGCCTTGCCAGGTCAAAGGCGATCCGGCAGAGTGCGGCAACAGCCCGTCCCACCTTGGGTGTCCCGCTCGGTTCTCCATGGCGGTCAAGCAGACGGGCCTTGCCCCGGCGGTGCGTGATGGTCGTGGGAGCAAATGAATCGTCCAGCACACTTGAATCGCCTGCCAGGTCTGTTCCCCCGATCTCTTCCAGTTCCGCTTCCCCGGTGACCGGCACCGGATCGGCAGAAAACGCATCGACAACCGCCTCGGAAAGCTCAAGGACAAAAGCCATCTGGCACTTTGCAATCCGGATCACATCACGAGGCTGGAGCAGGTAGTCACCGTCAATCGGCTGACCATTGACGAGGGAACCGTTACGGCTGTCATGATCCCGTAGTGTCCAGCTTCCACCTGTAAAAAAGATCTCCGCGTGGTTCCGGCTACAACGCTCGTCCTTGATAACAATCTGGTTGGTGGGAGCACGGCCAATCATGACCGTCCGTCCTTCCACCATGCGAACGACATCCGTCCATTTCGTCCCTTCGCGAATTACCAGATAGGCATCCATGTTGTCCGTATAATCCTGCCAAATCGTGTAACTGTTACCCCGGGAGGGACATTCTCTGCGTTCCCCAGGTGAACCGATTTATCCGCCCCCCGAGTTCCCATCTACCTCGAAAAACACCGCCAGGGGAGCCAAGCGATGCGCTTATGACGGTCAATCATGATGAACAATCAAACTTTACCCCAAGACCAACTGTCACGCAGCACACCGGGTGTCACAATAGCGAGAATAGGGCGACTTTTCTTGAAATAATCAACCTTTCGAGTTATTCTTGCGAGTAAGATAACCTTGGTGCTTGGCATCTGTAAATGTCGAAGTTCAAAGGGTGTGAGGCTCCTTTGACCGCACCACGGTATCACATTTTCAACGGAACAGAAAATGGGACAGGGGTATTACCCCGGGTCCCCATCAATGCTTTTCAGGAGGCAGTTTCATGTTGGGTTACCAACGATTATCCACGCGCGCCGTAGTCAGCCTGGTGGCTCTTAGCCTGATCGTGGCTTACAGCCAGATTTCGATTTGGGCGGGACACCGAAACTTCCGTAATGCCGGTGTTGGTGGTATCTCCATCGATGCCGAGGGAGTCCTTCGCCAGGCCGATCCGGCCAGCAAGAAAATGGTGCTGAACGAACTGCGCAAGGATATCCAGCAGGCCCCAGCGGCCCTGCTGGCCCCCAACGGCATGCGAATGGTATCGCTCCGCGGGCTTCAGAACGCGATCCGTGATGCCCAAAAGAACAACCTGGGCCAGTTGCCGGATGAGGTTCGATTCCTGGCCGGCCTGCAGCGAATCCAGTATGTACTGGTCTACCCGGAAGAGAAGGACATCGTCCTTGCCGGCCCGGGCGAGGGATGGCGAGTGGCCGACAACGGCCACGTGGTCGGCATTACCACCGGACGACCGGTGCTTCAGCTTGATCACCTGCTGACCGCCCTGCGCACCGTGGATGCAGCGCAAGGGGTCGGGATCACCTGTTCGATCGATCCGACCGAGCAGGGGACCAAGCAGCTCCAGGCCCTCCTGGATCGCTACCGGCAGGCAAATATCTCGGTCAACCCGGGTGCCATGGAACCAGCCATGAAAAAGGCCTTTGGACCCCAGCAGATCCACTTCACCGGTGTTCCGGAAACGAGTCATTTTGCCCGCGTGATGCTGGCAGCTGATTACAAGATGAAGCGGATCGCCATGAAGCTTGACCGCTCGCCCGTCAAGGGATTACCGAGCTACGTCGACATGATCAAAGGTCGCAGTGTCCGTGCCGATGTGAACCCGCGATGGTGGCTGGCCTGCGATTACGAGCCACTGGCACGAAGCGAGGACGGCCTCTCCTGGGAGATCCGTGGCGGCGGAGTCAAGGCAATGACCGAGAACGAGATCGTCCAGGCCGACGGAAGCCTCAAGCAGGCCGGCACAGTCGATCCGATGGCCCAGAAATGGGCTGACCTGCTGACAGAACGCTATGATTCCCTTTCCACACAGGATCCTGTTTTCGGCGAACTCCGGAACATCATGGACATGTGTGTTGTGGCCGCCCTGATTCGCCAGCAAGACATGCTTGAGACAGCCGAGCTGGATCTCGCCACCCTTGTAGGCGACGACGGAAAGTCCCTCGAGGTGGATGTCTGGCACACGCCCAAGCAGGTCGCTCCCCAGTGTAGCTTCCTGCGGACACGTTCCGGCTGGGTGATCACCGCTTCGGGCGGGGTCGACGTGGATTCCTGGAATACGGCTCACAAGAGTGTGGTTGACCCGGCCGTCAAGGACGCCCGACTCAAGGGTGCCCATCCTGACCAGCCGACCGGTTTCTGGTGGAACTAGGCTTGACCGTCGTGCCCCGGCATTCCCCGCCAGGACGCGGTCTCACATGGCGCAGGTTGACGACCCTCGTTTCCAGGGAGTCTGCCACCCGGGGGAAATAGCGATCCACGATTCCCTCACGGGCCAGGGACTGCGGATCCCCGGATGATGGCGTCGTGGATTTGAGCAAGACCAGCTCGCTGCTTCCAAGCTCCCTGGCAATCCTCGCGGCAATCGAATCACTGGTCACATCCCAGCTCCAGGGCAGGGGGTCCTGCCTGCTCTCTTCCATCGCCCGCAGTGTCGCCTCCACTTCCAGCAGCACCGGTGACGGGCTATCCTGTTTCGCCTCTTCCAGGTCGGTGACAAGCTGCCAGTGACCTGCCAGACGGTGAGTGTTGTTCCCCATCGCGCGGATCGCTGTCCAGTGGGACCGCCGGTCCGGCCACTGGTGCCTTGCCGCCCAACGTCGAACCATTTCCACCGTTGGCCCGCCCCCCACGATGATCACCGTCTTCGCGAGCGGCTGGTCACGTAACCAGGTGTCGATACGGTCCGGTAACTGGCCAAGACCAAGCAGGCTTCCCCCCAGCTTCACCACACGGATCGTCGCCGCTTTCATACGTCCACTTCCTCCCCTGCCAGGACCGCCACCGCCAGGGCCGGGGCCACGCGGGACAGACCGGGACCGAGCAGGTCATCCAGCGTGAGCAGGCTGGCAGCCAGTTCAAGCTCCGCGACAACCTGTTCCCCAAGGAAGCTCCCCTCGCCACTGAGCAGGATCGTATGGGGAACTCTCCCGGCCGTCGCCAGCACCTTCGTGATCGCATCGCCCAGCAACTGACGCTGCTTTGTCGCCACCGTCTCCGCCATCCTCACGACCTCTGACTCCTGCAGGTCGCGAGGGGAGGCGCAGAGCATGCGTGCCATTCGGGCGTGGGCCTGCTCGATCGTCGCCGGACGGCCATCCGCCGTATCATGGTCCTGGCCATCCTCCTCCATTTGCCCCAGGACCAGGTAGACGTCCAGCGTGGTCGCAAACAGTTCCCGGGCCAGGGGTATCGGTTGTCCTCCCCGCGGCAACTCGGAGACCAGGCTACTGACAGCGGTCCGCCGCACCCCGGCATAAACGAGTTCGCCACTGGAGAGCCTCTCGGTGTCGGTTCTCCCCGTACTCTTTGGCACGCCCTTGCTGATCGGTATGACATCCATGGTGGTCGAACCAACATCCACCAAGAGCTGAAAGTCCCCCTCCCCGTGCCGGGCAGAAAAACGCGCCAGCGCATGCCAGTTCGCCGCCCCCACACTGGCAACCAGCGCATCACGGCCCTCAAGATCGCCGGGCCGGAGCCAGTCACCGGATGTCGAATAGAGTCGCACCTGGCGGCCATCCGCAGCGGCAACCACCGATGCTACAATCTGACGAACCCCCTCCGAGGTGTCCGAAAAGCAGTCGGCAAGTTCCCCGGTCATGGTCACAGCCAGGGCACGATCTCTCTCAACAGGCGACAGCAGAGCGGCAATTTCGGCGGCCAGACCGGCAGGATTCTTCCAGAGCGCAAAGGGGCGCGAGACCCCCTCTCCCCGGGTGTCAGCCAGTTTGATATTGGCCCCCCCGATATCCATCCCGATCCAATCCATGTCCGCATGCCCCTTGCAGGAGTTCTCAGGAGGGTGTCCTGGTGACAGGGATGATTTTACCGCTGGCAGTAAATTCGACGGGAGACAGGATATCCGGCATTTCAAGTTCGAGGCCAGGATCCAGGATTGCAGCAGCCAGGTTCAGGCCGGTCGCCTCCCGCAGCCCCACGTACGATGTGGTCACCCGCGGGTTGATTTCGATCACCACATCCTCCTCCCCGTCCGGGTTATCGCCAAGAACCATATCAAGCCCCACAAACCCCCGTGACCGCGGCATGGCCAGCAGGGCCCGGCGGGCCAGCCTGGCAGCGCGTTGACCAAAGCCGGGCTCCAGCGGGATCGACCCACCCCGGTAAAGACCTTCGTCCAGATCAACATCCTGCCGACCAGCCGGCAATAACTGCATTTTATCATCCCACAAAATAGCTGACACGCTCACCGGCATGCCTGCCTGGTAGGACTCGACCAGTCGGTGTGGCATCTCGCCGGGAGTCCAGGATTCCCAGTCCCGTATTCGCTCCAGTCCTTCCGCCCCGGCACCAAAACGGGGTTTGCGGACCAGCGGTGGCTGCAGGCTACCACTTCGATCCGCGGACGCGGCTGGCGCCAGGCATCTCGGAACAGGAATACCCTGCCCGGCCAGGTGATGATTCAATCGAAGCTTGTCCGCTGCGATCGCAACAAATTCAGAACCGGGCCCCAGCAGCAACGAGCCGGCATCCTCGACCTGGCGGGTGAGTCGTAGCAGCAACTGGTCGGTTTCCGGGGCCACCACAAGCACCGCATCCGCATTCCGGACCATGTCCCGGAATGCCAGCTGGTGTTCATGCGCTGTGAGAATTTCACGCACATGACCCGACCGATCAGCATGGACATCCAGCTCGACACCGTCACGTCGATCGAGCATCGTCCAGACCTTCCAGCCGGGCAGCCGGGAGAAGTCATCTATCAGCGCCTGGAGCATGGCCGCCCCCTCGCATCGCAGCGAGCCAGGCAGTGCCTCTTCATTACCAATTCCACTTCCACCGCAGAGCGCCTCGTAGAGAAAGACGTTTCCTGCCGCGGGGATCGTGGAGCTAGAAGATCCCCAATTGGTCACGGGCATCATCGGTCATCCGGTCGGGACTCCAGGGGGGATCCAGCACGATGCGAACTTCCACCTCGCCTGCTCCATCCAGCGCTCCCAGAACCTGTTTGCTATTCGCTATTAACTGGGGACCCGCCGGACACATCGGGCTCGTCAGGGTCATGTCAATCGACATATTGGCTGTCCCCTCGTCGGTCTCCTCCAGCGTCACCTCGTAGATCAGCCCCAGGTCAACAATATTGACAAAAAGCTCCGGGTCGATCACCTGCTTGAGTTCCTCAAGAACTCTGGATTCACTGATTTCCGTCATCGGAATTCCTTTCTCTGATCGTCATCCGGCGGGAGCTTCTCCACCTGCCTCACTCCCGGTTATTCTAACAAACAGCTGCTCGCCGTCGACTCGAACCTCGTGAACCGACGTCGCCTCGGTCGCCGGCATCGTGAGCGCCTCTCCTGTCCGCACATCAAAGCGGGCTCCATGCCGGGGGCAAATCAACTCGCACCCGTCCAGGCTACCGTCGGCCAGCGGCCCTCCATCATGGGTACAGACGTCATCGAGGCAGTAATACTGGCCATCCAGGTGAATCAACACCAGGATTCTTTCCTCCAGCTCGAGCAGCATCGTACCCGGATCAGGAATATCGGAGGTCGTTGCAACCTGGATGAAATCGGTCATGGGAAGGCAGGGGGGAATGGGTTATTCGAATTCTCTTACCCGGCGGGCAATCGCTTCGGCAAGTGCGTCCCGAACACTATCGATCGAGATGCGATCAAAGATCTGCTGGAAAAACCCCGAGACGATCAAGCGAACCGCTTCACCACGAGCGAGGCCCCGGCAGGTGGCGTAAAAAATCAATTCCTCGTCGACCTGGCTGGTGGTCGAACCATGGGTACAGCGGACGTCATCCGCCTCGATTTCCAGCCCGGGAATCGAGTCTGCCCGTGCCTGGTCACTCAATAGCAGGTTATCGTTCCGCTGGTAACCATCCGTCTGCTGGCCTTCCGGATCAACCTTGATCATTCCGCGCCAGACCGTCCGCGAACGATCCTGCAGCGCCGACTTGTAGAGAAAATCACTCGTGCAGCCAGGAGCCTTGTGGTGCTGGAGCGTATGGTACGAGAGGTGCTGTTTCCCCTCGGTAAAGAGGACACCGTTGACCTGGCAATTGGCCCCTTTCCCGGCGAGCGTGACGTGTTGGTTGACCTTGGAAAGGCGGCTCCCCATCGCTGCCGAGGTCCACTGCAGCGAGGCATCCTGGCCGAGCGTGGCATGGTGCCGGGCAAAGTGCCAGGTCGCATCCGACCAGTTTTGCAGGTTGACGTAGCGGAGGTTGGCCCCTGCTCCAAGCATCATTTCCAAGCTGCCGCAGTGAAGTCCAGGCTGGTCACCATCCTGGGATGTCATTTCGGCAAGGACCGTGGCCGTCGCTCCATCTTCCAGGACGATCATGGTCTGGGCCAGATCCACCCCGCCATTGGCAAGGATCGAGTGAAGATGAATCGGTTCCTCGATGGCCACCCCCCTGGGAACATAAAGCAGGTGTCCGCCGGACCAGCAGGCGTCGTTCAGTGCTGCAAAGCGGTCACTCTCCAGATCGAGCGGGCGGCGGGACATCAATTCCTGTATCAGTTCACCGTGCTCCTGGAGCAGGTCAGAGAGGCTTCCGAAGACGACTCCCTGGCTGGCAAGCGAATCAACTTGCGTGCAAAGGGCACCCTGGCTGTTGACACTGGTCGACTGCCCTCCCAGTTCGACTCCTTCGGAGAGAAGGGGGGCATCCGGTTCACACGCTGGACTGCTTTCGATCGGAAGCGAAAACCGATCGAGTTTGAAAAGCCGGATATCAGTGCGAATCCACTCCTCGTCCTGCCGGGTTGGCCAGGAGAGGCTCTCGAATCGACCCCACGAGTCCCGTCGACGCTCACGCAGCCAGTCCGGCTCACTCCGCGACTCCAGGAAGAGATCAAACTCGGTACCGGTAAAGCCGGTCTTTGGCGTCGATTCGATCATGGGTTATTTAGAGACAAGGAGGAGAGGATAAGATCCCCGGGATGTGTCCAGAATATTGCCATCGTTCCAGGCGTGGCAGGCTAACCTACCGAACCTTCCATCTGAAGCTGGATAAGACGATTCAGCTCCACTGCGTATTCCATTGGAAGTTCCTTCACCAGCGGTTCGATGAAGCCGTTCACGATCATGGTGCTGGCTTCCGCCTCGGTGAGTCCACGACTGGTAAGATAGAAAAGCTGTTCCTCGCCAATACGAGAAACACTTGCCTCGTGTCCGATCGAGACATTCTGTTCGGCAATCTCGATGTAGGGGTAGGTGTCACTACGACTCTCTTCATCCAGGATCAGGGCATCACAGACAACATTGGAACGAGAGCCATGGGCTCCTTTTTCCGCTCTCACCAGGCCCCGGTAACTGCTGCGACCCCCGTTCTTGGAGATCGACTTGGAGATGATCTGCCCGGTCGTATGGGGCGCTGCATGAACAAGCTTGGCACCGGCGTCCTGGTGCTGTCCCTTTCCGGAAAAGGCGATCGAGAGGATTTCTCCCCGCGCCCCGGGTTCCATCATGTAGACCGCCGGGTACTTCATCGTCAACTGGCTGCCAAGGTTTCCATCAATCCACTCCATCGTGGCATCCTGGTAAGCCATGGCACGCTTGGTCACCAGGTTATAGATGTTATTGGCCCAGTTCTGGATCGTCGTGTAGCGACAGCGTGAGCCCTTCTTGCAGACGATCTCCACCACGGCCGAGTGCAGACTTTCACTGCTGTACATCGGTGCCGTGCAACCCTCGACATAATGCACCTCCGCTCCCTCGTCCACGATAATCAGCGTCCGCTCAAACTGGCCCATGTTCTCCGCGTTGATGCGAAAATAGGCCTGCAGGGGAAATTCAATCTTGACCCCCGGGGGGACATAGATAAAAGATCCACCGGACCAGACCGCCGAGTTGAGGGCGGCAAACTTGTTATCCTCGGGCGGGATGATCGTGGCAAAATACTCCTCGACCAGTTCCGGGTGCTCCTTGATCGCCGTATCGGTGTCGGTAAAGAGTACTCCCTGCTTGGCAAGGTCCTCCTTGAGCGACCCGTAGATCACTTCGCTTTCAAACTGCGCCTTCACACCCGACAGGTATTCCCGCTCGGCCTGTGGAATTCCCAGCTTTTCAAACGTCTCCTTGATTTCCTCGGGGACATCGTCCCAGCTTCGACCCTGTTCGTCGGTCGGCTTGAGGTAATAGTAGATATCCTGGAAATCAAGTCCGATCTCCCCTCCCCAGGAGGGCATCGGCTTGGACTCGAAAATCTCAAGGGACCGGAGCCGAAAGTCCCGCATCCATTGCGGTTCTTCCTTCATCGATGATATCTGGTTGATGATACCCGCATTCAGGCCTTTTTCTGCCTTGAACACGGCATCGGTCTGGGTCTGGAAATCATACTTGTTGATCTCCCCCAGCGATTCATCTGGTTGTGGCACGTTGGTTTCAGTTGCCATGGTTATCCTCGTCTTTTTTCCAGCCTCGATAGCCACCTGGGTTACTTATTTATTTACCCGACGCCCCAACCGGCGCGTCGTCCGCCACCATCGTCTGATTCTCCGCATCCGCCTCCGGGTAAGCCTGGCGGATCCGCTGGTAACCGTCGCTATGGAGTTCACGAGCAAGTTCTGGCCCGCCGGTTTCAACAATCTGGCCGCCAAGCATGACATGGGTAAAGTCCGGGGGATTGTGTACCAGCAGCTTGTCATGGTGTGTGATGATCAGCAGTCCCATCGAATCCCCACCAATCGCGGCGATGCTCTCACTTGCCAGCCGCACGGCATCCGCATCCAGCCCGCTATCCGTTTCATCCAGGACGGCGAAACTGGGCTGCAGCATCGCCAGTTGCAGGATCTCCGCCCGTTTCATCTCGCCACCCGAGAAACCATCATTCACGTACCGCCGGGCGAATTCCAGTTCCATCTGCAGTTGCCCCATGCGGTCTTTCAATTCCCGGCGAAAGTCCGCCATCGGGATCAACTCCTCCCCCTCCTTGCGTTCCGGGTTGCGAACATTGGTTGTCGCATGGCGGAGAAAATCTGCCATCTTGACCCCGGGAATAGCAACGGGCCGCTGAAAGGCCATGAAGACACCCTGCCGAGCCCGCTCATCCGGTTTCATTGCCAACAGATCCTGGTCGTCCAGGGAGATACTCCCATTGGTCACCTCGTAGGTGGGATGCCCCATGATCGCCATTCCCAGCGTGCTCTTGCCAGAACCGTTGGGACCCATCAGGGCATGGATTTCACCCTGGTTCATCGACAAATTCACGCCTTGCAGGATTGGCTTGCCCGCCACGGCAACATGCAGGTTTTCAATCTTCAGTTGATGTGTCATTACTCTCGCTTCTTTCTCTTCAAATCGTTTCCCAGCAGGCACCTACCCTGCTGGGATTGTTTTGATCGCGACGCCAGGGGTTCCGCTCGTCTAACCGGTTATCTTCTGGTGGTCAAACACCGGCTCCACGTCCTCTCTGCCGTCCACATGGCCACTGTGATGCGGCACCGGCAACTGGTCATCGACCTTGGCACCTCGCTTGAATAATCCCCCTGGCTGATCCGACCGCTTGGCCATACGCTGGCCCTGGATCTTGTCCTGGATCCGCATCAGGCCTTCCAGCAAGGCCTCGGGCCGGGGCGGACACCCGGGAACATAAACGTCGACCGGAACGCCCAGGTCGACGCCCTTGACCACGTGATAACCCCACTTGAAATAGGGGCCACCGCCAATGGTGCAGGCCCCCATGGCGATCACGAACTTGGGATCCGGCATCTGGTTATAAAGACGCCGCACACGGCTTCCCATCTTGTAGGTCACTGTCCCGGCAACAATCATCAGGTCGGCCTGGCGGGGAGTGGCCCGAAAAGCACCAGCACCGAAGCGGTCCATGTCATAACGACTGGCACCCGCTGCCATCATCTCGATCGCACAGCAGGCAAGCCCGAACGTCATCGGCCAGATGCTTGACTGGCGAGCCCAGTTGATTGCATGCTCGACCGTGGTGATAATCGCACCTTCTTCGAAACGACCTTCAATGAACGGCTGTGTCATGAGTCCCTTTTTTCCTTTGCTTTCGTCGCCGGATGACATGGGATGGCAAGTCGACCAGCATACCCTTTCCAGTTATTTCTGCCAAACCAGGTTTCCTTACCAGGCCCCGGCGTCGGACTACGTGCCGGGTTCAAACGTACAACTACAACCCCCGTCCAGGCGACAGGATGTCAGGTTCATCGGGATCCCCAGCAGTTCGGAAATCAACATTCCCTCCATGCTACAAACCTCCCGGTCATGTTCGGCCAGTTCCGGGTAGGGACACGCTTCGACCGAGACAACCGGCAGCCTGTCCTTCGTGGTCACCTTGACAGGCAACTGCCGCTCGGCAAAGAGCGTTTTCACCGCCTGCAAACGCTGCTGGATCGAATTCCCATCGACCTGCTCGGCATACATGGCAGCGAGTCGCCGCGCGATCCTCTCCATCAAGCCGCCTCTCACCACCGGATCCTGGATCTCCTGGATCTCGTGCCAGAGGGCAATTGCCAGGTCGGCAAAATTCTCGCCCGTGCGCCGCCGCCCCCTGGTCGTCAGGCGGTAAATGTATCGTGGTCTGCCCCGTGTAGAAGGGGCCTTGCTGCGCTCGATCAACTCCTGCTCCAGCAGGCGGACCAGGCGCTGGCGAACCGCCGTGGCGGTGACCCCCATCGCTTCGGTCAACCCGGAGATGGTCATCTCGTCCTGCTGACGAAGCAGGTCCAGGATGGCAACGTCCGAGGCCAAGATTGCAGCAGTCACGTCATGGTTCCTTGCAAGAATCCCGGGGAATCCCCAATTCACCCCATCTTATCGAGTTGCTTTACTTTTAACAATGTGGCATGTGAAAAAGATCGGGCTCCCGATCGCCATTCTCCGGACATTGACACCTGCATGGCAATTCACTAGAAGTTGGCCATATTCCTGCCTCTTTGGCCAACTCTCCCGTTGCCTCCATGGCATCAAGGATTTCATCAAATGAGCACCATCGGCATCCACGCTCCGGGCCGCTTTCGCTGGCTCCTCCCAGCACTCTTGGGACTGGCACTGCTGGCCCCACTCGACTCCCAGGCTTCCGCCCAGCAGAGTGAATCGCCAGCTGTGACGGCTGAAGTCGAAACGGTCGAGAGTACCGATCCAAAAAGCACGACCTGGACGGATCGTGTCGACCAGTTCTTTGGGAAGTACATTGTCGCACCAATGGAAAAGGTCATTTTCTTTGACTTCTGGACAAGTAAATGGCTTGGTCCCGAAAAAAAAATTCCTTTTATCGTTTTCTGGCTCCTGGCCGGAGCGACCTTCTTTACCCTCCGCATGGGTTTTATCAACATCCGTGGTTTTAAACATGCCATCCAGCTTACCCGGGGTGACTACGATAACCCCAATGAGACAGGTGAAGTCTCTCATTTCCAGGCGCTCAGCTCCGCCCTTTCAGCAACGGTGGGCCTGGGGAACATTGCCGGGGTCGCTATCGCCATTGGCATGGGGGGCCCGGGAGCCTGTTTCTGGATGATCGTGATCGGCTTTCTGGGGATGTCCAGCAAGTTCACCGAATGTACGCTGGGCCAGTTGTACCGAAAGGTCGATGAGAACGGCACGGTCTCCGGTGGCGCGATGCATTACCTCAAGGATGGCCTGGCCGAGATAGGCCTGGCCGGACTGGGAAAGGCCCTGGCCGTACTCTTCGCCATCATCTGTATCGGCGCATCGCTGGGAGGCGGTAATACCTTCCAGGTGGTCCAGTCGCTCGGCGCCATCCGTGCAGAAGTCCCACTCCTTGATTCACAGCCCTGGATTTATGGCCTGGTGATGGCGAGCCTGGTCGGTGTCGTGATCATTGGAGGCATCCGTTCGATTGGCGCCGTGGCCGGACGCATCGTCCCCTTCATGTGCGGCGCCTACGTGCTGACCGCCCTTTTCATCCTGGGAAAAAATTTCTTCGACATTGATGATGCGATTGTCAGCATCTTCCGGGGTGCCTTCACCCCGGATGCAGCTTACGGAGGGTTTATCGGGGTCCTGGTAATAGGTATCCAGCGAGCCGTCTTTTCCAGCGAGGCCGGCACGGGATCGGCGGCCATTGCCCACTCGGCCGCCAAGACCGACGAACCAGTCAGCGAGGGGATCGTGGCCCTGCTGGAACCCTTTATTGACACGGTGATTGTCTGCACGATGACCGCCCTGGTGATCATCATCACGAATGCGACCGAGGGCAATGAAATGCTGTTTGACGGTCCGAACAAATCAGGGGCAGCCCTGACCTCGATTGCCTTTCAGAATGGAGGCTTCACGTGGTTCAAGTGGATCCTCTACGCGGCCGTGGTCCTGTTCTGTTACTCCACGCTGATCTCCTGGTCCTACTATGGCGAGCGATGCTGCACGCACCTGTTCGGTGACAGGTCATCGATTGTCTTCAAGCTGGTCTTCATCGGTTTCGTCTTCCTCGGATCGATCGTGGGAGAAAGCAACATCCTCCTTTTCAGTGACCTGCTGATCCTCGGCATGGCACTGCCGAATATCCTGGGATTGATCCTGCTCAGTGGCAAGGTGCGCCAGCACCTGGACATCTACTGGGCCAAGTACAAATCCGGGGAACTGGACCCGGCCGATCCGATGGAACAACTGCTCGACCCGGAAACCGCCAAGCAGGAGCAGGACGACAGCTAGGATCCTTCCTCACACGGATCACGGGGAAAGGACTCCTGGACCACTCGCAGGAAATCCTCGCGCGTGATGACCCGGGCCGCCTCGGTACGGAAAGCACGTGCCCCATGCTTGCCCTGGGCATAGCAGCAGGCGTACTTGCGCATCAGGAGCGTCCCTTTCTGCTCGCCAAACCGCTCAACAACCCTCTCGTAATGCAGCAGCAAGCACTCCCGCTGCTCGCTGAGCGTCGGCTCCGGGGGAATCTCCTCACCCCGCAGCGCCGCCTGCACCTGGGAAAACAGCCAGGGCCGCCCCAGTGCCGCGCGGGCGATCATCACTCCATCCACGTCAAAACGCCGAAACACATCGCAGACTTTTTCCGCCGAATCAAGATCTCCGTTCCCGATCAGTGGAATCCTCTCCAGGTAGGGCTTGATCGCGGAGATCTGTTCCCAGCTCGCCTCGCCACGGAAGAAATCCTCTGCCGTGCGGCCGTGCACTGTGAGCGCTGCGGCGCCGGCTCCCTCCACCACCTGGGCCACGTCAGTCGCGTTCACCTTGTCCCGCGTGCATCCCAGCCGAATCTTGGCCGTCACAGGCACCGGAGTACAGGCCCGCACCACGCTCTCGATAATCTTCCCCATCTGGTCGGGGTGAGAAAGCAGGTAGGAACCACTCCTGGTTCGCTCGGTAATCCTCTTCACCGGACAGCCAAAATTAATATCCACGACGCTGACGCCGTATTCCCCGGCCAGCCGGCCACCCACCTCCGCCAGGGCCTCCGGATCGTTATCCCAGATCTGAACCGCCAGTGGCCCCGGTTCGTCCCTGACACCCCAGAGCCGTTCCGGATGCTCTGCCTTGACCTGGTCCATCCAGACAAAACCTCGGGCATGAACCATCTCGGTCGCCAGCAGTCCCGCCCCCCCGTAATCTCGCACCATTTGCCGGAAGGCAAAATTCGTAAAACCTGCCATCGGAGCCTGCAGCACAGGCGGGTCAATGACCACCGGACCGATCTGGAGCGGGGCCAGTCGGGGCGTTGGCAATAATGTTCCGGATGATTCTGTCATTCCTGCATGATCCAGAAAGAGGCCCGCGGCGCCAAGGCATCCGGCAGAGAACTCACTTACCCGCGACCCGGCGCCACTCCCACGCGATAAGATCCACTCTCTTTCGCCACCTGGAACGCTGCCTCGATATCCGCAAGTGGCAGAACCTGTTCCACCAGCCCGGCCAGTTCCTGCTGGCAGCTGCACTTTTCCAGGAAGGCAACCGCCCGGGCCAGGTCCCCGGGACGATAGTTATGCAGTCCCTCGATTCGCTGGCAGCGGCGGACCACCGTTTCCGGGTCCACGGAAAACGGGCCGGTGGGAAAAACCGTCCCCACCAGGACCATCACGCCGCCTGTCCGCAGCTGGGCCAGGCCCTGTTCACATGCAGCCGGCGAACCGCTCAGTTCCAGCACCACGTCGACCCCATCCAGTTCCCCGACCGATCGCACGATCCTCTGCAGCTGCTCCGCGTCGGTTGCCAGCACGGTACCGGTAGCACCAAACTTCTCGGCACGAGCCAGCCGGGCCGGATCCAGGTCACTGACAAGCACCTCGCGTGCCCCCAGTTGCCGGGCCATCGCCACCGCGGTCAGCCCCAGCATCCCCGCTCCCTGGACAAGCACGGTCATTCCATCACCGACTCCGGCCACGCGGCAGGCGCCCGCCACCGTCGCCGTGGCGCAGCTTGCCGGAGCCACCACCTCGTCTGCCAGCCCTGCCGGCACCTTGATCAGCGTCGTTCCTTTCACCAGCTGGCAATGGTCCGCCAGCCCCCCGCTCAGCGGATGCCCGGGGTCATGCAACTGGTGACCATACTTGTAGAGCTGGGTGCATTTTTGTGGCAGACCGTGCCGGCAAAAGAAACACTCCTGGCAGCAGGCCGTGATGGACCAGGTCAAGCGGTCTCCCACCTCGATCGGCGTCCCGTTGCTGTCCTGCTGGGGTGCATCGGCCCCGGTGGCCACAAGCCGCCCCACCATTTCATGCCCGAGCACGGTCGGGCAGGCGACCTGGCGATCTCCCTGGTAAGTATGCAGATCACTGCCGCAGAGCGTGCAGAGATCGACACTTACCAGGACGTCCCCCGGCGACAGATCGGGGCCTTCTGCCTGCCGCAGCTCAAGCGGCTGTCCGGGACCATGAAACAATGCATAACGGGAGATCATGGCTGGGCCTCCCCGACAGACGCAAACGGATCGATCTGCATTTCTGCCAGAACTTCTGACACCGAGAGGAGAAGCTGATCGATATCCTCCGGAAAAACATGGCCGATCGTACCGATCCGGAAGGTCTGGGCCCGGGATACTTTCCCCGGGTAGACGACAAACCGCCGCTTCTTGAGCAGGTCATAAAAGGTGGCGAAATCAAATTCAGGAACGGGATCATAGAAGGCCGTGATCACCGGCGATTGCAGGGCGGCTGGTAATAGCGTGCGAAACCCCATCGTCTGCATGCCCGCCACCAGCCGCTGCTGGTTCTCCATGTACCGCCGGTGCCTCGCCGGCACGCCTCCTTCTTCTTCCAGTTCCGCCAGCGCCTCGGCAAAAGCACAGACCGTATGCGTGGGAGAAGTAAACCGCCATTTCCCCTCTTTGGACTCCATTTCCTGCCACTGGTCATGGAGATCCAGGCTCAACGAGCGTGCCTGGCCCTGGATGGATTCGATCGCCTGCTGCCTCGCAATCACGAAGCCAAAACCTGGCACTCCCTGCACGCACTTGTTCGCCGAGGCGACAAGGTAGTCGGCCTCAAGGGCTTCCATCGTGAGCGGGATGCCTCCCAGCGAGGACATCGCATCGACGATGTAGCAGCAGCCGTGATCCTTGACCACCTGGCCGATATCCGCCACCGGATTAAGCATCCCGGTGGTCGTCTCGCAATGCACCACCGCGACATGCGTCACTTCAGGATGAGCGACAAGGATCTGGTCCACATCGGCCGTGGCAGGCGGATTCGTCTCACCGCTCTGTAGTTGCACGTGCGTGATCCCGAGTCGCCCGGCAATTGTGGCTATTCGCTGGCCATAGGCTCCATTATTGATCACCAACAGGGTACCCCCGGAAGGAACAACACTCCCGATCACGGCCTCCACCGCGAACGTCCCGCTTCCCTGCATGAGCACGGAGGTAAAACCCTCCTGGTCACTGGCAAGCCTCACCAGCCGGCCTCGAATATCGTTCACCAGCGAGTTGTAGTCCACGTCCCAGGTGGAGTAGTCCCGCAACATCGCTTCCCGGACACGGCGCGACGTGGTCAGCGGGCCGGGCGTCAACAAAAGGTAGGGAATATCCTGATCCATTTCTCACCCTGCATCATTCCCGGAACCTGGTCCGGGCAGAACAACCCGGCTTACATACTGCAGAAAAAAATCCAGCGACTCGGTTTCTTCTCCCGGCACCTTGGCCGCCTCGTCCCAGCTCCTCAGGAGCAGCGAGTCCTCGTAAAAAGGACTGGCCCGGTACTGGCTGGCCTGCTCTTGATCGAGAGGCCCGCCCTGGAGCTGGAGGCTAAGCCGGGATGCAGGGGAAAGCTGGTCCCGGTAAGCAGCATCCACCGCACACCGATAACGCTTTGCCATCACGTGCAGCAGAACAGGCTGGCTGACTGTCTCGGGGAAACTCTCCGCCAGCCACTCGGCTCCCAGGCGTTCATGTTCATCATCCACTCCCTGCAGGGCAACATCCTCCCCCAGGCCATGCAGCAGGTGGCCGACATCGTGCATCAGTGCCGCCACGACCAGGGCATCGGAGGCCCCGGCCCGCCAGCCCAGTTCAGCCGCCTGGAGTGCATGCTCGGTCTGCGTGACCGGTTCACCCGCGTACATGGAACTTCCCGACTGCTCAAACAAAGCACGAATTTCATCGACAATCGCAGCCATGTTCATTCTCCTGGCAGAAAACACCCGGGCCTTCCAGGCGTCGAGGCGCCACGACACGGGCGCTGGCAGGTGCCTCCCTGCGGTGATTATGCCGCATCGGAGAGAGAAAGGCGACCGGGGGAAAACATGGTCTGCCGCGGGGCAGGGGACCCTAGTGCGGGTCGTGACGGGACGACCACTGGTCGGTCATTTTCGCTGCCGACGGCAGCGAACGTACCCCGGTCGGGGGCTGCAGTAATCGGGGGACTGAATTCTCCCGAATTCCTGAGCCTACCGGCCGATCCCCGGTCGGCTGCTCGAAAGTCGCCTGCACCACGCCATCGGATGGCGCGGGCCGTTGGCCGTGAGGCACCCAGCTGAGCGACGCTCCCTGCTGGCGATCGGCCTCCTCGTTGTGAACAGGGCCGGACGTGGTGGGGGTCAGATCGGGGTAATACTTGGCATCTCCGCTATGCTGCCAGCTGCCAGGTGGTGGGACGCGGGTCACCCCGGGAATGGAGAAAAGTGGATAGCTACTTCCAGATCCCTGACATCCTGCCAGCAGGCAGCCTGGAACCAGCAGTATCACGATGCGAGCTAGCCTGTTACTTGGTATCACGATCACGACGTTTTCTTCCCTGGAGGCCTCCTGTCGGGGATCCACAGCGCGTAGATTAACGTCCCCACGCAATTCCACCAATATCATTTCGCGAGCATCGTCCGGGAGAATTATTCGCTACCATGAAGCCTGGTTCCATCGGCCTCTCCCCGGGTTTTTCATGCCAGTTCCCGATCCGCACCTTACCAGTACCCTGAAAAAACGGGCCCAGGAACTCGGGTTCCAGTTGTCCGGCATTACCGATGCCGCCGCGCCGGTTCACCTGGGTGAATTCAAGCACTGGCTGGCATCCGGGTTCGC
>CAYYZW010000071.1:0-17713 GCA_964476375.1 uncultured Pirellulaceae bacterium
CCAGTGGCGGGGATGGAGTGGAAAAGACACCCGATCACGCGGGCGTCATTGCAGAAAACCCGTTTGTCCGTTTCTACAATGGAGAGCGTGGGTACGTGGAGTGCACTGTCACACCGAAAGAATGGCACAGCGACTACCAGGTGGTGCCGTACGTCACCCGTCCCGGCGCCCCGCTGGTCCGCCGAGCACAATTCACCGTCCAGAACGGCCGCCCCGGTGCCACCCGGACCGGCTAGTCCAAAAACGTCTTGATGACAAGAAAGGCACTGACCATGACCTCCCTTCGCCTTACCCATTCTCGATCCTGGACACTGGGACTGCTTGCCGGGCTGGCCCTGGTTCCCTGTGGCCCGCTCCCAGGCCAGAAGACCGCCAGCGAAATGCGGGTCACCGTCACCGGCCATGATGTGAACCGACCGGACGACTACCCCGGGATCGGGGATTTCGGCTGGGCCGGCAATATCGAGCGACTGGCCGACGGCCGCTTGATGCTGGTCCACCAGTGGGGTTACTGGCACAGCAGTTTCTCCGAGCCCAGCATGATCGAACCGGAACTGGCCACTCGCTGGCGAAGCGAGGGCTGGCCGCTTGACTTCAAGGCCCCCACCGGCGGCCGTTCCATGGCCACCTACTCCAGCGATGATGGCCGCACCTGGAGCAAACCGACCACGCTGGTGGATCACCCCCAGGACGACAATCCCTACGGGCTGCTGCGGACACGTGACGGCAGCCTGACCTGCTTCCTCTCGGTCCAGGCCCCCTGGTACGGGTATACCTCGGCCCCGGCGGAGATGAAACACCTGCTCGACGGCCTCAATACACAGCAGTTTTACATGCGTTCCCGTGATGACGGAAAAACATGGAGCCGCCCCACGCCCCTGAAAAGTCCCGGCGATTTTTACCAGCGCAGCCACGCCACGCCGATCGAGCTGAAGGACGGTTCGATCCTCTGGCCCAGCTACTTCAGCGACACCGGGACCCAGGGCCTGCTGGTCGGAGCGATCCACCGCTCGACCAACTCGGGCCGCAGCTGGAAGCTCTGGTCCACGATCCGCCGCGAGGAGGTTAACGTCGATGAACCGGCCATCGCGGAACTGGCCAGTGGGGAAATGATCCTGGTCTGCCGGCCCGACGGGGGCATCTTCCACAGCAGCGACGGCGGCCGCCAATGGAAACAGACAGGCACCCTGATTGACTCCGGCAAGCTCAAGGCCCCCAGGCTCTTTGTCCTGGCCGACGGCACGGTCGTCTGCGTGGCCACCTATGGCAACCTGAGGGTTTTCCTCAGTCGTGACCATGGCTACCGGTGGACCGATGCGATCCCGCTGGACACGAGCAGTTATGGTTATCCCGGTGGCCTGCTGCTGAAGGACAACTCGATGTTGATCAGCTATGTCGCCAGCGGCCGGGCACCAAGCCGGATCTACGTGATCCGCTTTTCCGTCAACGCGGCTGCTGATGGCATTGAGCTGCTGCCGGTGGGAAAACCCTGACAATCGAACGAGCGTCCACCGGTCCTACCGGGCCGCTTCCGGAAGCGCAACCAGGTAACTGTTCCCATTGGCACAGGAGGCAATAATCGATGCGCCTCCAGGCCCGTAATTTGCCGAGTAGGCAACGCTGGGAAGCTTGGTCGTAAAGGCGACGGCCCCGTCGGCGACATTGGTAACGGTCAGTGTCCCTGCATGACCACAGCCCAGCAGGCGGTTTCCCCCGCTGGAAAAGCCAACCCGGTAGATCGCTTCTCCCTTGGCATCGATCGTCCTGGCGATCTCCCCGGAGGCCACATTCCATAACTGGATTGCCCCGTCGCTTCCGCCGGCGGCAACAAGCTGGCCGTCCGGGCTGAACTCGGCATCGAACACGGCCGAAGCGACTTCCCCCTCGGCAGGGGGCACGGCCAGGCTCTTGACCAGCGCCCCGTCCTCGACATTCCAGACCCGCACGGTACCATCCGCCGACGAGGAAACGAGCATCTTGTCATCGGCGCTGAAACGGACACTGTAAACCGCTCCCTCGTGACCGGCCAGCTGCCGCTCCGCGGCGCCGGTTTCCAGGTTCCATATCTGGATCGGACCGGTCGCACCACAACTGGCCGCCAGGGTTCCGGCTGCATTGAAATCGACCCCATAAACGGCCGTGTGCCCGGTGAACCCCGCCGTCTGGACAAGCGAGGCGAAGGCCCAGGTAAAAACCGTTCCCGTGGCGTCAGCAGAGAGGTAATCTTTCGTCCCCGGCAGGAAGGCGACGGCGCCCTGTGGCGCTGTCGCCAGCTGGTCCTGCAGCAGCGTCCCCTCGGCCGGGTCATAGGCTCGAAGGTGCATGTCCGCTCCCGCCACCAGCAGCACCGTGCTGTCGTCACTCATCGCCATCGCCGTGACCGGCATACCGGTCTCGATCGTCTGCACCAGGGTTCCATTGGCAAGGGTCCAGACAAGGATTTTCCCTGCCTCATCAGCGGCCGCCGCGTGAACACCGTCCGATCCCACGACCAGGTGGGAAAGTGCCGCGGTCGCCCCCGCCAGCTGCCGTACCGGCGCCCCTGTCGCGTCAAACCAGTTCACGGTCATGCCGCTTCCGATGACTCCCAGCTGGCTTGCATCGGGTAACATCACCAGGCTTGTCACCTTCTCTTCATCAACGGCAGCCACCTGTTCCGATGCCACCTGCCAGAACCGCACTGTCTTGTCGGCTCCTCCCGAGACAACGGTCTTGTTATCCGCTCCCAGGCTGACCGTCGTGGCCGCTCCCTCGTGTCCCTGGAGATTCTCCAGTATCAATCCCGAGGCACTATCCCAGGCGCGAACCAGTCCATCGGCGGCCACGCTCACCAGCCGTGACTTGTCTGCTGCCAGGGCAACCTCCAGCACCGCCTCGGGGTGTTCCAGGTCCAGGTCGGCCGCCAGGTTGTTCGGCACCCCACTGATTGTCCAGCCACGGACATGCTTATCATCACTGCTGGCCACCAGCCGGGTACCATCCTCGGACAGTCCCAGTGCGGTGACCGTGCCGGTCACACCCGCCAGCGCGCCAAGCTGGCTTCCATCGGCGAGGTTCCAGAGCCTCACTGTCTTGTCCACCCCGCCACTGAACAGCTGGCTGCCGTCTGCCGATATAGCAAGAGATGTCACTGCTCCTTCATGCCCCCGGAGAATACCTGTCACCGAAAGTGGCTGCAGCATGCCGTTATTTCCACTGGCATAGGCGACCACCGAACCGTCGGCAGACAGCACGGCATCGGCAATTCCAGCTGTTTCCACTCGCTCGATGACCTGCAACAGCTCCCCGTCAAACACTCTCAGTTGCTTGTCTGCCGAGGCGGCCACAAGACGCGTCCCCTCGGCATCAAACCGCACGCGGACAACGGGTGAGGCGGTCGAGACCATGGCCAGTTCCCCAGGCACCCCGGCGGCCACTGGCCAGCTATAGATATTTCCATCCATTCCGCCCGCCACGATCCGTGCTCCATCCTTGCGCGTGGCAACGGATACAAGGGGTTTTTCCCCGGCGGGCAACTCATGCTTGACCGCGGCGGTCGCCTGATCCCAGATCCGCAACAGGTTGTCAGGACCGGCAAGCACCAGCGACTCGCTCCCGGGGAACCAGGAAAGATCCGTCACGGCCCCTTCTCCGGCGCGGATCACACGACCGGCCGCCGGCGTCCATTGCCTGAGCGTCTTGTCTCCACCCACCGAAAGCACCATGCCGCCATCGGCACTGACATAAAGCCCGCTGACACCTTCCAGGTGGCCCAGGAGCTGTTGCAGTTCCAGGCCACTGGCCACATCCATGATCCGAATCACGCTTTTGTCATCGGCACTGAGAAGGCGGGAACCATCCATGTTCAGCGTGACCTGTTCCACCAGCCCCTCCTGGGCAATCATCCCGGTCGCCGGATACGCCTGGTTGGCGGCCGCTGCGGCCAGGTCCCACTTCTGGATCCCCCCACGACTGGACGCGACCAGCACCATACCGTCCCCCGAGAGTGCCAGGTCCGTGACTGGCTCAGTGGCACCGGTGAATGTCCCCTGGGCGGCACCGTCTGCCAGCAGGCTGCGTCGAACCACCTTATCCGCGCCACCGCTGAACACCAGGCTCCCGTCGGCCGACAACTGCAGTGCCTCCACGGCCCCCTCGTGCACCGAGATCATCCTGAGCAGGGAGAAGACGCCCGTCCGCAGGGCGTTGTTCTTATCGATTCCGAGATACCCCTTGTCGTCGGGAGCAAAGACCACTCCCGATGCGGTCGCCGAGGCAACTGCCACCTGTTCCAGAAGACCCCCCTCCACTGACCAGACACGCAGGTCACTTCCCCCACAGCTCATCACGCGCAGGCCATCCCCACTGAAGGCAAGGCTGGTAACCGCCCCGGCATGTCCCTGCAGCACACCCGCAGCGGCCCCATCCGCGGAGGTCCACAGCTTGATCACCTTGTCCGCACCGACCGAGGCAATCCGGCTGCCGTCAGCAGCAAGCCCCAGTGAGGTAACGGCCGCACCATGGTTGATGCTGCGAATTGCAGCGCCACTTGCGGTATTCCAGAGCCGCACCGTTGCATCCGCACTGGCAGAGACCAGCGTCGTCCCGGCGACTTCAAACGCGGAGATCGCCCCGGTGTGTCCGGCAATCACCCGGATTTCTGTCCCGTCAGCAACTTTCCACTGCCGAATACTGTTGTCCGCCGCCCCGCTGAACAGATCGGTCCCGTTGGCAGCAAATGCCACGGCCCCGACCGTTGCCGCATGGCCTTCCAGGACGACCGGTTCCGCCGCCGCATTGGCAATGGTCCAGAGGCGGACTGTCTTGTCCGCACTTCCCGATGCCAGACGTGTCTTGTCCGGGCTGATTGCCAGGGATGTCACGATCCCGGCATGTCCAGCAAAGGTGGCCGTGACCTGGCCATTGGCAGCGTTCCTGACCTGGATGGTTGGCTTTCCACCGATCATGGCAGCCACCGCAAGCAGTTGCCGATCCGCGCTGAAAGTGTGCGATGTAATCTCGCCTTCCGTCCCTGCCGTCACCGTCGGCGCCGGTGCATTTTGCCAGACGCGGATCGAGCCATCAGCACCCCCGCTGACCAGATGGGGCAGGGTGGGGTGCAGGGCAATCGCATGGACTGGCCCGGTATGCCCCCGCATGGTTCCGACCAGGGCACCGTCGGCGGCGTTAAAAAGCCTGATCGCCCCGTCCGGCTGCCCACTTGCCACCTGCGTTCCCGCCGGATGGAGTGCCATCGCAACGACGGCGCCGGCGTGTCCGGCCAAGGCGCGCAGCTGGTTCCCGGTGGCCGGATCCATCATCCGAATCGACCCGTCCGCGGAACCCAGGACCACGTTTTTTCCGTCGGTTGCCAGGCTGGTAATCGCGACCGGCAGGGTGGCGATCGTACGGGGTGCCACCAGCGGCAGATCCCACCATTTCACCAGGCCGTCGGCACCGGCACTGACAAGTTGTTTTCCGTCCGGGCGATAGGCAAGGGCAGTGACCGGTGTCGCATGTCCCACGACGGCTCCCGTCGACGCACCATCGGCGACCGTGGCAAACCGTATCACACCACCCGCCTCCCCGCTGGCCAGCTGGGTGCCATCCGGTTGAAACGCCAGTGACCGAACCTCCCCGGCTCCTTCCACGGCGATCGTTTGTACCAGCGCCCCATCGGCCGCGTTCCACGTCTTGACCGTCTTGTCGGCCCCCGCCGTGGCATAAAGTTGTCCATTTGGGCTGACAGCGACCGTCGCCACCGGCGCCGCATGTCCCTCCAGGGCCTGGACCTCGGCCGGCATGCCCCATGCACGAATTGTTCCATCCGCGCCCGCGGAGACGCCACGTGGTTCTGTCGGGTGAAAGGCCATCGCATGCACCGGCCCTGCGTGTCCCTGGATCAGGCCCTGGGAGGCACCATCCTCGGTTTTCCAGAAACGAATTGTTCCTTCCGCATTCCCGCTGGCAACCAGTGTCCCATCCTTGCTGAGCATGACCGAGGCAACCGCACCCTGCTGCCCTTCAAAGGTTCTCAGCACGGCAGCATCCTCCACATTCAGTGCACGCAGCGAGGTCTCATCACCGACGAACGCAACCTTGCCATCCGGACTCAACCGGACAACCGCGATCACGGTCTCGCCAGCCGGGCTCAACCTCGGCGCGACCAGGGGCAACGTCCAGCGGCGGATCATCCCATCCATTCCACTGGTCACCAGCTGTGGCTCGGTGGGGTGAAAGAACAGGCCGCTGGCAGGCCCAACGTGGGCACGGAACGTCCCCAGCAGGGCACCCTCTTTCGAATCCCAGACCCTCACCTGCCCGGTCGCATCCGCACTGGCAAGCATGGTTCCATCTGCATTCCGCGCCAGCCTGGTAATGGCGGCCTCGTGCCCCACCAGGCTGATCATTTCTCCTCCACCGGGCGGCAGCAGCTTGACTGTCTTGTCCACGGACCCTGTCGCCCGCCATGCCCCCTGGGGACCGACCAGGACGGCCGAGACGGCCATCTCATGGTTCTTTTGCTCTGACAGCGGGTCCGGCAGGAAAACATCCCACACCCGAATGGAATTATCCCGACCCCCGCTGAGCAGACGCCTTCCATCGGCGCTGACTGCCAGCGACAGGACTTGCCCCTCGTGTCCTTCCAGGCTGCGCAGCAGCGTGGCATCGGCCGGATTCCACATCTTGACCGTGAAGTCATGGCCTGCCGAGATGACCACCTTGCCTCCCGGGGCAAAGACCGACTGCACGACCCCCCCCTCGTGGCCGCTTATCGCCGTCAATTCCTGCGCCGGCAGAAAACGCGAGAATGGAAAAAAAACAACCGCCAGAAAGGCGGCTGAAAGCAGCAGGCGGATTTTCGGAGTGGACCGGAAACAGCACGCGTGAATGTCGACCATGACTGGACTCTTATACAGGGGACATGAGTTGCTTTGACGAACCTCTACCAACCAACACGTCACACACGAGCGGTATGACGGTCGCGAGAATCCTTGCTCGCCGAGCCCAGTCTATCCATCCCTGCTGGGAAAATCTCTTTATTTCGCTGCCTCTTCGGTGCCCTCTTCGGATTCCTCCTCTTCCGCCGCGGGTGCCTCAATGACCTGTAACGACTGCGCGTTCGTGCCGTTCCAGATCCTCAGGACGCCGTCATAACCAGCTGCCACGACCACCTGCCCGTTCGGACTCCCGTCCACAGCATACATGTAATCGGCCGCTCCGCCGAAGTTACGAATGGTGCCACCGTTATCCGAGTTATTCATCCGCACGATATTGTCACCGGAACACGCCACCGTGGTTGATGTCTGCCCAACGAAACGAACCGCGCTCACCTGTTTGTTATATCCACCAATACTACGGATCTGTTCACCCGTGTCCGCATTCCATATCCGGATTGTGTTATCGGCACCACTACTGGCAAGCACCCGGCTATTACTTCGCCAGGAGACTCCCAGGACATGGTTCGTGTGCCCCTCGCACTGGATCCTCGTTTCCCCACTGGCGATATCAAACACGCGCACGAACTTGTCTGCCGACGCCGAGGCCACCAGTTTTCCATCCGGCGATATTTCCACCCCGTTCACTCCATCCGCATGAGCATCGGAAAGGGACAGGACCGGCGAGCCATCCTCTACCTTCCAGACATGCACCTCCCCGTTTCGCGACGGGATCCCGCCCCCGGTTGCCAGTAATGTCCCGTCGCGGGAGAAATCAACAGCCACAACCCGGTCGATGATCGGCCCGGGCTCGGTGGGCGAACCGATCACTCGCTCCAGTTCCCAGTTGGGTTTCAGGTTCCATCTTACCGCCGCCTTGTCGACCGAACCGGAAATCAGTTCCCCGTCATCGAGGAAGGCAAGTGCCTGAACGCTCTGCTCGTGTCCCACGTAGCTGGCGATACTCTTCCCGTCCTCTCCGTCCCAGAGATGGACGACCTGAAAATCCCCCCCACTGGCCAGCTGTTTTCCGTCCGGGGAAAACGCCAGTGAACGGATCGGCATTTCTGCCGCAGTCGATTGCTCGGTGACGGTCACCAACTGCGTGGTGAAGGTCGCGAGTGCCGCCTCGAGTTCTTTTACCAGCATGTCCGCATCCGGCACCGCCTTTTCCGCAATAGCAAGATCGCGGGCAGCGACATCATGGGAAGATTTAGCGGTCCGCTGCGTCCCCTGGCTGGCCACCAGCGCGGCAGCCGCATCATCAAATGGCTTGTTCGTGGCAAGTGCCTTGGTGGCGGCAGCCTCGGCTGCCGTGGCGGAATCGGTCGCCAGCTTCGTGGGAGCCGCACGGGCCGCTTCGGCCTGGGTCGACTTCGCGGCAGCGACCGTACTTTCCTGCTCGGCTGTCGTTGCCCGTGTGGCCAGGTCCTTGTTATCCGGATCGGCAGCCGATGCTGTTTTCAGGCGGGCTGCCTGGTCTGCTGAAAGCTTTGCTTCCGCGGCGGCGGCCAGTGCCAGCTGGTCAGCCATTTCCTTTGCCACTCCTGCCTTCTGGGCGGAAGCAGCCGCTTCGATGGCGATTTTTTCCGCGGCCGACTTGGTTGCTGTCGTCTTGGTCAACTCATCTGTCTTGACCTGTACATCGGCATTCGCATCACTGAGTGTTTTGGCTGCTGCTGTTTCGGCCGTCTTGATTGCCGGCAAGCCGTCCTGCGCCGCCTTCAACGCCACCTTCGCTGCTTCCAAGCGTGTGGTTGTGCTGTCCTTTTGATCCGTCACCTTGGCAACCAACCCCTTGGCACGCAGATCCCCCTTCATCTCGGCGACCTGGGCGCCATTGGTTGCGTTCCAGAGCCGAATCGTCTTGTTCTCCGATCCCGATCCGATACGCTGTCCGTCCGGACGCGCCGCGACCGTGACCACCGGCGCGCCATGGTTCATCGAACGAACCACCGGATTCTCCGCGGCCAGGTTCCAGTGCTTGACGGTCCCGTCCAGGCTCCCGGAAACAAACTCCATCCCTGTCAATTGGTCCAGGCTGGTGACCGGCATGGTGTGGCCGCCAATACGACGATGACTGAGGACATTCCAGTACCGTACCGTGGGGCCGACAATGCCTGCCATTCGCATCCCACCCTGGTCGCCCAGGAGCACGGGGGACTGTAATTCGACCGGGAGATCTGCAATCACCTGCTCCACCACTCCATCCGTCGCACTTGCCACCACCATTCGTGGCGCGGGAGCCGAATCCAGGGCCAGCAGGCTCTGGCTGTCGGCACTGAACTGGACCGCCGTCACCGGCCCCTCGAAACCTTCCAGTTGTGTCGGTGCCAATGCCGCCCCGCTGCCGGCGTTCCAGAAACGGACAACCCTGTCCTCCCCGGCGGTCGCCAGCATCTGGCCGTCAGGACGCAAGGCCATCGCTCGCACGGCTGCCCCGTGTTTCACGTCAAATCCCTGCTGGCCCGTTTCCACCGTGAAACCACGCACGACACCATCTGCATAGGCCGCATGGAACTGCGTTCCATTGGGATGAACACTCAGGCCGACCACCGGCTGGTCATGATCCGGCGCGGAGGACTGGAAGCGAAGTGTCTCGGTGAGAATCCTGTCCGCGGTCACCAGCAGAACCTGCCCGGCCACACTCCCAAAAACCGCGGAGGAGAGATCCTCGGCAGGAAGGATCTGTAGCAGACGGCCATCCGCCACGCGCCAGACATGACCACGGGAATCGCCAGCGACGCTGACAAGCTGTGTCTTGTCATTATGGAAGGTATGGGTTCGCACCGGACCGGTGTGACCAACAAGTGTCTGCAGCAGTGTGCCATCTGAAAGCTGGTGAACAGCAATACTGTTGTCATTCAGGGCGACAGACACCAGTGAACGATCGCTGGTGACGGACATGGAGACCGGCACCGCGGGGATCGGGATACTGCGAACCGGCTGGCCATTGGCCGGGTTCCACTGCTTGAGCGTCTTGTCGGCCGAAACAGACACCAGCTGGTTGTTTGCTGAAAAGCAGACGCCCAGCACCGCCGCGCCGTGCCCGCTCAATACACTCACCTGCTCCCTGGTGGCCAGGTCCCAGACCTTCACCAGCTTGTCTGCCCCTCCGGTCACCAGCTGGATTCCATCGGCACGAAAAGCCACAGAATGGACTGGCCCCTCGTGTCCTGCGAACCGCATCGTCTCGGGGAACTTGGTATCGCTGAGATCCCAGATCCTCGCCGTCCCATCCGCCGAGGCAGTCACAATCCGACTGTTGTCCGGGCTGAAGGCAAGGTCATGGATTGGCCCATCGTGCCCAAGAAGCGTTTGCACCAGCGCCCCGGTCTTGGCGTCAAGCACCGCCACGGCAGATCGTTCTGCAAGGCTGACCACCATCGCCAGTTTCAACTGGTCGGGGCTGACCACCGCCTTGCCAATCTCCTGCTGTGCGTGTGGGAGTGGTTCAACCACGGGTTGTTCGTCCATTTTCCAGACGGTCACCTGGCCGGATTCGTTCCCGGAAACCAGCCGGGAACCGGTTGGATCCATATTCAGATGCGTGATGGCGGAAAGCGAACCATGGATCTCCATCCGCTGTTCCCCACTCCCGCCATCCCAGACGCGCAGGCTGTTGTCCTGGCCCGACGTCGCCAGCAGGAGCTGTTGCTGATCGGCAGCGACACGCGCTGTCACCAGGAACAATTCGCTGATGGGCTCTTCGTGCGCCTGCCAGGACCGAACAATCTTGCCATCCAAACCTTCGCGCAGTTGCACATGACCGTTTGCTGTCCCCACAGCCACCAGTCCGGAAACCAGGTCGCCGGCCATCACGGAAGGCTTCTCCGGGAGCCCGCCAGGGACACCGCTGAATTCATCCACAATTCGCCAGCTTCGGATGAAATTATCTCCTCCCCCGGAGACGAGAAATTGCCCGCGCGCTTCTTCTGCCTGCTCCTGCCCCTCTGCCAGGGGCTCGATCACCAGGGCCAGCGACGAGACAGCTCCTGGCGTGAGAATAGTCCCCAGCAATTGGCCCCCGTCCAGGGCCCAGATACGGATCGACTGATCCAGCGAGGCCGAGTAAAGCCTCCCGTCACTCTCGCTGATCCGCAATGCGGCGATCGCGCCGGTATGCCCAGCCAGGCTCCCTGTGACTTCACCGCTGGCGAGATCCCATACCTGGATGGAATGATCGGCACTGCCAATGACTGCCAGCTGTCGTGCCGGGCTGACTGCCACGGCGGTCACCCCCTCGGCCAAATCGAGCCGGGCTTTCTGGACATCCCGCGGATATTGCCAGATCTTGACCGTGCGAAAACCGCCCGAGGCAAGCCGATCTCCCTGGTGGTTGAAACGCAATGACTGGACCACGTCCAGGTGGGCAATCCCCGGTAACTCGTCGCCTGCCTGTTGCTGGAGTTCTGGATCGGTCAACCGCGTCACCAGCTGCCCCGTGGCAACATGGTAGATAAAGATCTGGTTATCACGACCACAGGCGGCAAACTGGCCGTCCGGGCTGACCGCTACCGCGTAAACCGGGTTCGGCCCTGGCGGAAGCTGTCGCCAGCGGGTCGGGGAGTTGGCCGTCCCAACGGCCGAGCCTTTCGCCCCCTGGTCGATCCAGAGCTTGATCAGGCCCAGCTCGTCCGGTGTCATCGGCTTGGCCGCCACATCGTTGCCCTCCGGCGGCATGACCGGATCATCCCGATGGGCCGCCAGCGTCAACAGCAGGCTTTCCGCACTCTTGCCGGGAACCACGGCCGGGCCGGTATCCCCACCCTTGAACATCCCGGCAGGCCCTTCCAGCACCAGCTCCCCGTTGGCCTCTGTCTGGCTATGACAGGCAAGACAGTTCTTGCGAAGCAGGGGCAGAATCTCCTTGCCAAAATCCACCTCCTCGGCCCGCTTCAAATCCGTAATCGGGATGGGAGTCTGCGCCTGGACCAGCGGTGCAAGGAGAACGGTCAGCAAGAGCGTGTAGATAAATCGGTATGGGCTCATGGAGGAACCTGGCGAGGCGCTGGAGGGTTAACGAGGTGGGTTTGAGTTACTCTGTTTTTGTGACTTCCTGAACCATCAGCGCAAGTGGCTGGTCCACGGTCAGGTTCTGGTTATTGAGTTTCAACGTAAGACGCACGGTCAGCTGGTGTTCGCCGACCGTGGCATTTTCAGCTGCCGTGATTTCCAACGCACCCTGGTTCTGGCCACCCGCAATGTCCAGCTTGGCAAAAGTCAGCCCCGCCACGCCACCGGGAACCACGCCCGTGACAGAGACCTGGTCAGCAAAGCCGTAGAGACGCGTCATCGCCACGGCGACATTCACTTTCTCCCCCTGCTTGACGACCACGCTGGCCGGAAGCGGGTTGAAGGTGATGGGGGCCGGCGTGACTTTGATCGTCAGGGGCGAGGAGACGAAAAGGACATTCATATCCTTTGGCTTGGCAGCGTTGGTAGTATCGGTAACCAGCTTGTCGGTCGCAGTCTTTAGTGCCGTCGCTTCCTTGACCAGGTCGGCCGTCTCCTGGGCCTTTGCATCCGCCACCTCCTTTGCCTCGTCTGCTTTCTTGGCAATCACCGTGGCCTCCACGACAGCTTTCTCGGCCACCACGACGGCAGCCATGGCATCCTTGACCTTCGTCGCTGCATCGTCGGCGGCTTTCTGTGCCGTGGCTGCAGCCGTTTTCAGGCCCTCGTCTGCCGGCGCCTTGGCTGCTGCCGCCTTGGCCGCAGCAGCCCGCTCGCTGGCTGCCTTCGCCGCGGCCTGGGCATCGACCAGCACCTTGTCGGCCGCCGTTTTCTTATCCACCGCCACCTTCAGCGCCGTGGCGGCATCGGTTGCGGCCTTGTCAGCAGCCGTTTTGGCAGTCACCGCCGCCTTGGCATTCGCATCCGTCTCTGCCTTGATCAGGTCCACCTTCTTCTTTTTCTCCTGGGCCACAACCACCGCTTCCGGGTTGCGGCTGTACTTGACTTTTTCAGCAGTACCGTTGAAGTAAACGGTATAGGTTCCCGGCGGCGTGTTGGCCTTCAGGCCGATCGTGTACTCGCCATTGTCCGTATTCGGATTGATGACCAGCTGCTTGGCATCCACGTTGGCAGGAAATCCAACTGCCTGCATGGTGAGCTTCCCCTTGAATTCTCCGCGCCGCTTGTAAGTCAGCTTGATATTTGCTGCCCGCGACGCCTCAACGATATTTCCATCACCGAATTCAAGGCCGACGACACCGTTTTCGATATCCGAAATAGCAACCTGCAACCCCGGGGATAACCGACCGACCGACGCATTGCCTGGGTTATTCCCCTGCTGCATCGTCCCCTGCCAGTTCACCACCCCAAATCTTCCGGGACGGGAAATGACCTGGCCATCGATGGTCGCCTCCGCGACCAGACCCAGGTTCCCGCGGACCGGAGCCGCACCCGCCGCTGCCCTCAGTTCCAGCAGGGCCGTTGTCATTCCCGGGCCGATCGTGGCCTCGCTGGCAGTTACACCTGCCGGCAGGTTCGTCGCCTTGATGCGAATCTCCTCGTCGAAACCGTGGTAACGAAAGGCGATGACCTGGATCGCCGCCTGGCCGCCCTTGCGAAGCAAGACACCGGAATAACCGACATGCGGGACACCAACGACCCGGAACTCCGCCTGCTGGGGCCGGATCACGAGCCGATAGGTCTGTCTCACATCCTCGCGCAGCATATTCAGGCTGTCCGTCAGGCGTACTCGATAGGTTCCATCGGCGGGAACCTCAAAAGTGTAAGCCGGATCGGTGGTGCGGGCATCAAAAAATGCCGCTGTCCCCGCCAGCCCGTCCTGGACCACGGCCAGTTGCTTGACCTCCTCCGGCTCCTCCCCCTCCGCCGCCTTGACCACCTGCTGGACAAGCAGGATCACGTTGGCAACGCCCTGGTACCTTTCCGAAACCACGTCGATACTAATTTTTTCACCCTTGGTGGCCTGAAAGGCATACCAGTCCTGGTCCCGCTCTCCCAGGAACCTGCCAGCCACATCGACCGGGAGCTCGAGCACCTGCGCCTTTTCAAGCGTGTTATTCGGTTCTCCTTCCAGGGTCGGTGGAAGATCGGTGATTCCAACAAGCACAGGATTTGACGTCCCCTGCGGGGTCGCAACCTGGTAGGCAACAGTATCCAGACCACTGCTGATGGAATCCACAGCAACCAGCCCCGGGGCATTGTATTGATCGCTGCCTCCAGGAATCGGGATCGTGACCGCCAGCATCTGCAGCTGGATGCCATCGACCTGGATTCCCGCCGGCTTTCCCCCCGGCAGGTTTCGTCCAAATACCGTGAACGCCCGGTTCCCTCCCGCCTGTCCCGCGGGTGGAAATACAAAATCGACGTGGGGAAGGGCCCCCACGCTCAGACGGTAGAAATACTCGGGACCATTTCGGTAGACGGCATCGTAGACCCGGATGGCCACTACCCCGTCCGCACGGGCTGTAAAATCAAGCAGTGGTTCCCGTTCCCGTGTCCCGCGGCTATTGGCAATCTGTCGACCCTCCGTATCGAGAACCGCCACGATCGGATCCATGCGGGAGTCAATACTTCGTGCCTGGCAGCGAATAATCATTCTCTGCCCGGCCTTGACCGCCAGCTGATAGTAATCCACATCTGTTCCCTGCTCCAACCAGCCAAACAGCACCGTGGGCTGGACAACCTCCTGTGCTTCCGCCGGAATATTATTCGGTTCCTGTTCTGTCACCGTCGCCATCGGATCCACAACAAATACGCGAGGATTGGTAATCCCGTACTTCCCAACCGCTCTTAGGTCATGGTTCCCCGGGGGAACATTCTCCGCGACGGTGACCACAAAGGTATTGGCGACCGGCTGCGGTTCGGTCTCAAAAGATCCCGGTTCCCGCATCTTTTGCGCGGCCGTGATGCCTGGATGGGAAAACTGGAGCTGGCTCACGTCATCCAGATCGGTACCGGAGATCGTCAGCTCGACCTGCTGCCCCGGTTGCCCACCAGGCGGATAGACCGACGCCAGCCGGGCCGAGGGCAACTGCCCCTGGACAGCGAGAGGGACCAGCAGCAGACCCAGGGATAAAAGGGGCAGGCCATAGAAATTCAACGTCCGCCCGCGGCCAGATTTCGACATGCGCTATTCTCCTCGCACAACCGTATTATCCGTACATCACCCTGGCAGCGAGATCCTCCTTGACCACGTCACCTATTCGCTCCACTGCCGGATTTCCCTCAGCGGATAAACAGGAATTCCTTGGTATTAAACAGGGCCCAGAGGACATCCTCATAAGCCTGTTTCTTGTTGGGCTGTCCCGCCAAGAATTCAAAAATCAACTTCTTCTCCGAGTCTTTCGCGGGCCGGGAGAAGGCCCAGTAATAAAGCTCATCCACTTTTTCTTCCTCACTCTTTTCCTCGTCCGCCGCCAGCAGGGCAGGGCGGCCCCCACCAGCGGCCAGCTTGCCCTGGATGTCGGTGGAGTTGAGCAGGTGCAGGGACTGTGCCAGGTTCGCATCGTCGCTTCGTTCACATTCACAGGCACTCGCTGCCTGGGGTTTGCCGAAAACCATCAGGAAGTAATCGGTAAACCCGCTATCGGGCAACTGCACCGCCCGTGTGCCGGCCGGCATGCCGGAGAATGCTACGGTCGAGTTTGCAACCTGGTTGATGGCGTCATAAAGCGGTTCCGCATTCAAGCGGCGAGGATAGAAGCTGGAAAAATTCTGCTTGTCGTCCCCATTGTATTCATTCGGCTCGGAACTGAGCTGGTACGCACTGGATGTGCAGATGTCTCGCACCAGCCGTTTCAGATCAAATCCGTTGGCGATGAAGCTCCCTGCCAGTGCATCGAGCAACTCCGGGTTGGAAGGCGGGTTGGTGACTCGCATGTCATCCTCCGGGTCCACGATCCCGCGGCCGAAAAAATGCTTCCAGTACCGGTTCACCAGCGACTTGGCAAAGAAAGGATTCCCCGGTTCCGCCATCCAGTCCACCAGCTGGTGACGAGGATCCTCATAGGCCGGGATATCCAGCTCCTCTCCACCCAGCCCCGTTGGCTTGCGGTCCCCGTTGGTGCGAGGATTGCGAGCGGTTGCCAACGCTCCCTTGTGGAAAATACTCCCGTTGGGCACCCCCCCCCGGCTCGGCTTCAAACCGACCTGGGAAAAGAACGCCTGGAATCCGTAATAGTCATCCTGGCTCCATTGCTCAAAGGGATGATGATGACAGCGAGCACACTGGATGCGCAAGCCCAGGAACAGCTGCGCCGTGTCCTCCATTTGCTCGGTCGCCGTGTTGACCTGCAAGTACCACGAGACGGGAGGATGGATTTCCACGTCCCCGGACGCCACGAGCATGTTTCGCACAAAGCGGTCGTAGGGCATATTTTGCTGAAAAGCCCGCCGCACCCAGTCGTGAAACCTGTAGGTCACAGCCGTGTTATTGTTGATCCGCTGGTTTCGCAGGATCATCACCCACTTGTTGGAAAAGTAGTCCCCGTAACCGGGATGTTCCAGGAGGAAATCCACGAGCTTGTCTCGCTTGGCAGGATCCTTGTCCTCGACGAACGACCGAGCCTGCTCGGCGGTCGGCAAACGCCCGATCACATCCAGGAAGACCCGCCGGATGAAGACCGCATCACTGCTCAATTCCGAGGGCGGTATCCCAAGTCGCTTGAGTTTTCCGAAAACATGCTGATCCACGTAGTTCTTTTCCGCGGGAAGTTCCGTCACTTCAATGCCAAGCGGTATATGTGCCCGAAAAACGGTGACCTGTCCCTGGAACCGAATCATCACGGCAGCCGACCCGGGTCGTTCAAAGACACTGATACGACCATCTACCTCCGCATTCGCCATCTCTGGGTCATTGGATTCATAGGTCGCCATGCGAGTCACGTCGCGAATCGTACCATCACTATAGGACGCCAGGACTCGAACCTGTTGCTCGGTATTCCTGTTCATGTCCCTGACCGCCGGGACCACCTCGATCCCCGTTACGACCGGATCTTCTTCCTGCCCGTAGGGCATACCCTGTTCAATCCATCGGACAAGCAATTGCCATTCATGCCCCTCTTCGTCAAGACGACGCCCACCGCCATGGGGAAGCTTGTTGGCCGGTTTGGTCAGCAGCAGGCTGTATTCCGGTGCGGCCGGGAATATCCGTCGCCCGCGATGCTCCTTGACCAGCCATTCGTAGTCCTCGTCGGGATAAAATCCCAGCAGCGACAACTTAAACCCATTTTGCCCGCCCGATTTCCCGTGACAGGCACCGGTGTTACAGCCCAGCTTGGTAAAGACAGGAACGATTTCGCTGGAAAAGTTGATCGGTAACGGGTCGCTATAACTCTCCACCGTGACATGCACGACGGCTTTCTTGCCATCCCCGGTCGTCGCTGTCACGTCACATTCCCCGTCCGCCCGGGGCGTGACAAAACCGTCCTTGGAGACGTCGACCGGCCCCTCTGGAGAGACCGTGTAACTGACCTCCACCGTCAGATCATGAACCTGGCCGCTGTCGTAATCCCCGCTGACCACCAGCTGGCCACGTGAATTCGGCCCCTGCAGCACGAGTTCCTGTTGTGGCCCGGATTCAAACCGAATCTGCTGCAATGCCCCTCGCGGCCCGAGACCCGGAAACTCCACCGTCTCCTGCCCCAGGGCCGGCAGTGCCAGCATCAGGGAGAGGACCGCACAACTGGCCAGGATCCTCGCGGAAAAGAGTCGCGTGCGTGAATGATTGCTCATGCGATTCCCTTAGACTTTCATGTGGTTGCGGTAGGTTCACCCGCCAACCAGCCTCAAGGGTATTCTCTCAGCTGGCCCTGGCAGGT
>CAYYZW010000072.1:0-2439 GCA_964476375.1 uncultured Pirellulaceae bacterium
GGTGTAGGACTTTGTCGATCCTGATTATTTTACTTCCGATGTGTAGGACGAAGCCGAGCCTGATGATGAGACTGCCGAGGTGAAGGACGAAGCCGAGCCTGAAGAAGAGACAGCCGAAGCGAAGGAAGAATCCGAGCCTGAAGAGAGTGCGTGATTGGCAGCCCAAGCAGGCTGGCATGATCCGCCTACCGTGGCAAAAGTCGCCGGGCAGAAAAGTACTACCGTCGTTATAATATCCTCACCACGCTGCAGCGGGTCGTGCTGGTTCAGCAACCCATGAAATGGAAGTCGGCCGGACTGGCCAGGAAGCACTATGAACAGAGAACTTCACAATCGTACGATGGATGTGACAGATAGCCTTGGGCTCCATCCAGACCAGATGGGGCTTGAGGAACGGGCAAGTTCCTATGCGGCCCCGCAATACCAGCGGCAGCGACAACTGACACTCGGGGACCTGCTGCTGGAAAACCGCATCGTCTTTCTGCAAGGAGAGATCTTCACGGAAAAGGCGAACGAGGTCGTGATGAAGCTGCTCTACCTTCAAAGCGAGAACCGGCGCAAGGATATCCACTTCTACATTAACTCGCCCGGTGGTGGTGTGATCGCCACGCTGGCAATCTATGACACCATGCAGGTTCTTTCCTGTCCCGTCTCCACTTACTGCGTTGGACAGGCCGCCAGTGGTGCAGCGGTATTACTTGCAGGTGGTACTTCAGGAAAACGATATGCCCTACCACACAGCCGGGTCATGCTGCACCAGCCCTTCGGTGGCGTGAGTGGGCAGATCAGTGATATCGAGATCCAGGCCGAAGAGATCCTGCGCAACCGGAAAATGCTGAACGACATCCTCGCACAGCATACCGGCAAGAAAATCAAACAGATCGAGAAAGATACAGACCGTGACCTTTTCCTGGACGCCGAGGCCGCCAAGGAATACGGGTTGGTGGATGATATTCTCACCAAGCCACCCGAGGATGAGACGAAAATAGAGTAAACGACTACCGGCCATCGGCCGGTAGATAGCCCAGCGGAGCTGACAGACAGATGCCCCCGATACCCTATGTTGTTGAAAAGAGTGGTCGCGAGGAACAGGTTTACGACATCTATAGCCGCTTGCTGAAGGATCGCATCGTGTTCCTCGGTTCGCAGGTAAACGATGAAGTTGCCAACTCGCTTGTCGCCCAGATGCTGTTCCTGCAAAAGGACAGCCCCGACTCCGATATCCACTTGTATATCAACTCGCCGGGAGGAAGTGTCAGTGCCGGAATGGCAATCTATGACACCATGCAGTTTGTGACCTGCGATGTCGCCACGTACTGTATCGGCCAGGCCGCCTCCATGGGGGCCGTCCTGCTGGCAGCCGGAACTGCCAAAAAACGCTTTGCCCTGCCCAACAGCCGGATCATGATCCACCAGCCCCTGGCGGGAATGGAAGGGACAGCGGAAGAGATTCTCATCCACGCCAAGGAATACGCCCGGGTCAAGGATCGACTCAACAAGATCCTCATCAAACATACCGGGCACACCATGAAGAAGATCGAGAATGACACCGATCGGGACAACTTCATGACAGCCGAGGAAGCCCTCAAGTACAAGCTCATCGATCATGTAGTCGAAAACATGCAGCTTGCTAAATAACCCCACGTCGATGGGGATAGAGGTCCGGCAAGTCTCTCTTGCACTAATCCCGGGAAACCGGTAAACGACGTGTTCCCATGGGAACCTTTGCGCCGTTTTCCACCTTGATACCTGTTTTTTCACGGTTTCGAATCACCATGAAACAAACCTTCCAGCGGTTGTTGATTGCCTGCCTGCCTCTCCTCTTCTTTTCTGGCTGCGGGTTGCGTGCCCCCTACGGTCAGGATGTTTATCCCCAGCAGCCTGGAATGGGTCTGGGAAGTCTTCTTTTTCCTTCCGCCCGTGCGATGCCTGGGGAGCAGTGGTCATTTCAGCAGGACTATGAGAACAAGCTGGCAGAAGTCGAACAGCTGAGAGCGGAAAACCAGCAGTTACGAACACTGCTGAACCCACCAGCAACCCACCAGGCCCTTCCCTCCCGGCCCGGTCCCGACCTCTCTCCTCTCCCTCCAGTCGGCGTGAGAGAAGTCGATCTTGATAACCCGCCGGCCAGCCCTCTTCCTTCCCTGGATGATCCGGTGAATGTCCCCGTCGAACCACTCTCCTCGGGAAACCTCTCCAATCCAACACCAGCAGTCCAGCTGGGGCTTAACCAGCAGCAAACACGACTGGTCAAGGCCAACCAGTTCCAGGATGGCAAGCTGGTACTGGCAATTGAACCGCGTGATGAAAGCGGGCAGATCGTACGGGTTCCTGCCAACCTGACGCTGGTTGTGAGTGATCCAACCCTGACCGGGGAGCAGGCCCAGCTTGCCCAGTGGGAACTGGGAGAGAAAGAAGTGAGCCGCTGGATAGAAAACT
>CAYYZW010000073.1:0-14366 GCA_964476375.1 uncultured Pirellulaceae bacterium
GCCCCCACTCCTATTATGTCCCGCGGTGGAGATTTTTTAGCGGTCCTGGGCCGGATGGCCGGGGAAGACAAGCGGCTGAGGCTCTTGCTCCCCGAGAGCGTGAAGACGGTCGTGATGGAGATGGTGGGGGGTTAGTCAGTGAAGATTAAAAAAAGAGCGTCATTCCTAGAGAAATAGCCCCGAGACTTTAAGCATGTAATCCCTACCTTTGGAGACATCGAAAACGATGATACCCTGCTTACTGACGTCAGGATTCAAAGTCTTAAGTGCATCGATACTGCCTTCAACTGACCAAGCGTTGCTCGATCGCTGGTATTCTTTCCCCGAGAGGTCTACCAGATTAAATGGCGGCACTATGCGAGCCTTTCCTTGGCGGCCGTCGTCGAGGCGGTTCTTTGTCGGTGCTGTTGTGGTACTCTTGTTCACGGTGTATTTCACCCTGCCCTTACGGGCTGATGAACCTTGAACACCTGCATCTTCTTCACATCAGCAGAACACAACTTCCGTCAATCCCTCCAGGACAAACCGGCATGCATAGCAGTTATCGTTGGTACCTCTGTCTGACAGTCGCAATCACGGCCTCTCTAAACACTCTGTCTGTCGCTCAGTCAACCGATGCTGAACGGCATGTGGTTGTCATCAGCATCGACGGGTTTGCAGCATACCTTGTTGACGATCCCAAAGTCCCGTTGCCAACTATTCGTCGACTCGCGCGCGGGGGCTGTCTCATTGAGGGCGGGATGAAAGTCTCAGACCCTGCTGTGACCTGGCCCAATCACACTACTCTGGTGACAGGCATGAAGCCTGGTCGACATGGCGTCCTTGCGAATGGAGTTCTGGTGCGCGGCGGGATTGGAATGCCAGTGAAGATTGATTCCCATCGTGACCAGAGAGATCTCGTGAAAGTTCCCACCGTGGCGGATGTGGCTCATGCTGCTGGGCTCAGGACTGCGGAAGTGAACTGGCCATGTACTCGGAATTCACAGTCATTCGACGACCAATTCCCTGATGTCCCCAATGCTCTGGACTACACGACGCCGCGATTGCGGACAGAACTCATCAAGAAGGGGCTCTTACAGGACGAGACACACGCCTCATTTCGTAAATCCAGTGTCGTCGGTTTGGACTATGTCTGGACTGAAGCAGCTTGCCATTTAATTCGCGAACGCAAACCACACCTGACGCTCGTGCATCTCCTGAATAACGATGCGACGCATCACAGGCGGGGAGCACAATCACAAGCGGGCTACACCGCCAATGCGTATGCCGACATGTGCGTGTCTAGGATTATCGACGCAATCGATGACGCTGGAATCCGTGAACGCACCACGATCATCTTGGTCGCCGATCACGGCTTCACCCTCACGCCCAAAGCGATTCGACCGAATGTCCTGTTGCGAAAAGCGGAGTTATTGACGGTCGAGAACGAAAAGCTGGCGCAGGCACAAGTGCACGTGATTCCGGAGGGTGGCATTGGCCTCGTGTACTGCACCAATCCAACAACAGCTCCGCGGGATTCTGCCGACTTCAGGAAAATGTTTCTGGGGAAGGAAGGCGTTGCCGACGTTCTGCTGCCAGATCGCTTCAATGAAGTCGGTTTCCCACACCCACGTGAATACGAGCAGGCCCCAAACGCCATTCTGGTTGCAGAAGATGGATATGCCGTCTCAGGGTCCGTGACCGGAGAGACCCTTGTCGCAACTTACGAAGAGGCGCGAACGTCACTCGGTTCTCACGGATTCCTGGCGAAACTCCCCACGATGAATGCGATGTGCATCCTCTCCGGCGCTGGCATTCGATCAGGTATTAAACTGCCAGGAGTAGACAACACCGTCATCGCTCCCACAATCGCCAAGCTGCTGAGAGTTGAGTACCCCGACGCCGACGGCAAGCCACTGCTGGATGCGTTACGCACGTCACCCGATCAATAAATCGCAGATTCAATAGTCGTGCGAGCACTCAAAATTGTCCGGTGACTGTCTGGGGAATACACCGAGGGTGGCGCACAAGCACTACCTGACCCTAACGGACGAGGACTTCGACGCGGCGGTCGAAAGCGAAACTGGGGACTGGTAAAATGACCGACGTAAAGCAACGCAGCACGTGCGTGCAAGGGGCCGCAGGGAGTCGCAAGCCGATTTACCCGCGCCAAAGCAAACCCCGGTTTTGCCGGGGTCTGCTGCATCCTGCGGCTTGCTGCCACAGGGAAAAGTGGAGGATAGGGGACTCGAACCCCTGACCTTCTGGCTGCCAGCCAGACGCTCTCCCAACTGAGCTAATCCCCCAACTGCTGAGATGCCGAAACAACCAGAAGCAGCTGTTTCTTTCCGTCCCGGCACCCCCTGCTCCTGCACACTATCAACGGCCCCACGGATTGTCAACCGAGCCTCCCCGCCCGGCCAGGCCCGCTGTGAACCCACCCACCGGCACCCAGAACCATGAACTCGAAACACCGAAAACTGGTCGTCGGATGTGCCAAGTTCGCCGTCTCCTTCGCTATCCTGGCTTTCCTGTTTCATCGCGCCCGCCAGGATGACAGCTTCTCCGACCTTGCCGGCCAACCCAAGGACTGGCCCATCCTGGCAGCCGCGCTGGCCCTCGGCCTGACCGCCATCCTGACCACCATGCTCCGCTGGTACGGGCTGGTGCGGGCACTCGATCTCCCCTTCCGCATCCGCGATGCTTTCCGCCTTGGTTTCATCGGTTACTTTTTCAGCTTCCTGACCCTGGGCGTGATGGGGGGCGACACGCTCAAGGCAATCTTTATCGCCCGCGAACAGCCCGACAAGAAAACCGAGGCGGTTGCCAGCGTGATCCTCGACCGCGTGATCGGACTCTACGCGCTCTGCGTGATGGCCGCTGTCGCTTTCTGGCTTGTGGAATTCCCCGATGCCGCCGGCCAGGCTGGTGCCGACCTGGAAACGCTCAGGAACACCGGCCGGACCGTGTTTGCCATCTGCTTTGCGATGGGGGGTGTTTTCCTGGCCATGCTCGTCGTCCCCGCCCTCACCGGCCCGGGAATGCAGCGGCAACTGGGCCGCCTGCCACTGGTCGGCCGCACGCTCGGACGGCTGACCGCCGCGGCGGCACTCTACCGCCGACGGGCACCGATCGTGGCAGGCATGTTCCTGCTCTCGCTGGTGACCCACTTCTGTTTCTCCTCCTGCGTCTACCTGGTGGCCCAGGGCCTGAATCACCCGCACCCCTCCTTTGAACTGCATTTTGCCGTCGTGCCGATTGCCAACGTGATCGGATCGCTGCCGCTGCCGGGAGGACTGGGAGGATTTGAGATCGCCGTCTACACCCTCTACAAGACCCTCGCCCCGGCCATCGGCATGAACGCCAGCCATGGTTTCGTGGTAGCCCTCGGCTACCGCATCATCACCCTGGTGATCGCGGGGATTGGCGTGGTCGTCTACCTGCTCAGCCGCAGGGATATCAAGCGATTGATGGACCAGGGCCCACCGGACATCGCCTGACCCATTTCGCCCCCGCTCTCTGACTTCTAACCTGCCCCGGCGTTCTCTATACTGGCACTCCAGTACTGGGCACCTCCTGCCCGCTTGGGTACTGAAAAGCCCCCTGTTGGAGTCCGCCTCGCATGCGCATCGCTCGATTTTTAACCCTGCTCGTGTTGCTCCTCACCCTCTCCCTGGCCAGTTCCCTGCGATCGCAGCAGGTCGGTACCCAGGAGCCTACGATCGCCCCCTCCCGCGTGGCCGGCCAGGACGCCGAGCCGGCAGCGGAACCGACCAAGAAACCTGCCACGCTCGACATTAACAAGGGACCCGCGGCTATCTGGATCTGGGGTAAAAAAGGCGCCGGGGCCAACGATTCTTTCCTCTTTCGCCGCAGCTTCCAGGCCAACTCGACCGCTGCCCTGCTGGTCGCCTCCTGCGATAACCAGATGGTCATCAAGATCAACGGCAAGCGGGTTATCTCCCACGGCAGCTGGGAAACCCCCGTCCGTATCGATGTTCAGAAATTCCTCGTGGCGGGCAAGAACGAACTGGTCGTCGAGGGAGCCAACGCCGGCGGGCCGGCCGGCATGATCCTCAAGCTGGCGATGAAGAAGGCGGACGGCTCGGTCGATTACCTGGTCACCAACAAGCAGTGGACCGCCGCCGTCACGGCCGACAGCGATCCGGTCGCGGCCGTGGAACTGGGGCCGCTGGGAAGTAGCCCCTGGGGGAACGTCTTCGCCGCCTCCACGGTGGCCGGTAGTGAAAGGGGAGTCTTCCAGGTCCTGCCCGGCTTCCAGGTCGAACTCCTTTACACGGTTCCCAAGAACGAGCAGGGATCGTGGGTCTCGATCGCGTTTGACGACAAGGGCCGGCTGATTGCCAGTGACCAGGGGAACAAGGGACTTTACCGGCTCACGCTGCCCGGCATCGGCAGCACCGAACCAACCCGTGTCGAGAAGCTCAAGCTCAACATCAGCAGTTCCCAGGGCATGCTGCATGCCCTGGGCAGCCTTTTCATCTCGGTCAATGGTGGGCCCGGAAGCGGCCTCTACCGGGCACGTGACACCAACGGTGACGACCAGTACGACGAGCTCAAGCTGCTGAGAAAACTCAACGGAGGCGGCGAGCACGGGCCCCACGCGGTGCGGCTTGGCCCGGACGGACAATCGATCTACGTGATCGCCGGCAACCACACCAACCCGCCGGAGTTCGACTCCAGCCGGCTTCCGAGTAACTGGGGCGAGGATCTTCTGCTCCCTCGCCAGTGGGATGCCAACGGCCACGCCCGTGGCAAGCTGGCCCCGGGCGGCTGGATCGCCCGCACCGACGCCGATGGAAAGACCTGGGAGATGGTCAGCAGCGGTTACCGCAACCCCTACGACATGGATTTCAGTCCCGAGGGGGAACTGTTTGCCTACGATGCCGACATGGAATGGGACCAGGGCTCCCCCTGGTACCGCCCCACGCGGCTCTGCCATGTCACCAGCGGCAGCGAGTTCGGCTGGCGCAGCGGCACCGGCAAGTGGCCTACCTACTACGCCGACAGCCTGCCGCCGGTGGTCAACATCGGTCACGGCTCCCCGGTCGGGGTGACCTTCGGCACCGGGGCCCGATTCCCGGCCAGGTACCAGCGGGCCATTTACCTGCTCGACTGGACCTTCGGCACGATGTATGCCATCCATCTCACGCCCCAGGGGAGCAGCTACGTGGGGACCAAGGAAGAGTTCGTCGCCCGCACGCCGCTTCCCCTCACCGATGCCGAGATCGGACCCGACGGGGCACTCTACTTCACCATCGGCGGCCGCGGGGCGCAGTCGGAACTTTACCGGGTCACCTACGTCGGCAAGGAATCAACCGCGCCGGTCAAAAAGGCCACGGACAAGCTGGCGGATCTCCGCACACTCCGCCGCAGCCTGGAACAGTACCATGGCCGGCCGAACCCCGCCGCCGTGGCACCGGCTCTTGAGCATCTTGGCCACGCGGACCGGCACATTCGCTATGCCGCCCGACTGGCCCTGGAAGCCCAGCCGGTGACCGCCTGGCAGAAGCAGGTACTCTCCGCCTCGGATCCGACTGCCCGTATTACCGGCCTGATCGGCCTGGCCCGGCAAGGCACCCCCCCCCTGCAGGACCCGATCATGGCGGCACTCCTGGAACTGGATTTCGACCAGCTCTCCAATGACGACAGGCTGGCCATGCTGCGGGCCTATGCCCTCACCTTCATCCGCCAGGGCAAGCCCCCGGTTGACCAGGTCGCGCTGGTCCTCGAGCAACTGGACGACCGCTTCCCCGCCAAGGACACCCTGCTGAACAATGAGCTGAGCCGCCTGCTGGTCTACCTCGACTCGCCCACCGTGATCACCAAGACCCTGGCCCTGATGCAACAGGACCAGGCCGAGATCGAGGACAACCTGGGCGACTTACTCACCAGGAACCGGGGGTATGGCGGCACGCTCGCCAAGATGCTGGCCAACCACCCGGACCTGCAGAAGATCCATTACGCCCTCGTGCTTCGCAACATGCGTTACGGCTGGACCCTCGATCAGCGGAAGGTCTACTTCGAGTGGTTCAACGAGGCACTCCAGCGCAGCGGTGGCTCCAGTTACCAGGGATTCATTAACAACATACGCACCGAGGCGCTGGCCAATGTCTCGGAGGCAGAAAAGAAAGCGCTCGCCTCGACCGTGATCGCTCCGCCGCCGGAACCGGAAGCCCTGCCCAAGCCCAAGGGACCCGGCCACAAGTGGGAACTGGGAGAGGTGGCCGCCCTGGCGACAAGCGGCCTTACGGCACGCGATTTTAACAATGGCAAGGTGATGTTTGCCGCCGCGCAGTGCGCGTCGTGTCACCGGTTCGACGGCGCCGGGGGCGCCACCGGGCCGGACCTGAGCAATGTCGCCGGCCGCTTTAGCATCAAGGACCTGTCCGAGTCCCTGGTTGTTCCCAGCAAGGTTGTCTCGGACCAGTACCGTGGATCCGTGATCCTGACCAACAGCGGCACACTCATCGCCGGTCGCGTGGTCAGCGAACAGGAGGGGATCCTTACCGTCGTGACCGATCCATTTGATGCCACGAGAATCATCAAGATCAAGAAAGACGACATCGACCAGATACGCCCCTCACCGACATCCTTGATGCCCGAAAACCTGCTCGACAAGCTCAACAAGGACGAGGTGCTGGACCTGATCGCTTACATACTCTCGCGAGGCAACCCCAATGGCCGGATGTTCCAGCCCTAGTTCGCCCCCCGCAGACCCCTGGCCCGGCAGCCGCCACGATAACGACTGAGGAGACAGGCAATGACGCGACGACGAACTCTTTACCTGGCCCTGGGACTCGCCCTGGTGGTTACCCGGCTTGACCGCACCGGTATGGCGGAGGCTGCGGAGAAACCGAACATTCTCTTTCTCTTCGCGGATGACCAGTCCCACGAGACAGTCCATGCGCTGGGCAATGCCCGCATCGAGACGCCTCATATTGATGGCCTGGTGCGACAGGGAACCACCTTCACGCACGCCTACAACATGGGTTCCTGGAGTGGGGCGGTCTATGTCGCTAGTCGCTGCATGCTCAACACCGGCAGTTTCCTCTGGAGTGCCAACGCGATTTACCGCGAGACCGAGGCAGAACGCGAGGCCGGGCGTTTCTGGTCGGAGTACATGAAGGGGGCCGGCTACCGAACCTACATGACTGGCAAATGGCATGTGCGGGCTAATGCCGCCAAGGCCTTCGACGTGGCTGCCCACGTACGGGGTGGAATGCCGAAACAGACACCGCAGGGTTACGGCCGGCCTGTCGAGGGCCAGGAGGACCCCTGGAAACCATGGGAAGAGAGTTTTGGGGGCTACTGGGAAGGGGGAACCCACTGGAGCGAGGTAGTCGCCAACGATGCCCTCGACTTCCTGCAAGACGCCGCCGGCCAGGAGAAGCCATTCTTCATGTACATCGCTTTTAACGCCCCCCATGATCCGCGGCAGTCCCCCAGGCGATTTGTGGACCGTTACCCACTCGACACGATCATGGTGCCCAAGAATTACCTGCCCCTTTATCCCTACAAGGACTCGATCGCCCTGGGAACCGGCCAGCGGGATGAAAAACTGGCCCCCTTTCCACGCACCGAGTACGCGGTCAAGGTCAACCGCCAGGAATACTACGCGATTATCAGCCACATGGATGAACAGATCGGCCGCATCCTGGAGGGACTCAAGGCGTCCGGACTGGCCGAGAATACCTACATCTTCTACACCGCTGACCATGGTCTCTCGGTCGGACACCATGGCCTGATGGGCAAACAGAACATGTACGATCACAGCGTGCGGGTCCCCTTCGTTGTCAACGGCCCCGGGATCACGGAAAACCACAGGATCACCGTGCCTATTTACCTGCAGGACCTGATGCCGACCACGCTCCAGCTGGCCGGGGTGGACAAGCCGGACCACGTTGACTTCACCAGCATCATGCCGCTCCTGGAAGCGGAAAATGCCTGGCCTTACAAGGAGATCTACGGCGCCTACCTGAACGTGCAGCGGAGCATCACCGTGGGCGAGCACAAGCTGATCTCCTATCCATCGATCAAGAAGCGGCGGCTCTTTAACCTGGCAAAGGATCCGCTGGAGATGCATGACCTGGCCGATGACAGGAAACATGCCGACCTGCTTGACCAGCTAACGGCACGGCTCGCCGCGATGCAGGAAAAAATGGGCGACCCACTCGTCCGCACGAAACCGTAGGAGTTCCTGCTAGCCTGGCCCGTGGCCATAGATATGCTGGATCGGCGTGACGTGTCCCCAGGTGATATCGTCCACCTCCAGCTCAAACGCGGCGGCGATTTTCTTGCGGTCCTCCGGGCTGGGAGTCCATCGCCCCATGTAGATAGCCACCAGGCGGTGGTCGTCCACCCCGGTCTTTTCGATCAGTTCCTGCACCGTCATCTGGTGCTCTTTACAGAGTTCTTCAATCGACCTGGTCATTTTCTGAAATCTTCCTTGAGGCCAAAGCGGCGATAACGGATGTTACGGGGATCCAGGGTGTGCCCCCAGCTGATGTCGGCAATATCCATCTCCAGGGAATCGGCAATTTTCGTTCGTTCTGCCGGGCTGGGTGTCCAGCGGCCAAGGGCAATGGCCTCGACCCGCTCCACCGTGAGGAGCGATTTTTCCGCCAGGTCTTCCACCGTCAACTGGAGGTCATCCATTAATGCATCAACAGTTCGCATCGGTGTCCCGCGGTAAAAGGAATGCTGAAAGGATCGACATAAGTACCTGTATGGCAGGTAATTGGGTAATGAATTATCGGCAGAGGGCCTGTTTTCGGCAAGTCATGGCCCAAGTAATGGACAAAGACTCCCGTTGGCCAGAATTGGCGGATCTGCTATTATCAGAAGGTCGCCCCAAACGGTGCGTACCAAGCGGCCAAAACAGCTTCTTTTGTAGCCTGTTTTAATTATTATCCCTGGCCGATGTCATTTTCTATGACTCCAAAGGAGTTTCAGCACAAATATGTCGACCGAATCGATTGACAGGACAGCAGATAGCTCGGTAGCCGAAGAAACGAAATTCGAGTATCCGGGCACACCCACCACGTGCGACGGCGCCGAGGCCGTGGTCTGGGTGGAAACGAATATCTCCCAGGGATCCGGGGCTTACCCGATCACCAGTTCCACCACCATGGGAGGTGGCTTTAATGCGGCCATGATGAATGGCAAACCGAATCTCTGGGGAGATGAGCTGGTATTCGTGGAACCGGAAAGTGAGCATTCCGCGGCAACATTCTGTGAGGGTTTTGCCCTTTCCGGAGGCCGCGTGACGAACTTTACCTCCGGCCAGGGTTTGGTCTTGATGAAGGAAGTGCTCTACACGATCTCGGGAAAACGCTTGCCGGTGGTTTTCAACATCGGTTCCCGGGCTCTCACGAGCCAGTCCCTCAACGTGCATGCCGGTCACGACGATGTGATGAGCGTGGCAGACTGTGGCTGGGGCATCCTGTTTGGCCGTAACGCCCAGGAAGCGGGGGACCTCTGCCTGATTTCCCGTCGTGCCGCCGAGAATTCACACACCCCGTTCATGAACGTCCAGGACGGCTTTCTTACCACACACACGGTGGAATCCGTCCTGGTACTGGAACAGGATTTCATGAAGGAGTACATCGGCAAGCCGGAAGACAAGCTTGTCAACCTGATGGATACGGAAAACCCGATGATGTCAGGCGTGGTCCAGAACCAGGACTCCTACATGAAAGGCAAGATGTCGCAGCGATGGTACTACGACCAGGTGGAGGACCACCTGCAGGAGGCCTTCGAGGAATTCTATCGAAAGACGGGTCGACGCTACGATTTCATCGATGCCTATCGCTGCGAGGATGCCGAGTACATCCTGGTCGGGATCGGCTCGTACATGGAGACAGCCCAGACCACGATCGATTACCTCCGTGAGGAGCGGGGTATCAAGGCAGGCTGCGTGAACATCTACTGCTTCCGGCCCTTCCCGGCCCGGCAGCTTGTCGAGGCACTTTCCAAGTGCAAGGCCTTCACGGTGATCGAGCGGATGGACGATCCTCTCTCAACGACCGGAAACCATCTCACGCGTGAAATCAAGGCAGCCTTCTGCGATGCCCAGAACGGTCAGAATGGCATGCCGCGAGTGGAGGACATCCCCCGCATCTACCACGGTGCCGCTGGCCTCGGAAGCCGGGATGTGCGACCCGGCGACATCAATGCCATCTTTGACAACATGATCGATGACACCCAGGACTTCTTCTGTGTGGGAATCAAGCACGCCCTTGCCCTGACCATCAAGGATGACCCGGACCTGCGACCCGAGGGAGCCTTCTCGATGCGAGGTCACTCGGTCGGTGGCTTTGGATCGGTCACCACCAACAAGGTAATCGCCACGATCGGTGGCCAGGTCTTTGGCAATGACGTCCAGGCTTACCCCAAGTACGGCTCGGAAAAGAAAGGGCTTCCCACCACCTACTACCTGACCATTGCCGAATCGCACATCTTCTCGCATAGCGAACTGGAGTATGTGAACCTGGTGGTGCTGAATGACACCAATGCCATTCTCAGTGGAAACCCGCTCAAGGGGATGGTCGACGAGGGCGCCATCTTCATGCAGAGCCCGTTTACCGAGGGAAGCGAGGTCTGGGAACGTATCCCGGAGCAGCACCAGCAGATGATCAAGGAAAAGAAACTGCGACTCTACTATGCGGACATGGTGAAGATTGCCCGCGAGGTGGCCTCGGTCGCAGACCTGGAAATGCGGATGCAGGGAATTGTCCTTCTGGGAGCTTTCCTGAAATTGACCCCCTTTGCTGATGAGAGTGGCATGACCGACGACGAGGTCTATGCGGGTGTTGAAAAAGCACTCCGCAAGTACTTTGGCAAACGTGGTGAACAGGTCGTCCAGGACAACCTGACCTGCGTCAAACGTGGATATGAAGAAATGAAAGAAGTCCCGCAGGACGTGATTCATGCCTGATCGCCGGATGGCCGACAGGAAAGACAAAACAAACAACCCTTTAAAATGTGAAAAACATGGCAAGCACTGACAACATTCCGATGAACGCCCCCAGCGAACGGGACCCGCACAACAACAACTCGTACGGGACACTGGTCGATACGCCGTACAAGAAGATCAGCCTTCCCATCCTGGACGTCGACGATTTCAACGACCGCATCATCCGGGCTTACGAGGATGGTGTAGCAGAAAAAGACCTGCCGGCCGATCTTACTGTCGCTCGCTCGCTGATCCCGGCTGGAACAGCCACACTTCGAGATTTCAGTTACGTCGCACCAGAGATTCCGGAATATATTGTCCCCGAATGCACCGGCTGCATGGACTGCGTGACCCAGTGCCCCGACACCGCTATCCTCGGCAAGGTGCTGGCCGAGCCCGACCTGGAAAAAAAGCTGGAGGAAATCGAGAACGAGGACGATCGCGCGATGTTCGAGGCCCAATGGTCCAAAACTCGCAAGTATTACGACGGCCCCATCAAGAAGGGCAAGGAGGGTGGGCGATTTGCTATCCTGATTGATCCGAGCAAGTGCAAGGGATGTGCCGAGTGCGTTACGGTCTGTGACGATGATGCGCTGAAGATGATTCCCAAAACCGAAAAGGTGATGGAGGACATCCGGAAAAGCCACCGCATGTTCAAGGAAGTCGGGCCCTCGGATGAATCCTATATCAACGACAACCTGCTGATCGACATGATGCTCAAGGAGAGCACCCACATCTACGTGGGGGGTGCAGGATCGTGTGCCGGCTGTGGTGAGGGGACGGCCTTGCGAATGCTCTGTTCCGCGACCGGCGCCAAGTATGGTGACCAGTGGGGTATCGTGGCGGCGACCGGCTGCAACACCGTCTACACCTCCACCTACCCTTACAACCCTTATCTGATTCCCTGGACGAATTCCCTTTTCGAGAATGCTCCTGCCGACGCCATGGGAGTGCGGACACGATGGGACCAGATGGGCTGGGACGACAAACCCATCTGGTGCATCGGAGGAGATGGCGCCATGTTTGACATCGGCTTCCAGTCCCTCTCCCGGATGCTGGCATCGGGCCTGAACGTCAAGGTCTTCGTCCTCGACACGCAGGTTTACTCGAATACCGGTGGCCAGGCTTCGACCAGTACCTATACCGGGCAGAACACGAAGATGAGCGTGCACGGCAAGAAACACAAGGGGAAGACCGAGCGGCGCAAGGAAATTGCCCAGATCGCCATGATGCACCCTCGCACCTTTGTCGCCCAGACGACCTGTGCTCACACAAACCACTTTTACAAGAGCGTCATCCGTGCCATGGAATTTGACGGTCCGGCGGTCATCAGCTGTTACACCACCTGCCAGCCGGAACATGGTGTGGCCGACAACATGGCTGCCGACCAGGCTCGACTGGCGGTCGATTCACGTGCTTTCCCACTGCTGGTCTACGATCCGGACAAGGGTAACACGATCAAGAGCCGGCTTTCGCTGCAGGGAAACCCCGGTCTCAAAAACGACTGGTACACCAGTCCCAAGAGTGGTGAGACGATCGACTTTATCGATTTCTGTCGAAGCGAAGGCCGCTTTGGCAAGCACTTTGACAAGGATGGAAATGCCTCGGAGGTGCTCGAGTTCGCCAAGGAAGACCGGCTGGAGAACTGGCGGCAGCTTCAGGAACTCGCTGGCCTGCTCCAGGAAGACTAGCCCTGCAGGCGAGGGACGCTGGGCAACCACGTCACCTTCTCCCGGCAGGAGCGTCGGCCGACAGGTGCCCGGGCCAGGGCCCGGTGGAACAATCATGCCCGAGACCGACCTGCTGATTCACGCACGCCGGGTGCTCGATCCGGTCGAAGGTTTCCTCGATGATATCCAGCTGGCGGTCCAGGATGGCCATATCGCGGGCATCGGCCCCCGCTTGGAAACAAGTGCCCGGGAGCACATTCGCCTGCCGGATGATGCAATCCTCACACCTGGCCTGATCGATATCCATGCTCACCCGGCCTGTTCCGGTTCCGTTTTCGGAGTGGACCCCGACCAGCACCTGCTGCCTCATGGAGTGACGACCGTGCTCTCGCAGGGCGATGCCGGCAGCAGCACGATTGACGCATTCGTAAAAGAAACCATCCAGCCCTCACGAACCGATGTCAAACTGGCAATCAACCTTTCCTCGGTGGGAGAATCCACCGCCACCGGATGCCTTTCCAACCCGGCCTGGATCGATCCCGATGCCTGCCTGGTGGCCATCCGAAAACATCCTGAACATGTTTCCGCTCTTGCCATCAATGCCAGCCAGGCAGCCTGTGGAGACCAGGATCCACGGGGGATTCTTCCCCTGGCCGTCAAGGTCGCCCACGAGAGTGGCCTGCCACTGCTTTACGGCATGCGCCCCGACAGCGAGTGGGCCTTCGATGACCAGCTCCGGCAACTCCGGCCCGGTGACCTGGTCACCTACATCTTTCGGAGCAGCCCACACTGCATCATCACCGGCGAAGGGATGGTTCACCCGGCAATCCTCGCAGCCCGGCAGCGTGGAATCCTCTTCGATGTAGGACACGGCTACAACTCCTTTGATTTTGACGTCGCCCGCCGCTCCATCGAGCAGGGGTTCGTCCCGGACACGATTTCCACGGACCTGCAGAAACGCCACCTGGACGACCCAACGCCCCATACACTCCTGAACGTCATGGGCAAGCTCGAGGCGGCCGGGATGGACCCGGCCGCGATCATGCGGGCGGTTACAAGCAGGCCGGCCAGCTATCTTAACGACCCACGGGTCCCAGGCCGCCTCCAGGTCGGATCCCCGGCGGACCTCTGTGCGCTGAGATGGGCCACCGACCCCGCGCCGCTGACCGACACCAGCGGAGCCGCCATGGAGGGACGGCTCCCGACGGCCCTGCTGGTTGTCTGCAGGGGAGAAGTCCACCGGCCCGGACTGCCCGGCTAACGCGCTCTCGCCACCTTGCACCGCCGGGCGCGCCGATGGACAATTCAGACGGCAGCGCCCCACTTTCTGCACGCATTCTCATGAAAAGGGTAATCCATGTTGCGAACCAGCCTCCTATGTGCCGTCATCCTTTTCGGCTTCCAGGCCGACACCCCCGACCCGGCGACCCCGGATCCGGATTCCCCTCGCCCGATCGAGGCACTCGATACGGTTTTCATCGAGGAGATGACCTGGATGGAGGTGCGTGATGCTCTGGCCATGGGAAAAGACACCGTGATCGTGGCGACCGGTGGGATCGAGCAGAATGGCCCCTACCTTGCCACCGGCAAACACAATTACGTCCTTCGCGGTGCCACCGAGATGATCGCCCGGCAGATGGGAAACGCCCTGGTAGCGCCCATTGTCCCCTTTGTCCCCGAGGGTGATTTTGATCCGCCAACAAGCCACATGCGTTATCCCGGCACGATCGGGGTCAGCG
>CAYYZW010000074.1:0-2288 GCA_964476375.1 uncultured Pirellulaceae bacterium
ACTTCTTTGTTTTTTTGTTTTCTCGGGTGGTCATTTCCGTGATTGCACTCACACTTTCACTACAACTGGTCGCGCTTTTGTCCGGTTACTCGCGCGCGCTCTCCTGGCAAACGAGAACGCTTCAATCCGGTCCAATATCGATGGCTGGTGCTGCTTGAGGGCTGGAATGAGTGATGGTCCAGGCGACATAATTACAGCATTAACACACGACTGGAGTTTATGCCGCACTGGGGATTGAACTGCCCCCACCGGCAGACGATCCTGGCCACCCTGCTGCCCAGTCATTTCACACCTCGCAAAACAAAACGTCATACCGTTCGCCTGGCCGATGGAGAGCAACTCTACCTGTTTGAAAACGGGCCGGCATCCAAGGCCGCACCGGTCGTGCTGGTCCATGGGCTTGGTGGCAGCTACCAGTCGGGCTACATGCGGCGGATCAGCGCCAAGCTTGCCCGCCAGGGACAGCAGGTCTTTCGCGTCAACCTCCGTGGCGTCGCCGAGGGGGTCAGGCTGGCACAGAAGACAGCCCATGCCGGCTGCATAGAGGACCTGGCCGACGCCCTCCGCTGGATTCACAGGCATGCAAGCTCCGCACCAGCAGCCGTGGCAGGTTTCTCACTTGGCGGCAATATCGTGCTGAAACTACTCTCCCGGCTCACCGATTTCCCCGGCATCCTGATCTCGCGAGCTGTCACGGTCGCGCCCCCCGTCGACCTGGAGACCAGCAGCCAGAAAATCACCTCGCAGCACAAGGGTTTCTATGACCGGGTCTTCCTGAGGAACCTGCACAAGCACCTGAATCAGCGATCCAGGCACTATCCCGATTGTCCCTACACACCGCTCTGGCCTTCTCCAAAGACACTGCGAGACCTGGATCACCGTTTTACTGCCCCTGTAAACGGGTTTTCCGGGGTCGATGATTATTACGGGCAAAGCAGCAGCAAGGACGAGCTGTACAGGATCACCACACCGACCACGATATTGATCGCAGAAGACGATCCAGTCGTGCCGGCGGAGATCTTCTCGGATGCCGAGCTCTCGGCCAGCACCACGCTGCTCAGGACCACACGCGGTGGTCATCTCGGCTATCTCTCCGGGAGCCGTCACCAGGGAGATCACCGATGGATGGACTGGAAAGTCATCGAGCTGTTACTGGAAAAATAAAGCTGCCGTAGACTGGCCAGGCGATGCTCTAGCCAAACAGCTCAGAGAGCACCCGGCCCCCCTCGATGATCTGGGTCGGCCGTCCCTGGGCATCCGGCAGCCGGATATCGGGATCGACTCCCAGGGACCAGAAAATAGTACGGGCCAGGTCCTCGGGACTGACCTTGTCCTCGATCGGATACTCGGCATGCTTGTCCGACGTCCCATGCGTGATTCCGCCGCGAATCCCGGCACCAGCCAGCACGCAGGGGAAGCAGTGACTCCAGTGACCGCGGCCCCAGGCGTCATTCCCCTTGGGAGTACGGCCCATCTCACCCACCGCCACCACCAGCGTTTCATCCAGCAGTCCGCGGTCTTCCAGGTCCTCGATCAGTGCCGAGAAGGCCTGGTCAAATCCCGGCACCAGGTGTTCCTTGAGGTGCTGGCTGCTGCGGTGCGAGTCCCAGCTGTATCCATCCGGGGCATCCCAGAGAACAGTCACAAAACGGCTCCCTGCCTCGACCATCCGTCGCCCCATGATCGTGGACTGGCCGAAAAGGTGCCGTCCATAGCGGTCACGAAGCTTGTCGCTCTCCTGACGGATATCGAGCGCGGTGCGGATCGCATCGGAGGTGACCAGCTGCGCTGCCATGTCCCGCAACTTGTCCTGGTTCTGGAACTGGCGGATACTGCGGTCCACCTCGGAGCGGAAGGAATCAAACTGGTTGACCAGTGACTGCCGGCGGTTGAGCCGGTCGAGCGTGATCAGGTCCTTCGAGACCAGGCCCTTGATGCGGAAATCCAGCTCCTTCTCGTCACAGTCGCGGAAGAAGGGGTTATCGTCCTTGTCCCGCTTGCGAATATCAGTCGCCAGGGCGTTGTAAGCGTTCCCCAGCCAGCCCGCGTACTGGCCCGTGCGGTCGTAGCCCTGCAGGTGTCCCAGGTTATTCGGCAGGTAGATGTAATCCGGCAGGGCCCGGCTTGTCGAGCCGCTCGAATGCTGGCTGACGTACTCCACCACGCTTCCCATCGCCGGCCAGTCGGTGGGCCGGGCATTCACGTCATTGCCATTGGCGGCGGTCCGGGTCCAGGGATGCCCGGGCTGGATGTAGTGGCAGGCATTGTGGTCGTTATGCGGATGGGAC
>CAYYZW010000075.1:0-8245 GCA_964476375.1 uncultured Pirellulaceae bacterium
CACGACGCAGGCGAACCGTTCCTCGTAGGCCCCCGCGTACATCGTCTGGTTGCCGCCACCACTGGTCCCGGTGATCCCGATCCGGTTATCGATCACCTCGCTTCGCGACTGCAGGTAGTCGACCGCGCGGATGTTCTCGTATACCTGGATCCCGGCCAGGGACTGCCCCGAGGGCCAGAGCGTGGATGCGACCATCTCACCGTGGTACTCTCCCAGGGCTTTTTCCAGCCCCCGTTCCCCGGCGCCGAAAGCATCCACCGCCAGGACAACAAAGCCGAGCCTGGCCAGCCCGATCGCTCGGGCCTGGACTCTCGGTTCCTGCTTGCCGGGCCGCCAGTGGCCGTGCACGCAGAGGACCGCGGGGAAGGGCCCCTCACCATCCGGGATGTAGGCATGGGCGGTCATTGTCAGGCCCGGCCAGGTCTGGAAGACAATCTTCTCCAGCCGGTAACCATCCCGTTGGATCTGGCCGACCGTGCGAGCCTGCAGTGGGGTCTTTTCTGCCGGGAACTCTCCCCAGGATTTTTCCAGGTTCGCTCGCAGCTGGACGCGGTGTTGACTCCAGTCATCCAGGGTCACCGGGGGCTTGTCCGCGCCGCGCAGGGCAAGGGCCGTCTTCTGGATGTAATCCAGGTACATGTTCTCCGGGATCGTGGCCATGCTGGGCGTCCTTTTTCTGGGTGGGGATGGGAGGCGTCTCGAATATACGCCATCTCACTGCCGGATTCAGGATTTTCGGCGCAACTGACAGGAATTTTCGACTGCCGCAGAAGGGGGAAGCTGTGATATCATGGTGGGCATACAGAACGGCACTGTGAGAGCCTCATTACCAGTCTGGGAAGAAACACCTGTATGCCTATTCCGCCAGTCACTGCCGCACGTTGCCCCGGCCCGATGGGTCGCCGCGACTGGCTGCGCCTGGGAGGACTTGGCCTGGGTGCCCTCTGTAGCGGGCTCTCCCCGTCGCAGCTGCTTCTGGAGGCGGCACCCCGCCTGGTGACCGATGCCGACGGGCAGCCGTTAGCCCCGCTCGCTGACGACTTCTCGGTGATCCTCTTCTGGGCCAACGGGGGGCCGAGCCACCTGGACCTGTTTGACCTCAAGCCCGATGCGCCGGCCGAGTACCGCGGGCCGTTTCGCCCCATTGCGACGAACGTTCCCGGCATCGAGATCAGTGAGCAGCTGCCATTGCTGTCCCGCCTGGCGGACAAGTTTTCCCTGGTCCGCAGCCTGCACCATGAACGGGCCGAGCACTCCGGGGGCACCAACCGGCTCCTGAGTGGCTACCCCTCGATCCAGGCCAACCTGAAACGCTCGGAGTTTCCCACCATGGGAAGCGTGGTTGCCAAGCACATGGAAGCCGAGCTCAGCGAGATCCCACCCTTTATCGGGAACACAGAGTTTTATGGTGGTGGAGCAGCCTATCTAGGGGCGTCCTGCGAGGCTTACATGCCGAATGAATTCCCGGAGTCGGCGAGTGGGAACAACCGCTATGGCCCGGTGCCGATCTACCGGACTCCCGGCACGGCCGATGACCTGAGAATCAGCGAGGGGGGATTGCTGAGCCTGAAACGCCGGCGCCGGGTGCTGGAACAACTCGACCGGCTTCCTGCGGCCTTGGAAAACGAGCGATCTCTTGGGTCGGTGGACATTTTTCGCCAGCGGGCGATGGCGATGCTTGCCAGCCCGCAGACCCGTATTGCCTTTGACCTGGAGCGGGAATCACCGCGGACGCGGCAGCGTTACGGGGAGACGCACTGGGGCAAGAGCCTGCTTACCTGTCGCCGGCTGGTCGAGTCCGGGGTGCGGTTTGTCCAGTGCCAGGCGACCTATCGTTTGCCGCGGGAGATCGGCCGGACAAGTAACTGGGATGACCACTCGGGCAACTCCCATATTTTTGATGCGTACCGCGAGAAGCTTCCCTCCTTCGACCAGTCCGTCTCGGCGCTGATCGAGGACCTTTACAACCGCGGCCTGGACCAGAAGGTGCTGTTCATTTTTTGCGGTGAGTTTGGCCGCACGCCCAAGGTCAATAACAAGGACGCCAGTGGCCGTCCCGGCAGGGATCACTGGCCAAGTGCCATGAGCGTGCTGCTGGCCGGGGGGGGGCTGCGAATGGGACAGGTGATCGGGGCGACCAATCCTCGTGCCGAGGAACCGGTCCGGAGAATCATGAACAGTAACTGCCTGCTGGCGACGGTCTACAAGCGGTTTGGCATCGATCCGACCAGGTCTTTCCTCAATAACTCGGGCCGGCCGGTGCCGATCCTGACCGAGGGAGAGGCGATCAAGGAGTTGTTCTAGCGCTGTTTCTTCGCCCACCAGCGGCAATATGGTAACTTATTAAGGAAGCATGACCGGTTTCCCGTCAAACCCACCCCTGCCCGCCCCATGTACCGCCCCGTTTCGATCCTGATCGCTCTTGTGGCCCTGCTGGCCAGTTCGCCTGTGCGCGCGGCCAAGGACCCGGTGGACTTTAACCGGGATATCCGGCCGCTGCTCTCGAACAAGTGTTTTCGCTGTCATGGCCCCGATGCCAAGGAACGGAAGGCGGACCTGCGGCTGGATCAGCCCGAGGTGGCCATTAACGAGTTGGGAGTGGTCGTGCCCCGGGATCCGTCCGGCAGCGAGTTGATGGCCCGGGTAGAGGCCAAGGGGGAAGAAAAGATGCCCCCGGTCGACAGCGGGCTGACACTGACCGGGGAGGAGATTGACATGCTCCGCCGCTGGATCAAGGAGGGTGCCACGTACGCCGGGCACTGGGCTTACGAGCAGGTCCGCCGCCCGCCACTTCCGAAAGTCCGTAATGACGGCTGGATTCGTTCGTCCCTGGACCGGTTCGTGCTGGCCAGGCTCGAACGTGAGAAACTCAGGCCCTCCGGTGAGGCAGACCGTTACACGCTCGCCCGCCGCCTGGCGCTGGACCTGACCGGGCTGCCCCTCTCGATCGAGCAGGTGGACAAGTTCGTGGCAGACAAGTCACCGCAGGCCTACGAGAAGCTAGTGGACGACTTGCTGCGGTCTTCCCGTTACGGGGAACGCTGGGCGGCGATGTGGCTGGACCTGGCCCGCTATGCCGACTCGGCAGGTTACGCCGATGACCCCCCACGGACGATCTGGCTTTACCGGGACTGGGTGATCACGGCTTTCAATGACAACATGCCCTTTGACCAGTTTACCGTGGAACAGATTGCCGGGGACCTGCTCCCCGAGGCAACCGACTGGCAGAGGGTGGCGACCGCCTTTCATCGCAACACGCTGACGAACAGCGAGGGGGGAACCAACGACGAGGAATTCCGGAACGTCGCCATCGTGGACCGGGTCAACACGACGATGCAGGTCTGGATGGGAACCACCATCCGCTGTGCCCAGTGCCATGACCACAAGTACGATCCGGTGTCCCAGGAAGAGTACTTTCGCTTCTTCGCCTTCTTTAACCAGAGCGAGGATGCCGACCGTCGTGACGAATCACCGCTGTTGACGATGATCAGCGAGTCGCAGCGGCAGGAGAAATCCCGCCTCCAGGAGGAGATTGCCGGCCTGGAAAAGCAGCTCTCGCCGAGTGACGAGGACCTGGCCGCCAGGCAGAAAGAATGGAAGGCGCTGGCCGCTCGCGATTACCAGTGGCAGGCCCTGGTTCCCACGTCGGCCCAGTCCACCAGCGGGACCACACTGACGGTGGGGGAAGACGGGGTGGTGATGGCCTCGGGGGACCGGCCGGAAACCGACACTTACATCCTTGACGTGGAGACGATGCTCTCGGGGATCACCGGCCTGCGGCTGGAAGTCCTGCCTGATGCTGCACTCCCGGCCAGTGGACCGGGCCGTTCCGATGGGGGTAACTTCGTGCTCTCGGAATTTCGGCTGGTGGACCATTCCGAGTCCCGCCCGCGGCGGATGGGACAGTTCGTGCGGCTGGACCTGCCCGGCGAGGGCAAGATGATCCATGTCGCTGAGATCGAGGTTCTCCAGGATGGCACGAACATCGCCCGGCAGGGCAAGGCGACGCAGTCGTCGACCGACTTTGGCGGGCCACCCGAACGAGCGATTGATGGCAATACCGATGGCACGTACGCGGGCAATTCGGTCACCCATACGAAAATATCCAAGGACCCCTGGATCGAGGTGGACCTGGGCGGACTGGTGGCGGTGGACCTGGTCAGGATCTGGAACCGGACCGACAACAGCCTGCAGTCGCGACTGGACGGTTTTACCCTCTCGATCCTGGATGAGAACCGCGAGCTGGTCTGGAAAGAGACCTATGCCAAGGCACCCGAGCGGGAACTGGAGGCGGACCTGACCGGCGCCGTACCGCTGGTCTTTTCCGATGCCTCTGCCAGTGTCGAGCAGGCCGGGGATGGTGGAAAGACCGAGCCGGTGGAGGGCTGGGTTGCCAGGGCGACAATCGATGGGGATGAGAAGACCCAGCGAGCAGGCTGGGCGGTTGGCGGTTTTATCGGCTCGGCAAGCCAGGCGGTCTTCCAGCTCAAGCAGCCGGCCGGTACCGATTCAGCAGCCACGAAACTGAAAATCATTCTCGCCCAGAACTACGGGGAGAAGCACACGCTCGGACGTTTCCGCATCTCGGTCACAACGGCCACGGATGCGGTGCGGCTTGTGCCCGGGGCGATTGCCGGACTGGTGAGTCGACCGCTTGAGGACCTGGATGCCGAGGGCCGGCAACACCTGGTCGATTACTACAACCAGGTTGTGCCGCCGCCCAAGGACGTGCTCCAGAAGGTTGCCGCCCTGGAGAAGCAGGTGGCCGACATGAAAGGGAGCACCGTGCCGGTGATGAAACAGTTGCCGGCTGACCAGCGGCGGACCACCCACATCCAGATTCGCGGTAACTTCCTGGCCAAGGACAAGGAAGTCAGCGAGGGTTTACCCGCGGTGTTTCATGATCTTCCCGAGGGCGCCCCGCTTGACCGGATGGGAGTCGCCCAGTGGCTGGTCAGTGGTGATAACCCGCTGACCGCCCGCGTGGTGGTCAATCGTTACTGGGAACAGCTCTTTGGAATTGGGCTGGTGTCGACCAGCGAGGAATTCGGAACCCAGGGATCACTTCCCAGCCACCCCCAGCTGCTGGACTGGCTGGCGGCAGAGCTGATGGAGAACCAGTGGGACCTCAAGGGGCTGCTCAAGACGATCGTGATGTCGGCGACCTACCGGCAGACGAGCCGCGTGGACGAGGCGATGGTGGAGCGGGATCCGGACAACGTGCTTCTGGCCCGGGGGCCCCGTTTCCGGCTCTCGGCCGAGATGATCCGTGACCAGGCGCTGGCAGTCGGGGGCCTGCTGAGCGAGAAGATGTACGGTCCCAGCGTGCAGCCGCCGCGGCCCAACCTGGGCCTGAAGGCCGCCTTTGGTGGTTCCACCGACTGGCAGACCAGCCCGGGAGAGGACAAGTACCGGCGAGGGATCTATACCTCCTGGCGACGCAGCATTCCCTATCCGTCGATGGCGGCATTTGACGCTCCCAGCCGGAATGTCTGCACGATTCGCCGCGGCCGGACCAACACGCCGCTGCAGGCGCTCGTCACGCTCAACGACCCGGTCTACGTCGAGGCGGCCCAGTCGCTGGCCCGGCAGGTCATGGAGCACGCGCCTGGAAACCTGGTAGCCCAGATCGAGCATGGTTTCCGCCTTGCCGTGGGTCGGCCACCAAGCGGGCAGGAGAAACAGCGGCTGGAAGAACTTTATTCCCAGCTTCACCAGCGGTATGCTGCCGAGGAGGAGCTGGCGATGCAGATGGCGACCTCCTTTGCCGGGCCCGCGCCGGAAGGGGCGGACCTGGCGGCCCTGGCTGGCTGGACGGTGATCGGGAACGTGCTATTGAACCTGGATGAAACACTCAGCAAGCGATAACAGGAATCGAGTCATGAGACCACACGTCGAGCATCTTCAGCAACTGACCCGTCGTCATTTCCTGCGTGACTGCCAGCTGGGACTGGGGGCGATGGCCCTGTCCGGACTGGGGACACGGTCCGCTTCGGCTGTCCCGGGCGGGTTCGTCAATCCACTGGCTGCCAGGGATCCGCACTTTGCACCCACGGCCAAGCGGGTGATCTACCTGCACCTGGCGGGCTCGCCGCCGCACCTGGATCTTTTGGATTACAAGCCGGAACTGGTGCGCCGCAACGATGAAAAATGCCCCGACGAGTTCTACAAGGGAAAGCGTTTTGCCTTCACCTCGGCCCATCCCACGCTGCTGGGGACCCCACAGGAGTTCAAGCAGCATGGGGAGAGTGGCGCCTGGATGTCGGCGGCGATTCCCAAGCTGGCCGGTGTGGCCGACGAGCTGACGATTGTCAAGTCGATGTACACCGAGCAGTTTAACCATGCCCCGGCCCAGCTGTTGCTCTATACCGGCTCTCCCCGCTCGGGCCGTCCCTCGCTCGGTTCCTGGGTGACGTACGGGCTGGGTTCGGAGAACGAGGACCTGCCCGGTTTCGTGGTGCTGATCTCCGGGGGCGTCAGTCCCAGCGGTGGCAAGGATAACTGGGGAAGTGGATTCCTCCCCTCGGTCTTCCAGGGCGTGCAGTGTCGAAGCAAGGGGGATCCGGTCCTCTACGTGAACAACCCCAAGGGAATGGATCGTGAATTGCGACGGGCCAGTCTCGACGCGCTGCGGGACCTGAACCAGCTGCAGGCCAGGGAGCTGGGGAGCCCGGAGACAATCACCCGGATTGCCCAGTACGAGCTGGCCTTCCGCATGCAGACGTCCGTGCCCGGCGTGATGGATATCAGCCAGGAGACCAAGGAGACGCTCGAATCATACGGGGCGATGCCCGGGGAATCGAGTTTTGCCAATAACTGTCTGCTGGCACGGCGGCTGGCCGAGAACGGGGTCCGCTTTATCCAGCTGTTTGACTGGGGATGGGATTTTCACGGGACCAACAAGAGCCGTGGAATCCGCGAGGGCCTGGTTGATCGCTGCAAGCCAATGGACCAGGCTGTCTCGACGCTGATCGCCGACCTCAAGCAGCGGGGGATGCTCGACGAGACGCTGGTCATCTGCAGCGGCGAGTTTGGCCGCACCCCCTTCCGCGAGGGCCGTACCGCCAAGAGCGATGTGCTCGGACGGGACCACTTCCCGGACTGTTACTCGCTCTTCATGGCGGGTGGCGGGATGAAGCCGGGTCTCAGTTACGGGGCCTCCGATGAGCTCGGTTTCCGGCCGGCGGAGAACAAGGTACATATTCATGACCTGCAGGCCACGATCCTGCACGCCCTGGGATTTGACCACGAGCGGCTGACGCATCGCTTCCAGGGCCGTGACTACCGGCTGACCGACGTGCACGGTTCGGTCGTCAAGGGACTGCTGGCCTGAGGCCGACGGGGGAGATGATGGAATCGATTCGCGTGGCGGCCGTCAGTATCAACAGCCCCCTGGGGGATGTGGCCGGCGTGCTCGATGCCCTCGACGAGTGGACCCGCAAGGCCGCGGATGACGGGGCGGAACTGGTTGTTTTTCCGGAACTGCAGATCCACGGCCACTGCACGCCCACCACCTGGGACCTGGCCGAGCAGATCCCGGACGGGGAGAGCACGCGACGGGTCGAGCAGATTGCCAGTACCTACGGTGTCTTTATCTCGGTCGGCCTGAGTGAAAAAGAGAACGATATCGTCTTTAACACGCAGATGCTGATCGGCCCCGACGGGTTTATCGGTAAGCAGCGCAAGATTCACTGCTCGCGGGACGAGGTGCTGTTTTACAAGGGAGGCCTGGATCTGCCGGTTTTTGATATTGGCAAGTGCAAGCTGGCCTCGATCATCTGTTACGACAACCAGTTTCCCGAGCTGGCCCGGATTCTGGCGCTGCGGGGGGCGGACCTGCTGCTGATGCCACACGCGGCGAGGGTGAAGATGTGGGATGAGACACCCGAGTCGATGGCGGCTGCCCGGCAGCACACGCACGACTACTTTATCTCCTGCTACGCCATGCGGGCCCGGGAGAACGCCTGTTTTGCGGTCCTGGCCAACCAGGCGGGCCGGGCCGGCTATGTGGATACTTACCCCAAGGATTCTCCCAACCAGCCGCATCACTGCGGCGGGGCGATCTTCTTTGCCCCTGACGGGGAGGTGATCGCCTCGTCCCAGCGTGAGGAGATTCGTGACGAGATGGTGGTCACCACGCTGGAAAAATCCCGGCTTGATGCCGAGCGGGCCCTGCCGAATTACACGCTTCGCACGCGGCGGCCGGAACTCTACGGGGAGCTGATCCGCGAGCAGGTGCGAAGCT
>CAYYZW010000076.1:0-2727 GCA_964476375.1 uncultured Pirellulaceae bacterium
GCTGAGGATATCCTGGCACAACACGTGTTCGTCGTCGCCTCCCGCAACGACACGGATACCGCGGGATGGCGACACCTTGTCGCCCAGGACAAGGACTATCGCGCCAATCGCGCCCAGAACGGGAAATGGCACAATGGCGGCAACTGGAACAACTTTCGTGCCGTCAACGGCAACCCCGGGGGCCAACTCCGCTCCAACGGAACCCTCATTGCGGGCAATAATAACACGGCAATGCCTGCGGAGAACACCAGCTTTATTGCCCACTCCAAGAATGGAAAGGTCGTCAATTACACCAACATTGTGGTCGGCAATTTTGATGATGCGCTTGGGCGCGGATGGAAGGGCCACATCGGCGAGGTTCTTATCCACGGGCCGCTCACCGATGAGGAAATCAACGCCATCGGGCATGACCTTGCCACCCGGTATGGGGTTGCCGAAACCACCTACACCGACCCACTCCTGGTTGTCGACACTTCAACCGCCGGCGACTACACCATCACTTACACCGTCACCGACTCGTCCGGCAACACCGCAACCGCCACCCGGACCATACGTGTGGTCGATGATGCATCCCAGCCCATCCTTGCCCTGAACGGCTCCGCCTCCACCATACTGGAGGTCGGCACCGATTTCGAGGATCCCGGGGCCACCGCCACGGCGGGCATCGGGGGTGCCGTCCTCGACGACAAGGTTGCCAGCACGGACACCCTCGACAAGAACCGACTGGGCGCTCAGGCCCTTACATACAGCTTCACGGATGGCGACGGGAACGTTGCCCAGGCTGTAAGCCGCACTATCAACTACGTCGACACCACACCACCCTCCCTCACCCTGGTCGGGGACGCCATTGTCACGGTGACCACCACGGAGGGATACACGGAGCCCGGGGTCACCGCCTCGGACAACCACACGGCCGAGCCAATAGTGACCGATTCCCGCACCCCCATCCTCAACCAGCTTTACTTCCACGGTTTTCAAATCGAGCCCCAGCCCGCCTTTTTTGATTTCAATGACAACGGCGGCCTGGTCGGGTTGGTCCCCGGCGGCACTGTGCTCTTTACATCCGGCCCGGGGGGCCGCGGCATGGACTACGACACCAACGGCGAGTTCCGGAACACCAACCCGGGCATCCAGATCACCAACCGCTACATGAGTCTGTTCAGCGGTGAATTCAACGCCAAGCTCGACGGGGAGTATGAATTCGGAATCAAGGACAGCGCTGACTTCACAACCTTCTGGCTCGACCTTGATCAGGATGGCGTCTTTGAAACCGCAGGGGAAAAGGGCGATGAACATCTGAATACGGACACAGGCGTAGGCAATCGAACAGTCAACCTGACCACCGGCGGCTACCGCGTTGCCATCGCACACGGCAACCAGACCGGCACACCCAGCCTGGAGGCCCACTTCCGCACCCCCGCAGGTGCCGGCCCGGAAGCCCTGACCCTTATCAAGCCTGCAGATCCGGCACAGGACGGGTTGTGGTCCACCTCCGCACCCGCACCCTTTGATTCCAAGGCAGCTGGAGAGTACACTATTGTCTACACCGCCGCCGACGCCTCCGGAAACACGACCAGTGTCAACCGCAGGGTAATCATTCGCGGGGATGTAACGGCTCCGGTTATCACACTGGTCGGTGAAGCCGTCGTCACCATTGAGGTCGGTGGCAACTATGTGGATGACGGCGCCACGGCCATCGATGACGTGGACGGCAGTATTACCACCTTCATCGATGACAACGGAACCATTGATGCGGTGGACACCTCCAAGGTCGGTGAATACACCATAACCTACGATGTCGCCGACTTCTCGGGAAACCCGGCCACCACCGTGACCCGCAAGGTCATCGTGGAGGAATCCACCCCGACCGACAACTTCACATCCTGGGTCGCCGGAACAGGCATGTCCGGGCTTGCCGCCGACCAGCAGACCCTGGATGCAGACCCGGATGCTGACAGCCTGCCCAACCTGCTGGAGTACGTCTTCGGCACAGACCCCGTGGCCACCAATGGGACCGGCGTCGTGCCCGACATCTCCACAGGTTCCCTCACAATCACCTTTGTGCGGGTCAAGGCATCCATTGATGCAGACATCACTTACAAGGTGGAGCTGGCCACCACTCTTGAAGACTGGTCCGATACCAACGTTTCAATAGCAACTTCATCCGACCAGACCGGCCTCCCTGATGGCAAGGCGTCGGCCTCCAGTTCATATGAGCGCGTAACCGCCACTCCCAACACTGACATGGCAGGTTCCGGAGGCAGGCAGTTCATCCGCCTCACGGTCGAGAAATAGGTTAACGCTCCAGTTAGAAATCTGGTTGCAGCCTGTGGTCATGCAGCTATCCTGAATTTTAAAATGGCCGACCATCATGCAACCCTGTTGTTAAGCCTGTCACTGTTCGCACCAGGCATTGTTTATTGCGGGACGATTGATTTTGCCCGCGACATCCGCCCCATCCTGTCCGACAAGTGCTACAAGTGCCATGGACCGGATGCCAGTGCCCGCAAGGCCAAGCTGCGGCTGGATGATCGTAAAAATGCTTTCTCCAAGCGTGAAGGCAACCCCGCCATCAACCCGGGCAACCCGAAGCACAGTGCCATGATTGAGCGCATCCTTTCCGGCGATACTGGGGAACGCATGCCTCCCCAAGACTCCGGGCTAAGCCTGCTGCCCGGGGAAAAGAAGCTTCTTCATGAATGGGTCAGGCAAGGTGCCCCATGGCCG
>CAYYZW010000077.1:0-9889 GCA_964476375.1 uncultured Pirellulaceae bacterium
GTCACGGCCACCGTTCTTGTTGATGCGTGGCGTGCGACCCATCTCCCCGGTCACCACCAGCAGGATCTTGTCTTCCAGGCCTCGGGCATGAATGTCCTCGATAAAGGCGCTCACAGCGTGGTCCACCTGGTGTCCCATGGGCCAGATGCCGGTCATGTTCTTGGGGCTATTGTTGTTGGCATGCATGTCCCAGCCACAATCCGAGACGGTGACAAATCCACAGCCATTCTCGCAGAGCCGGCGGGCCAGGAGCATCTGGTGTCCAAGCAGGTTGGTGGTCCGACTCATGTCGTGATAACGGTTAAGATCCTTCATGGGAAAGATACCGGTGGTGTCATAACGGGCCAGGACACGGGGATCCTCACCGGACAGGTCGAAGGCGTCGGCAACGCCGCGCATGATCACGTCGAATGCCTGTTGCTGGAACTTGTCGGCACCATCGAGGAGCTGCGAGCAATCGACCTGACGTCGCAGTCGATCAAGCCCTGCCAGCAGGGTGCGTCGGTCCTGCAGTCGCGGAGCCGGTATCTTGAGTTCCAGGTTATCCTTTAACGGACCCCCACCGGAGGGATTGAAGGCCTGGTAGGAAGGACCAAGTGTTCCAGGGGCGGTCAGGGTGGGCAGCGCCTTGGTTTCGAAATTCGACCGCAGTTTCAGGTCGCCCTGGATTGCTTCCGGGAGGATGAGCGTGTTGCGGGGCATGCCGGTCGAGGGATGGTTGGTTCCGGCAATCCGCGTGTAAATGGAACCCATCGATGCCTTGAAAGGATTCCCGGCGCTGGTGACGGACAGGTAGGTGTGTCCACTATTACGTGAGGCGTAGGAGCGAACGACCGAGAACTTGTCGGCCATGGAGGCGAGTCGCGGGAAGGTACCACCGAACGTGATACCCGGGTGCGTGGTTTGCACCTCTCCAGTCAGGCTTCGGATCTCGGGTGGGGCGGTCATCTTCGGATCGAAGAACTCGATATGCGATGGGCCCCCTTGGAGAAAGAGAAGGACCACGGATCGGTCGCGGACGTGGTGGCCGGCAGCACTGGCGGCCTGGAGCAGATTGGGCAGAGTCAGGGCGCCGGATCCCAGGGCGCCGATGCGGAGGAACTCACGGCGCGAATATCCCTGGCAGTGTCGACTCGGCCGAATGTCAGACAGGCAAAACATCGTGACGCCATAATGGAACAGCAGGTAGTAATCTCCCTACTAAGGGTATCAAAAATATGGATGTCTTGACGACAGCTTTTCTGCACCAAAACAGGAAGAAACCTGTTTTTTCGAAAAACAAGGCTGACAGGGAGACGTTTTTACCCGGGTGGACCGCCGGTTAGTTATTGTCCGGGACGGGAGGGACAAGGTCGATCATTACCATGTCATTGGTAATGGTCGCCCAGCGCCGCTGGCCCGGTAACCAGATCGAAAGCATCTGGGGCTTCGAACGGAGAGACTCCTCGGAGCTTGTCCAGCCAGCGCGAATATCAGCACAACGGGTACGAATCTCATCCGGGGATGGCATGTCATAGGCTTTCTTGATCATGGTCTTCTCCTGGAACCAGGATGTGAAATGAACACCTGCTGAACTATGCAAAAGCGGTGCCAAAAAGAAAGGATCCTGTGAAAATGCCATAAGGTGCGTGTTCACAGGAACTTAGGAGATTTCGACCAGGTCGCCCGTGTGGCAAGAAAAAACAGAAAGATGCGGCAAAATCGTACGTTGCATCGTTTTGATACAAGGGCGGGCTTTTTATCGTTCCCTGGGAACAAACTGAATGGGGGCTGTCGAAAAAGCCCGTTTTTCTCCCAGGAGGTGCCGGGCAAAGAAGGCATCCACCCGTTCTTCGAGTTCCCTGTTCTGGAATCCACCGTGGCCGCCGTCCGTGATCGGGATCAAGTCCACCTCGACGCGAGCCTTCTGGAGCACCTTGAAAAACCGTTCAGACTGGTTAAATGGAACGATAGGGTCCTCGGTTCCGTGCACGATCAGTGTCGGAGCATCATTTCGACTGGCATGCGTCACCGGAGAGGCATTGCGTGAAATTCCCTTGTTATCCTGGATGGCACCGCCAACGAGTCGTGACTCGGGGGAGTCTGGGCTATTGTGAACAAGCTTTCCCGGGTAATCATCCATGGTCAACAATTCGGTGGGGCCAAACATGTCGACCACGCAACGGACACTGCTCAACTGGTCCAGGTGTTCCCCGATCGTCCCCTCCAGTTCCTTGACGCCCCCGGAGACACCAAGCATGGCAACCAGGTGACCACCGGCACTTGTTCCCATCACGCCGATCCGCTCCGGGTCGATGCCGTATTGTCCGGCGTGGGCACGCAACCATCGGATGGCGGCTTTGCAGTCATGGATCTGTGCCGGCCAGGTTGCTTCATCGCTCAAGCGATATCCAATGGTCGCCCCGAGGTACTTGCCCGTGGCCACGTAACGGGCCACGAGGGACCGACCGGATTGCTTGTCGCCATTACGCCATCCCCCGCCGTGAATGAAAACCACCAGTGGACGGGGGGTCGCTGTGGAAACAGATCGCGGAAGCAGCAGGTCCAGGCTCTGCCTTGGATTGTCGTTGCCCGCGTAAGCACAATCCGGGACGATACGCACCGACTCCGGCAACCGCTGTGAAGGCCGACGTGCATTCCGCGCGGCAAAAAAGGCCCGGTCCTCTTCCCGCGTGATGATACCGTCGTTGTTCCTGTCGATACGAGCAAAGATCTTGCTGTTGGGGACTTCCTGCGGCGTCAGTTTCCCGTCCCTGTTCCTATCCAGCCGGTCAAAAGTGGTCTGCCTGGCCTGCGGTTGGCCCGTGGCCGTGGAGAACGTGGCCAGGCCCAAAACGAGTGCCATAAGAAACGTTTTTGGATCACACATCGGCTGGACTCCTGGGAAAGGATCCCCTGATCACTTGTTTTTATTCTACTTTGGAACGGCCTTAAAAGGTTTTCGATCCCACGGCTGAGGCGGTGTGGGGTCATAACGAGGGTGCGCATCCTTTTCTGGAAAGGTTGCGAGTATCGCCTGGAACCGTCGCAAGGCCGCCTGGTGTTTCGGGTTCGTGCTGGCGAGCAGGTTCTTTTCTTCTGCCGGATCCTGTTTTAAGTCATGCAGGCGGGTAATCTGGCCGTCGATAACAAAGATCTTGTGCTGCTTGTCCCGGATCACCCGGTCCGTGAATTCCTGTCGGGGACGGACCCCGTTCTGGTCCAGTGACGCGCTGCCAAACCCCATTGCCAGCATCCACTTTCGGGCAGTGTCCTTGCTTTTCCCCTGGATCACCCTGGCGATGGAATAACCGTCCAGTTCCATCGCTTTCGGCAGTCGGACCCCAGCGAGTTCCGCAAAGGTTGGTAGCATGTCGGTAAAGTCGGTCAGGGTATCGGTGGTGGTTCCGGCCGGGACACGCCCCGGGCAATTCACAATAAATGGCTGCCGCGGCCCATTCTCGGTCAACTTGGCCTTCCCGCCGCGAACCTCCCGGCCATCCATCCGGCCACGGACACCGCCGGAGGTGCCATTGTCGGTCGTGAAAAAGATATACGTTTTTTCGCGAATCCGTAATTCATCGAGGGTATCCACAAGCCGCCCCACAAGTTTGTCGGTGTAAAGCACCATGGCACGGTGTTTTTCTTCCTTGGTCGTCGCATCTGGATGGTCCGGTGTATGGACGAGAGGGCCATGGGTCAAGGCCATGGGGAAATACATCAGCATGGGTTGGTGATGGTTTTCTTTCATGAAATTGACCAGGTAGTCCGTGTAAACGTCCGGGCCGAACCTGCCCTGGTAAGTCGTGCTTGGTGTCTTGTCGGTATAGATGTAAGGATCCCAGTAACGGTTGGCGCTGGGAGGATTGTGGGACTCATAGCCGGTCCACATGCACCAGTGGTCAAAGCCGTGGTTTTTTAACGCCAGCGGCTGAACGCGAAAGTCATTGATCTGCCACTTCCCCACCACGCAGCTGACATAACCGGCCGGCTTGAGAACGGTGGCAAAACTGGTGTTATGTTTCCAGTCGAAATGACATCCCGCACCCCAGCGAGGGACATCCCAGTGATTGCTCCATCCGTGTCGGAAGGGGTACTGGCCGGTGAGCAGGGTGGCTCGTGTGGGTGTGCACTGTGGCATGGAATAGGCATTTTGAAAAGACATGCCCCCGGAGGCGAGCTTGTCAATACGCGGTGTCTTGATCAGCTCGGCCCCATAGCTGCTGATCCACTCGGGCCCCAGGTCATCGACCATGATGAAGAGGATGTTGGGCGGGTCTGCCGCCGTTGCTTCCATGGGGAGGCCCTGGGAGAGGACGACAAGACCGGCACAAAGCGAGAGGAATCGGAGTTTCATGAATCTTCCCGGGATCGAAACGTGGAGGTCGGAAGTGGTGAATTATAGGACGAGTCGTATCCCCGGCGAAGTCCCTGCTGGCTGTGTCCGGCAGGGCCGTTTCTTTTTGAGCAACAACTACGTGCAGCCGTTTTCGCACGTTACAATCACGTTGTCCCCTGCCACACGTCGAAAGGGAGGGCGAGCAGACCGTGAAACGGGAGTTTTATATGCCGGGCCGCGTTGTGTATTTCAATGGAGAGTTTGTCCCAGAACAGGAGGCGCGCGTTTCGATTTTCGACTCGGCGCTGATGTTCGGTGATATGGCTTTTGAGATGACCCGTACCTATGGTCAGGAAATATTTCGGTTGCAGGAACACCTGGATCGGCTTTACGCATCGCTGCGGTTGCTTGAGATTGACTGTGGCATGTCCCGGCAGGAGATGGAACAGGTGACCCTGGAAACGCTGGAAAGGAACCTGCCAACCGAATCGGAGGATGTGGACTGGCAGATCATGCACGATATTTCCCGGGGCCCGCTGTCGATTTACGAGACGGCATTCCCCGGCGGGCTGCAACCAACTGTATCGATCAACTGCTGGCCGCTGATCACGCACATGGGGGGATTTTCGAACAACTACGACCACGGCGTCCATCTCTTTCTTCCCTCCCAGCTGGCCATTCCTGCCCACCTGGTGGATCCCAAGGCAAAAACCCGCAGCCGGCTCCATTACCAACTTGCGGTGCTACAGGGCGGTCGAGCCGGAGAGGGGAAATGGCCATTGATGATGGATCCGGACGGTTACCTTGCGGAGGGCCCGGGATGGAATGTTTTCCTGGTCAAGGATGGAGTACTGCACACACCTGAACCGCGTAATATCCTCCGGGGAGTAAGCCGGGGAATGGTGCTGGACCTTGCCGGGCAGCTGGGCATCGAGTCGCGGGAGTCGAATCTTGGTCGTTACGAGGCGCTCCAGGCGGATGAGCTATTCTGCACGGCAACGACCTACGGCATGGTTCATGCGGCAAGCTTCGAGGGCCAGCAGGTAGGGGATGGACAGGCAGGACCTGTTTTCCAGGCCATCCTGGATGCCTGGGTCGATTGTGTCGGAGTGGACTTTGTCCAGCAGGCCCATGACTACAGGGTCCGGTTGCCGGCCTGGCGCGAGGCCGAACGCGGGCAGGCCAGCGCGCTGTCGCAGCAAGAGAGGACGTGATGAAAAATATCCCCTGGGGCATGTGGGTCGGCGCGATTGTCTTGACGGCCGGTTGGCAGACGGTCGGCGTGTGGGCTCAGAAACGCGCAGGCATGCCCGAGATCATTGCCCACCGTGGAGCGAGCCATGATGCCCCGGAAAACACCCTGGCGTCGGTCAACCTGGCATGGCAGAGAAATGCGCCCTCGGTGGAGATTGACGTCTATCTCTCCCAGGATAACCAGGTTGTTGTTTACCATGCCAAGACGACCAAGCGGATCGGGGGGCGGGACCGTGCCGTGAAGGACCAGACGCTGGAAGAACTCCGGCAACTGGATGTGGGGAGCTGGAAGGGCCCGCAATTCAAGGGGGAACAGGTGCCCACGCTGGGCGACGTGCTGGAAACCGTGCCGGCAGGGAGTCATCTGTTTATCGAAATCAAGGCGGGGGTGGAGATTGTTCCCCATGTCGCCACAATTCTCAGGCAGTGGCGGCCGGCACAACGGCGGGCTGTCGTGATTGCCTTTTCATTGGACGTCGCCACCTCCATGAAAAGGGGGATGCCGGAGATCCCTGTTTACTGGCTGGTGAGCTTCGAAAAATCCAAGCAGGATGGCCGCTGGCAGCCGGACATGGATTCGGTTATCCGGCAGACGAAGGAAGCCGGCCTGGACGGAATCGATACGAATGTGACGGCGAACCTGTCGAAAAAACTGGTCGAACGTGTCCATGCCCAGGGACTGGAATACTACGTCTGGACGGTGAACGATCCGAATGATGCCCGTTTCCTTCGCGATATCGGGATCGACGGAATTACCACAGACCGTCCTGCCTGGCTCAGGCAGCAGATGCGACGAAACGAGATTCAACCGGCACCATAATCGAAGGCGGTCTTTCTCCCGGACACCTGCCATGACATTCACACGGAATAGGAGCCCGCAGCGGACACAGGTGCTTCTGCTGCTGTCGCTGGGGTGCCTGCTTCTGCTGCCAGTTCCTGCGGTCCAGGGAGGCGAACCGGCGGATTCCTTTCCGCGGCAGCAGATTGATTTCTTTGAACGATCGGTCCGCCCGCTCTTGATCGAACATTGTTCCGAGTGCCATTCCCAGGAAAGCAAACCGCTGCGGGGACAGTTCCGGGTTGATGACCGGCGACATCTGCTGGCCGGGGGCGACCGGGGGCCTGCCATCGTCCCGGGCGATCCGGAAAAAAGCCTTTTGTGGAGGGCAGTGGAGTATGTGGACGAGGATCTGCAGATGCCGCCCGCGGGCAAACTCTCCGATCGGGAAAGAGAGGTTATCAAGCAGTGGGTCCGCCTGGGGGTACCGATGCCCGTTGCAAAAACGCGGAATTCAACATTAAAAAAAGATCATCCCGATGCCGGCGGGCTGCACTGGTCCTTTGTTCCGCTCGGCAACGAGTCCCTTCCTGGTATCCGTCAACAGGACTGGGCCCGCACGCGTGTCGATGTGTTCGTTTCCAGGGGGCATCGCCGTGAGAAACTCCGGCCCTCGCCACCCGCCACCAGGCGGGAGCTTATCCGGAGGTTGAATTTTGACCTGCTTGGACTTCCTCCAAGCAGTGATGCGTTAAACGCCTTCCAGGCCGATCGGTCTGCGGACGCGTGGGAACGACTTGTGGACCGAACATTGGCGTCCCCCCGCTACGGGGAACGCTGGGGGCGTTACTGGCTGGATTTGGCGCGTTATACGGATACCACGGCGTCCTGGCTGCAAAGCACAGGCCAGGCGCATCTCTACCGGGACTGGGTGATTGGTGCCTTAAATCGTGACCTGGCGTATGACCGGTTTGTGACCCTCCAGCTGGCTGCGGACAAGGTACCCGTGAGTGACTCCAGGGATATTGCGGCGCTCGGTTTTCTGGGACTGAGCCCCACCTACTGGAAGGAACTTCAGCTTTCGAAAGAGGTGATTCGTGAAATCGTGGCAGAGGAATGGGAAGAACGAATCGATGTCGTCGGCCGTACATTCCTGGGCTTGAGTATCGCCTGTGCCCGCTGCCATGATCACAAGTTCGATCCCATCACGACCCGGGATTACTATGCACTGGCCGGGGTATTTGCCAGCACTCGACTGGTTGGCCGGTCGTTACTTCCACCCGAAGAGGCTCGCGAGGTGGAGAAGGCCCATCACCGCGTCCACGAGATCGAGAAACAGATTGCCCGGCTCAAGCAGGAGAAGACAGAAACGGATTCCCAGGAGGCGATCGTGGCCCTCCAGGAGGAGATGGAGAATCTGAAGGAAGCCACGCCACATTTTGATCAACCACTTGCTCATGCCGTGGACGATGCCAGTCTCTACGTGCTTGATGATGGCCCGGATCGGACCCGTCTCGAATACCGCGAGGGTCAACCGCGAAACCTGCCGGTCTTTCTCAGGGGGAATCCAGCAACACCGGGGGATGTTGTTCCTCGCCGTTTTTTGGAAGTCTTTTCGGGTGGAGGGGCCGAGCCGTTTCAGCATGGGAGTGGCCGCGGGGACCTGGCACATTCCCTGGTCACCGATGCCCGCAGCCTGCTTGCCCGGGTGGTGGTCAACCGCACGTGGATGAATCATTTTGGCGCAGGACTTGTGACGACACCAAGTGATTACGGGCACCAGGGTGAACGGCCCAGTCATCCGGATCTCCTGGAGGACCTGGCCCGGGGTTTAGTTGACCATGGCTGGTCATTGAAATGGTTGCACCGCGAGATCCTTATCTCCTCGACCTACCGGCAATCGTCGGCCTATGACCAGGGGAATTACCAGCGGGATCCGGACAACAGGTATTTATGGCGGATGAACCGCCGGCAGCTGGACATCGAGGCCTGGCGTGACACGATGCTCTCGGTATCCGGCCGCCTCGACCTGCAAATGGCGGGGCCGGCAGGTGTCCTCGCAGAGGCCGGGAATCATCGCCGTACGGTCTACGGCCAGGTGGCCCGCCGGGATCTCGATTCGGTATTACAGATGTATGGGTTTCCTCCCCCGATTTCCCATAGTCCACGGCGCGAGGCCAATATCACGGCCCTTCAACAACTCTACGTGTTGAATGGCGAGTTCATTCGGCGACGTGCAGCGGACCTGGTTGGGCGCCTTCAGCCGCAGCGGGGCCTGTTCTCCGAGGAGGTGGTGAACCAGGCATTCCTGCTGCTGTACCATCGTCCGGCGGAAAAGGAAGAGCTTGAAATGACACGGGATTACTTCCAGCAGTCGAAGCCGGCTCCCGCCGACTCGGGGTTTGGGCGCTGGCACCAACTGTTCCAGGTTTTACTGGGAGGCAACGAGCTTGCCTTCGTGGATTGAAGAGGCGAGAGAGTGATGGAAAAGATAAATCTTGATCGGCGGACGATGATCCAGGCGCTGGCCGGTGGTGCTGGTTCGCTGGGACTTGTGAGCCAGGTTCTTTCCGACCAGTCGCCAGGACTCCACCATCGGGCTTCTGCCAGCAGGGTGATCCAGCTGTTCATGAACGGCGGCCCCTTCCAGGGGGATTTCCTGGACCCCAAGCCGCTGCTCTCCAGGTATGAAGGGCAGAGGCCGGCCGAGGCGGATCTGCGGACAGAGCGGCCCACGGCAGGTCTTCTTTCCTCCCCCTTTAAGTACAGCAAGCAGGGAGAAAGTGGTTTGCCGATGAGCGAGTTGTTGCCTGGCCTGGCACGCCATGCCGACGAACTCTGCGTAGTGCGGTCGATGTACACCGACAATCCAAATCATGGCCCGGCCCTGCTTTTAATGAACAATGGTACGATTACCCCCACGGTCCCCAGCATGGGTGCGTGGATGATGTACGGGCTTGGATCCGAGAACAAGAACCTGCCGGGTTACGTGGTACTCTGCCCGGGGCGGCCCTCTCGTTTCTCGATTCTCTGGAACAGTGCTTTTTTGCCATCGAGGTACCAGGGGACGTACATCAACCACTCATCGCTCGACCCGGAAAAAATGATTCCCTTCCTGACAAACCCGACGATCGGACGGGAACAGCAGCAACGGCAAATGGGGCTGCTCCAGCAGCTCAACAGGCGGCACCTGGAAAAGCGAGTGACGGATCGAAAGCTGGAGGCGCGGATTGCCGCCATGGAGACCGCCTTTCGCATGCAGTTTTCCGCCAGCGACGCTTTTGACTTGGCGGGTGAGACAGCCGATACCAGGGAACGTTATGGCAAGGGGCATTTTGCGAACGGATGCCTGCTTGCCCGCCGACTTGCCGAACGGGATGTCCGCTTCATCCAGGTCTACCATGGGAACGGACAGCCCTGGGACACGCACAACGCCCATCACAAGAAGAGTCGGGAATTGGCGGGAACGATGGACCAGCCGGTTGCGGCGCTTCTGGATGACCTCAAGGAGCGGGGGATGCTGGAGGATACGCTGGTGG
>CAYYZW010000078.1:0-3789 GCA_964476375.1 uncultured Pirellulaceae bacterium
GGATCCGGCCGTCTACGGTTACGGACGTCTAACGTTGCTGGAGGATGAGTCGATGCTGATGCCCTATGTCGAGCGGCATGGCGTGCCCCAGCGCTGCTACATGGTCCGTTTCAAGGTCAGTGCTGCTCGTGACAGTATCGAGCTGCTTCCAATCGGAAAGTAGGGAAACGATGATGTGCTGGAAGTTCAAAACGTTTCTTCTGATACTCTCACTTCCCCTGGGCGTTAGCACGACATCTGCAGAGCCGCCACGACTCGGCGGCCCCTACAAGTTACTGGCGGCTGATTTCACCGGCGACAGCATCGTCGACCTTGCCGTCGGCTTCCATGACCTTGGCCTGCTGACGATTGAACAGGGTAATGGCCGTGGCCGCTTCAAGCACCTTGCAATAACCCCGATTCGCCCACCAGGCGACGAGGGGTTTGTCGAAGGATCCTATAACTTTGCAACCGCCGATCTGGACGGCGATGGTAAACTCGACCTTGCCGTCGGCTGCCGCGAGACATTCGTGTTGCTGGCGCGGAACCTGGGGAACGGGCATTTTAAACCGATGAAGCGGTTCCTGACGGAAAGTGCCGCCAAGGGGGTCGCACTGGCGGATCTTGACCAGGATGGCAAGCATGACCTGCTCTACACGGCTCGCGGTACCGGCCGGAGCGACGACACCGAGACCGGCAGGCTCTACCTTCGTCGAGGCCTGGGCCGGTGGGAATTCGGGGAGCCGATCATGCTGGAGGCGGGCATCTCGGCATACTACGTGGAAACAGCGGACCTCAACGGCGACGGCTTCCTGGACGTGCTCGTTCCCAACGAGCTGGGCCACACCGTATCGTTCTGGATCAGTCCCGGCAGATCCGTCTTCGCCACGCCGCCAAAGCTGGCCCGACAGGTTGTGACCACGTCCGGTTTCCGCATTAACGATGTCCGTGCCCGCGACTTCACCGGGGACGGAAAGCTCGACATCCTGACAGCCAACTGGTCCTCCTCCACGATCTCCTTGTTCCCCGGTAACGGTGACGGCACATTTGCAGCCGAGAGGCTGATGGACGGTGGAAAACACTGCGTCTTCTTTGCCGTCGGTGATTTCGACCAGGACAGCGACCTGGACTTTGCCGTGACACACTGGACCGAAGACTTTGCCACCGTCTTCGTCAATGACGGTTCCGGCAATTTTCCATCGCCGACCAACTACGAGACCGGGCTGGGTAACTACGGTGTCGTCACTTTTGATGCTGACGGCGATGGCGTTCTCGACCTGGTAACGGCAAACTATCGCCATCGCAGCATCTCGCTGCTAGTCGGGTGTGGCGACGGGACTTTCAAGCCGGCTGTGACCACGATGCGAGGCTTCCAGCAGAGAGCCGACGGCTTTAGCCACGAACAGGCTCGCAAACGTTTTCCCCGGGACTAACCCACACTGGGCTTACTTTCGCCTCGCGCCCACGCAGTAGAGGTTCTTGTAGGTGCGGATGAACAGCTGGCCGTCGGAGGGAGCCAGTGCGGCCTTGATATGTTCTTCCATCGCATTCTTTGCGATCAGCCGATATTGCGGGCTCGCATCCAGAATGAAAATCTCGCCCTGCGTGTTACTGACATACAAACGGTCTCCAACCAGCAACATCGATCCCCAGAGGGTACCGCCCAGTCGCTCCTTCCAGACGGATTGTCCCGTCTTGACATCAATACACTCGGCAATACCGGGAGCATTGGAGACGTAAAGATATCCGTCATGGACGACTCCCGATCCGACTCGCTGCTGGGTCATCTCGACATGCCATAACCGCTCACTGGTAATGTCGCCACGCCCCCCCATGCGGACAGCCATCATTGATTTCTGGAATCCACTGACCCCGATCAACACCCCCTCGCCAACCGCCGTATCAGGATAATTACTTGGTCCCAGGCCATCACACTTCCAGAGTTCCTTACCGGTCAATGGATCGAAGCCCTTCAATTGCCCCGGCATCGAGAGTGCAAACTCATCCTTGTCACCGACGCGGTAGATCACCGGTGTCGACCAGGATCCATAGAGCTTGTCGTTGATTCCCTTCTCGGGCGTATCCCAGACCGTTTTCCCGGTCTTCTTGTCCAGGGCAACAATGTGAGTTGGGTCGCCGGGCCCACGGTGGATGATCAAAAGATGCTTGTAAAGTACCGGGGTCGAGGCGGGCCCGAAAACATGGGTCAGTTTTCCCAGATCCCGCTGCCAGACAACTTTCCCGGAGAAATCGCAGGCGACCACGCCGGCAGAATCAAAGCTGGCGTAAACAAGCGTCCCGTCGGTCGTCGGTGAACCGGAACAAAACGGGTTATCGCTGTGGGCTGTCTCCTGCTGCGGATACGGTACATCGTGCTGCCATAGCTTCTTGCCATTGTCCCGGTCAAAGCAGATCAGGCTGCGGATCTTGCCGTCGTCGTCCTGGCAGGTCAGAAAGACCCGCTGATCCCAGACGATCGGGGTCGAGTTGCCGGCGGCCGGCAGGGGGGCTTTCCAGCTGACATTCTCCGATGGACTAAAACGTGTTGGCAAACGGGATTCATGGCTGATACCGGTACCGGCCGCGCCGCGCCATGCCGGCCAGTTCTCCGCCATGGCGGCTGTCGCCAGGAAGGACAACGCTGTGATAACGATCCAGGTGATTCGATTCATCGGCCAGATCTCCAGTTGATTCAATACGACCCAGGGGCGCCTGGCGTCCTTGCGCCAACCCATTCTAGCGAAACTTGATCGAGAAATCGTCACTGCTGCCTGGAAAGCGAAGGCCCTGCCAGGATTGACCTTTCATCCTGACGAGGTAGCATTTTTTCATGGCTGGGGGATATCCTCGTCGCCAACACCAATCTCCTTGTTGCCTGCTTTTCCCATGAACGCACTGGCCTTCATCCAGATGATCCAAAAAACCCTCCCCGCCTGGACTCTCCTCCTCTGTTGTACGATCACCTTTGCTGCGGAGCCCGAGATCGTTTCGCTTTTCGATAAAAGCACGCCAGGGGAACCAGCCACGACCGAAGAGACTGCCGACGCACTGGTCACGCGACTCTCGGACCGCGTGCGTGACCGGCATGCCCGGGAAAATGGTGCCTACGATCATTACCTCAGCTTCTACTGGGAAGAACGAACGGTCACGATCGAGTTGATCGACCGGGTGGCGAAGGGGGGCACGGAGATCACGGTCAACATCACCTCGCTTTCCCCGCTCAACAATCCCGACTTCCGCTGCTTCTTTCGTGGTATCAACACACCGGCCGAGTACCACCACAACGTGGCCACCAGGCCGGCCGGGAAAAACAGGTACACGACCACGATCCATTACAACAACACCGAGCGTCGTGGACTCGAGGTGGGTGACCGGATGGAGTTTGAGTTCAGCCCGTTTCTTGTCGCGCCCAGGAACGGCCGAAAGAACTACTACGGGAGCGCGATGCTTTACATCGTCGGCCGTGGCATTGTCCCCTGGCGTGGGGAGGGGAAAAATATCGACTCGGCTCCCCTGCCGGAAAAAGCCTGGCTCGGTGGCCGGCTGACACTTCCCTACCAGTATTCCAGCGAGCCAGGAGAACACTTCAAACAGATGGCGCTGAATACGGCCCCCGCCAGTGGCCAGCCGTTCATGCTGGGGCGTCGGCTGCACCATACCGATTTTGGCAGCGGGGAACACTCGGAACAACCCAACCCAGCCTACAGCGATCAGGCCGGCAAGCTGGGACCACAATATGTGGCGCGAAGCTGTATTGCCTGCCACGTGAACAATGGCCGGGCACTCGCACCCGCTGCCGATGGGCCTATG
>CAYYZW010000079.1:0-34809 GCA_964476375.1 uncultured Pirellulaceae bacterium
CCATCCGGATGGGTGTGCGAGGCGCCATCCCCGTTCGTGATGTTCAGGTGCCCGTCCGGACCGAACTTCAGTCTGCCACCGTTATGGCCGCCGGACTTCCAGCGGATGATTTGTTTTTCCGTCGCTGCATCAATCCGGGGAAGCGCGGCGGGGGGGATGGCGAAACGAGAGACAACGGTGCCGTCCTCCACGTTGGCCGCGGCAATGTAGCAGATGTAACAGAAACGGTTGTTTTCAAAATCGGGGTCGAAGGCAAGGCCGTAAATTGCCTGCAGGCCCTCGATTTCGGCTGCCAGGTCCACCGCCAGGTCCAGAGCGGGGGTGGCCGAGAGGGCCTGTTGGGGATTGTTGCTGGGGACAAAAGTAAAGATCTTGCCCGTTCTTTCCACGACGAAAACACGTTCGCTGGTGGGCAAGTGCGTGAAGATCACCGGCTGGTTGAACTGAATCTGCGGGTAGATCCGCTCCACGATGTACGGGGCTGGTGGTTCAGGTGTCCCTGTGAGCCGTGAGGCCGTCCAGGGCGTCCGCGAGCTGTCCTGTTGGGCGAATGCCTCCGGGCAGGCAAACAGCGTGACAAGCAGAAGGAGACGACAGGAACGAGTAAGACGAAGAAGCATGCCACAGGTCCTTGGTAAGAGTCAGCAATTTTGAATGCCGGCTATTGTGCCATTCCCACCCTGCCGAGGCAAATCTCCCTCTCGCACTTCTCCAGGATACGTTTTGGGCTGTCAGGATAGATCCTTGCTGGCAATCTGGGGTAACCGGGGCAGGTAGTGGGGGGGCTCAGAACTCCTCACGTGCTAGCAGAAATGGGGATTTGCGGGCTGGACACCGGAATTTCTTCAAACAACTCGCGAGTTGGAGTCAAAGTCTGCCGATTAAATGGAGTATTCCGGGAATACCGGACGTTTTGGTTTTGCGCTTTGTGCCGAACCGATGAAGGTTAACGAATAAACGGATACTGCCGATGTATGACAGTGCGAAGACGAAGATGCTTCCTTCAAGCAATTCTCCCCATCAGCGTGATGACTGTCGCGGTGCCGGGTCGCACAACCTCAATACCATCTGTCGCGGAGTAGAAGTAATGAAATACCTGAGGTACTGGGCATGGAGCCTGGCAGTTGTCTTACTGCTGGGTGGTTTGGCCGAGCGGGTAGAGGCCCAGCTTCCCTACGGCCCGACAGCCGCACCGATGATGGCTCCTGGTATGGGGATGCCTGGTCCTGGCCAGATGGCCCAGCCCTATCCTCCCCAGGGATATCCCCAGTACGCACCGGCCGGCATGGTCCCGGCCGCCTATGCAGCCCAGCTGGCTCCGGTCCAGTCCTCGGGCGTGACCATGTCCCTTTCCTCGGATGAAGACCAGGCGGCAGGGAGCCAGCGGCCCCTGCTGCAGTTTGGCAACGGTGCCTTCCTGCACCGCATGCAGGCCGCCATGCCGCGGCTTGTCCCCGAGGGCATGGAAGACTGCTGCCGGCCTCGCTGGTTTGATATCCATATCGAGGGCATGTACCTCAAGCGGGACGAGGTTGGTAACAACACGAATTTCACCAGCGACGGCATCCTTGGCCCGATCGTGCTGGGCGTGGATGACCTGGACTTTGACAACGAGCTGGGGATGAAGTTCTCCTTCGCCAAGCAGCTGTTTGGCAGTAACGCCCTGGAGATGACCTATTTTGGCCTTTTTAACTTTGACTCGGTCAACACGGTCAGCAGTGCCACCAACAATCTCTATTCCGTTTTCAGTGACTTCGGTACCAATCCCTTTGGTGGTTTTGGCGAGACCGACCAGGCAAGCTTTCACGGCCTGAGTTACTCCTCCTCGATCGACAGCGTGGAGCTGCATATTCGCCGCCGCTGGCAGGAGCCCGACTGCCGCTGGCAGGGTTCGGTCCATGCCGGTGTGCGTTTCGTCTACCTGCTGGAGGATTTCAGTCACAACACCGTGAGCACACTCAACAGCAGCTCGCTGGATTATTCGGTTCAGACCCGTAACAGCATGGTCGGTTTCCAGCTGGGCGGGGATCTCTGGAACTGCGTGGCACCGGGCGTGCGTATCGGTCTGGAAATGAAGGGTGGTGTGTACGGGGTTCGTGCGGAGCAGGATACCACGATCGAGGCCACCTCGATTGGTACCCCGGTGCAGGATCACCTGGAGAGCAAGCAGGTCTCCTTCGTGCTGGAGGGCGGTGCCATGGGGACCTGGCGATTGAACCAGAACTGGAACTTCCGGGGTGGATACCAGGTGATCTTCCTCGATGGTGTGGCCCTGGCCGCAGAGAACTTTAACTCGGTACCACCCTTTGTCGGCTCGGGCCGTCCGGCGGTGCTGGTCGATAACGGTGAAGCCCTGTACCACGGCTTTACCTTTGGCGCGGAATGGAGTTGGTAGGGAGCGATTGGCACGGCAAGACTGGGATCTCGACTGGAGGGATCCCAGCATCCCACACAACAGAACAGCGATTGGAGAAAAAGCAGTCGGCACCGGCACGGAGGCCGGAAAAAGACATGGATGTCTAACCGGCTGCTGCAGAGAACGGAAGAAACACGCAAATTCGTTGACACGGTTTTGGCGTAATTTAAGGTAAGTATTGAGGCAACCTGCCCCAACCAAGAAAGAAACCCGGCATCTCCAGCAGGCTTCACTGAAAGTCAGCAGAGTGGCGACGCCGGGCTTCGAGACGAAAGGTAAGATCTCGTGAAATCACGACATCAGCGCACGATGGAAAAGTCTCGACGACGCAAGCGACGGCTGCAGCGGCAGCTCCAGGTGGAAAGGCGTGCCGGCTTCGAGCCACTCGAAGACCGTATGATGCTGGCTGCCGACCTGGGTGCCGTGGATGTCCCCGTGGCCGAGGGAGAGGCCTCCGGGATGATGTACCTGGCTCCCACCACGCAGGAGGCAGGGGAAGGGTACCTGTCGGGGACGGCCCTGGGCCAGACTCCCATGCAGGTGACCAGTGATTTCTTTGCCGCGAATGCCGACCAGTACGGCCTGGATCCATCCGGTCTGGGTGAATTTCGTGTCTTGAGTGAATACATGAGTGCCCACACCCGGGTCACTCACATTGCCCTGCAGCAGCAGCACAATGGCCTGGATGTGGTCGGTGCCATGGCCAATATCAACCTGGATAACGACGGCAGTGTACTGATGGCAGGCAGTAGTTTTGTCAGCGGCCTTCAGGGGACTGCACCGCTGACAGGTGGCGTGACAGTATCCCCGCAACAGGCTTTTGCCACGGTCGCGGCGGGGTTGGGTTTGACACTGACAGAAAATGTCAACGTGATTAGCGAAAACACCACGGGCCAGATGGAATTCGCGCTGACCGGTGGCGGTATCGCGTCGTCGGCGGTCCAGGGAGAGCTGGTTTATCTTCCCACGTATAACGGTGCGGATCTTGCCTGGAAGGTAAATTTCACCGGGGAAGATGGAATTGCAACCAACACGGTCTTCGTGAATGCGGAAGAGAATGGGTTCATTTATGGATACGATGGCGTCCGCTACGCCCGTTACCAGGCCCTGGAGCTACCGACCAATGATCCGCTGGAAGGAAGCCAGACGAGCATCGTGGATCCGGCCACGTCCAATGGTTCTCCCTTTGGGTGGCACGACACGAACGGCTTCGCGGGACCTGAATACACCATTACCCGTGGAAATAATGCGCATGTGGTCCTGGGTGACCTGGTCGATGGCTTTAACCCCATTAACCACAGCCCGGACGGTGGCGACGATCTCGATTTTAATTTTACCTTTGATCCGTCGCTGGGGAACCAGGACCCGGTCAACCAGGATGCGATCATCACGAATGTCTTCTACGCCGTGAACACGGCGCATGATGTTCTCTTTAATTACGGGTTCGATGAAGCGGCAGGAAACTTCCAGGCATCCAACTACACCGGCCTGCCCGGTGCGGGAGACCATGTCCGTGTTCAGGCACAGGACCCCCTCGAAGGACCTCCTCAGGCAAGTCCCTACCCGGGCCAGGGCTGTAACGCATTTTTTGCACCAACCGTGGATGGCATCACCCCACAGATGGTACTTGGTTTCTGTAACACGGGGCTCGATGGGGATCCCCTGGGCCGGGACTTTGGCCTGAGTAACGACGTCATTATTCACGAGTATGCCCATGGAGTTATCGAGCGGCTCGTGGGTGGCCCGGCCACGCTGAACCTGACTGGACCGATCGTCCGGCAGTTCGATGCGATCCATGAAGGAATCGCCGATTACATGGGTTTGATGTTCACGATGGAGAATACCCAGGCTCCCGACGATGCGATCGAGGTCGGTCCCTACATCGGTCATTTTTTCACGCCGGTGGACGAGGACCGTGTGAATCCCGGGGTTCGCCGAAATCCCTACAGTTATGACACGACCGTCAATCCCATTGATTTTGACCAGTGGAATGATCTCGACACGCCGCAGCTGTTGCTGGGAGCGGTTACCACCAACGATGAAGCACACAATGCGGGCGAAATCTGGGCCTCCACGCTTTATGACATGACCTGGGAACTGATTGCCAAGTACGGCGGGGCCACCGGTGCGGAGAACTTTACCCCGGGCATGATGTCTGTTGCTTTCAACCAGGATATCGGGCAGGCAGTGAGTACCCTGGCCCAGGGAAACCAGTTTGATTTCCCACCCCCGATTTTCTCCACGACCGGCCCCGACTTTCTTGATTTGACAACGGGTGCGAACAATTACGCGATGCAGCTTGTCCTGGACGGTTTGAAACTGGTGAATGCCAATCCCAGTTTTCGTGATATGCGTGATGCCATGATGGCGGCAGATATTGGGCTTACCGGCGGTGTGAACCTGGACGTGATCTGGAAGGCATTTTCCCGCCGCGGTCTTGGATTCAGCGCCGACCGCCTGAATGCAGGCCCTGGTGCCCTGCCAGATGATCTGATTCCTTTTAACACCGCCTACGACATGCCTCCCAACCCGGCGGATGTTGCCGGAACAGCATTTATTGATGCGAACGAGGATGGTGTGCGAAATGTTGGTGAAAGCCCGCTGGTGAACGCGACTATTTTCATGGATCTGAACGGCAACGGGACCCATGAGCGGCTGGAACCATATACCCTGACTGACACGGCGGGTGAATATAACTTTACCTTCTACACGGGTGGCGAGTTCAAGGTTCGTGCCCTGCCGGTGCCGGACTTCGTCCAGACCGAACCGGGCCTGGAGCAGATCCCCGGTGGAGAATTCAACGATGGTTCGCATGACGTGTTCGTCGTGAATGGGAACTCGACGTCGGATGTTGATTTTGGCTTTACACCCTCCGCGGTATCGCTCGGCGTTTTTGGAACGAAGTACGACGATGTCAATGGGAACGGTGTGCAGGATGATCCGGCGATCGAAAAAGGCCTGGCCGGTGTCTACATGTACCTGGACATTGACAGTGACCTGCGGATCGATATCGGTGAACCGGCTGCGATCACGGATGCCGATGGCCATTATGCCATCGAATTCCACCAGCCCGGAGCCTATACCGTGCGGGAAGTGCTGGCACCAGGCTGGGTGACCACCGAACCGGCGGTAGGCCATCACGATATCACGATTGTCTCGGGCCTTCCGGTCCTTGACGTCAACTTTGGCAGCCATGCACAGAACGACTACGGGGACGCCCCGGCTCCGTACCCGACCCTGATTGCAGACGGCGGGGCGGTGCACGGGATTCTTGCAGACTTTGCTCTCGGTTCGATCGTCGATTCGGAGATTGACGGCCAGCCCTCGGGAGCTGCCGACGGCGATGACCTGCAGACGAGTGACGATGAAGATGGTGTCCGTTTCAACAATGACCAGCCGCTGGTCAAGGGACTCGCCGCCGATATCGAGGTCACGGTCACCCATGGCAGTAACTCGCCAGGCGTGATCCAGGGCTGGATCGATTACAACGGCGACGGGGACTGGAACGACGCCGGCGAGCAGGTGGTGATTGACCAGGCCGTTGCCGAGGGAACGTCCACGTTGACGATCGCCGTTCCTGAAGCGGCCGAAGTGGGGCTCACCTATGCCCGTTTCCGCTACGGTTACGAGCGAGGCATTGGTCCGGCCGGCGAGGCGATTGTCGGGGAAGTGGAGGACTACCAGGTCCTGATCCTCGATGACAACCCGGTTGCCATCGATGACTTTTTCGCCGTCGCCCAGGACAGTGCCAATAACCAGCTCCTGGTGCTGGCAAATGACTTTGCCAGTTCGACCGGTGCCCTGACCATTGTCTCGGTGGGAACACCCGACCAGGGCGGATCGGTCTCGATCACGCCGGACGGCAGCACGCTCTTCTACACGCCGCTGAACAACTTCACCACGCCGCCGCTGGAAACGTTTACGTACACGGTGGGCGATTCACCCACCGTCGACTGTGCGGCCACGCCGGAACGTTGCTCCACGGCGACCGTGCAGGTCGAGGTGCAGACGATTTTCCAGGACCCGGTTGCGATTGACGACTACCGCGATGTGGTCGGGGCCGATGCGAATCCGCCCACCACGACGATTGACGTGCTGGCCAACGATATTACCGGAGCCAGCGGGCCGCTGACACTGGTGCCCAGTGGCCTCAATACCTCCGGCACGACCGGAAGCGTGCAGGTCGATGTGGCCACCAACCAGATCCTCTACACGCCGGCGGCCGGGTTCTACAACCTGGATTCTTTCAGCTATACCGTCAGTGATACGAATAACACCACTCGTACGGCGAATGTAACGGTTCAGGTCTCCAAGGCGGGCGGTGCCTGCAGCCCGGATCCGGAACTGGCCAGCTGTGATGATGGCATCAATTACATTGTCGAAACAATCAATCCGGTCACCGGGACGCCGCTCTCGCAGGTGGATGTCGGGCAGGAATTCGAGGTCCGGGTTTCGGTGCAGGATGCCCGTGGCGGAATCGCGCCGGTCGATGCAGGGCTTTTCGGTGCCTTCATGGATGTGCTCTTTGATGCGGATTTTGTGGATGTCAAACCGAGTGCCACGCCGATCGACTACGGAACCAACTACACCAATTTCCAGCAGGGAATCGTGGGTGTCCCGGGGGTTGTCGATGAACTGGGTGCTGTCCAGGAGGGCTTCACGCCGCTTGGCAACGGTGCCATTGAGCTGGCCAGCATGACCTTTATTGCCAAGGCGGAAGGGTCGGCCACGATCCAGCTGGACCCGGCGGATGTCAGCCCGGAACATGATTCGCTGGTCCATGAACCGGCTACCAGCCAGGTTGTCGATCATGCCATTATCAGCTACGGCACCCGCACCGTGACTGTGAATGCCATCGGAGGCAGTAGTGCCGGTGGCGGCGGTGAGGGAGAACTTCAGCTCCTGGATGCCAGTGGCGACGGCGTGGTTTCACCGATTGATGCCCTGCAGATTATCAACGACCTGAATCACCATGGTTCACGGCCGATCACGCTGGAAGCCGAGGGTGAAATAGCCACGCCCAACACCCGGTTCGACGTCAACAGGGATGCTCACATCACTCCCATGGACGCCCTGGCAGTGATCACTTACCTCAACGATCGCTCGGCGGTTGCCATCGCCCAGGACACGGGTGAGGGGGAGGCCCCGCTGGACGTGATCGGTATGCTGGCAGTCGACCAGGCACCCCTGGCCAGCAGCCCGGTTGCCGTGGACGAGAGCCAGCCAGTCGTCACGTCCCAGGATGCGGTACGGATGGAACAGCCACGGCAGGTCCAGTCAGCGGACCTGGGACTGCAGCGCTGGATGACCGGCACGGCCGACGCGGGCGAGGCAGCCGGCCAGGATGACCTGGAGTCGCTTATCGACTCGCTGGCCGATGATGTTGCCGAGCAGTGGAACGGCTAGGGTTCTACTTTTCACCGACCGCGTAAAGGGCCTTGAACGTCCGCAGGTAAATCCGCCCGCCACTGATGGCGGGAGAGGCGGCCAGCGATTCTTCCATGGTATTGGTTGCCAGCAGCTTGAATTCCTTGCCCGGCTGGCAGACGCTCACCGTTCCGTCCCGTGCCGAGAGATAGATCTTGCCATCGGCATAGACAGGGGACGCGCGGTGGCGGTCGGCATGGGTGCGTGATTCGTAGAACTGTTTTCCGGTGGCCCGGTCCAGCGCGATCAGGTTTCCGTTCTGCCGGTTCAGGTAGACGATGTCGTCCAGCACCAGGGGCGAGGGGACATCGGGCGTGATGTCGAACGACCAGTGGATGAACTTCTCGTTGTCGGTGATGTTACCGCTCCCGTCGGGCCGCAGTGCCAGGGTCACTCCCCGCTTGGCCGAGGGAACGATGATCAGGCCGGGGATTGCCAGCGGGGAGGCGACGAAGCGGAGCGTGGGATCGTAGGTGGGCGGATGCAGGCCGCCACAGCGCCACAGTTCACTGCCGTCGTCCAGGTCATGGGCGACGATATAGTCGGCCCCGTGGCTGAGCAGGTAAGCCCGCTGCTTGTCGCGGTAAAGGACGGGCGAGGCATAGGAATGTTCATTCTCGGCGTAGGCTTCGCTGGGCCGACCGGTCTTCCAGAGCGTGGCGCCGCTTGCCTTGTCCAGGGCGGCGATGGTCGCTTCGCGGGTGTCCGCTTTCCCGTCGCCGTGAATCAACTGCAGGTACAGTCGATCCCCATCGAGAACGGGCGTGGAGGTCATGCCAAAGGCGATACGGAATTTCCCAAACCGTTCCTGCAGGTCAATCTTCCAGGTTTCGTCCCCGTTGACGGTGTAGCACGCCAGCGCCCCGTTGGTGAACATCACCCAGACGTGTTTTCCGTCGGTCGAGGGTGAGGGGGAGGCAGCATTTCCCTCGTCCCCACGGACTACCTTGTTCCCCTCGCTCACGACGCGCTTCCAGAGCACCTTGCCGGAGGTCTGGACGCAGAGCAGCACCAGCTGGTCTCCCTCGGTGCTGCTGAGGAAGATTCGGTCCTTCCAGATCACGGGGGTGGCACCACCCGGGCCCGGCAGCGGAACGCGCCAGGCGATGTTTTCCGTCTTGCTCCACGTGAGCGGTAGTCCTGTCTCATGACTGACGCCGTCGAGCTTGGCGCCGCGCCACTGGGGCCAGTTTTCCGCGGCGGCACGTGGATGGCTGGAGATCAGCAGGCCGGCCGTGACGACAAGAAGCAGGAAGGGAGTTCGCATGGCAAAAGCTCTTTTCTCTCGGTGGGACGTTTCGGGGTGGGGAAACAGGATCAATTCCCAAAAAGGTAATCGCTGGGGCCCTTCGCGGTCAAGTTACTGGAGGGTTTCATCTCCCCGGGAGGCTAATCGTCAAACTTCCCCTGACTGGAAGAGTCACCGTCATTGGGACATGTCGAATGCCACGGCGGCTGGTCAACCGGCCATCCTGCCGATGCCGATCCTGATTGCATCGAGGCGGTGATGGCGTACGGTCACTCCCGCCCTTCCCTTCTCTTTGCCGGGTCTGCATTCGATGACGGAACCGAACGGCCACACGCTACTTGAAGAGCTGGATGCCCGGCAGGACGAGGTCCTCGGGCAGCTGGACCAGCTCAATGAACAGATCGAGGACGTGCTGGAAGAATGGACCGGAGGGCCCAAGGAGACGGAGCAGTCCGGGGAATCGGAAGCGCCGCTGGATGAGGAGCCGATGGATGAGGAGCCGGTGGATGAGGAGGCGGTGGATGAGGAGCCGGTGGATGAGGCCGCCTAGCCTCTTCTTTTCTCATCGACCCAGTCCAGGCCGATGTCCAGGGCGCTGGCTGCATGCGTGAGAGCACCCACGCTAATTCGCTCCACGCCGCTTGTGGCGATGGCCGCAAGCTTCTCGAGCGTGACACCACCGGAGGCCTCCAGTTGCGTGGCGGGGGAGAGCCGGTCACGACAGGCCACCGCTTCTTGCAGCATCTCTGCTGACATGTTGTCCAGCAGCACGATATCGGGAGTAGCCGCCAGGGCATCGGCCAGCTGGTCGAGCGTGTCGACCTCGATTTCGACCAGCAGGTTCTCCGGCATTGGGTTGTCCGCCTGGTACTGCTCGATAAACCCGCGGACCTGTCGGAGTGCAGCGGCAGGGCTGGCTGCTTCCTGGTTGTCCCTCGTTGCCAGGTGATTGTCCTTGATCAGGATGCCGTCAAAAAGCCCGCCACGATGGTTGGATCCTCCGCCGCAGCGGACGGCGTACTTTTCCAGCCGCCGCCAGCCGGGGGTTGTTTTTCGTGTGTCATAGATGCGTGCCGTACTGCCTGCAATCTGGTCGACGTACTGACGCGTGAGCGTGGCGATTCCGCTGAGGCGGCCGACCAGGTTCAGTAGAGGTCGCTCCACCACCAGCAGGTCCCTGGAGGAACCGGAAAGGGTTCCCAGCGATTGACCGGCCTGGGCCGGGGCACTGTCCTGGGCAATGGGGGACCAGGTGATCTGGGCATTCATTTCATCGAGGATCACCGGGATCGCGGCCAGGCCTGCCAGCGTTCCCTGTTGGCGGCTTACGACCTCGGCCGCTCCTTCCGCTCCGGCGGGAACCTGCGCCAGGGTTGTCCAGTCGTGGTACCGGTCAAGGTCTTCCAGCACGGCAAGTCGAATCAGCAGTCGGAGGTGATGTTCCAGTTCATCATCCCACTGGACCTGGCGGTAGTCGGGAGTGGCGGGGGATTCGTTCATGGCAGGTGGTGACAGGGTTTTCTTTTTTCCCAGGTTGCCTCCCGGGGGATGCTCCCGGATGATTCATTGTCGAGGAGTTAAGCAGGGAAGCAACCGGGTGGTGGAGGATTCGCCTTTTTGAAGGGGGAGCAAGGCGGTGGAGTGGATCTGGAAAGAGCGTGATCTGAAGACATTGTCATGGCTCATGCTACTTGCCTGTTTCGGCGTGTCGGCACGGGGATGGTCGCTGGCGGGGCCTTCCGGGCGTCGTTTCCAAACGGATCAACCGCTTCGCCGGCCGATCGACTACCGTGTCGATTTGAACCGGGGCACCTGGATAGAATATGTTATGGTGCCCGGGATCGGTGAGAAAACGGCCAGGGCCATCGTCCTGTGGCGCCGTGAACATGGCCTGTTCACGTCGGTGGATGAACTGGACCAGGTGCCTGGGATTGGCCCAGTGACAAGGGAAAAAGCGAGGCCGTTTCTTTTCGTGACACCGCCGGTTCATCATTCAAAGCCATCCTGAATTTATCGTTGAGGTTCGACCCCCTTGAGTTTTCAGCTTCACAAACCATTTGAACCGGCTGGTGACCAGCCCCAGGCCATTCAGGCGCTTGCCGAGGGCCTGGAGAAGGGCCAGGGGGAACAGGTCTTGATGGGGGTGACCGGGTCCGGCAAGACCTTCACGATGGCCAACGTGATCCAGCAGGTGCAGTTGCCGACCATGGTGATCTCGCACAACAAGACACTTGCTGCCCAGCTTTACTCCGAGTTCAAGGGGTTTTTCCCCAATAATGCGGTTCACTATTTTGTCAGTTACTACGACTACTACCAGCCCGAGGCGTACATTCCACAGCGTGACATCTACATTGAAAAAGATGCCTCCATCAACGAGGAGATCGACCGCCTGCGGCTTGCTTCCACCAGTTCGCTGGTCAGTCGCAAGGACGTGATCATCATCGCCAGTGTCTCGAGTATCTATGGCCTCGGGTCTCCGGAGGATTACAAGGAAATGATGGTGGCGTTGTCGCGGGGCCAGCAGGTGGATCGTGACGAGATGCTGATGAAGCTGGTGGATATCCAGTATGAGCGCAACGATGTCTCGTTTGAACGCTCCAAGTTCCGGGTGCGGGGGGACTGCGTCGAGATCTGGCCCTCTTATGAACAGTTCGCTTTTCGTATCGAGTTCTGGGGAGACGAGGTTGACCAGCTGGCGATCATTAACCCGCTGACCGGCGAGACGATCAGTCGTGAGGACCGGCTTTTCATCTACCCGGCCAAGCATTTCGTCATGCCCGATGAAAGGGTGGCAGGGGCCGTTGCGGAGATCCGCGAGGAACTGGAAGAACAGCTGGAGAAGTTCCGTGGCGAGGGAAAGTTGCTCGAGGCTCAGCGGCTCAGTGCCCGGACCCGATTTGACCTGGAAATGATGCAGGAGATGGGATATTGCCCTGGCGTGGAAAACTACAGCCGTGCCCTCTCGGGGCGAAAGCCGGGCCAGCCCCCCTCGACACTCTATGATTTTTTCCCGGATGATTTCCTCCTCTTCGTGGATGAATCCCATGCCACCGTTCCCCAGGTGCGGGCGATGTATGCGGGGGACCGGAGCCGCAAGACAACGCTGGTCGAACATGGTTTCCGTCTGCCCAGTGCGCTCGATAACCGTCCCCTGACCTTCGAGGAATGGCAGCAGAAGAACCCGCGGGTGATCTATGTCTCGGCGACCCCCGGGGACTTCGAGCTTTCCCAGACCGACGGGGAACTGGTCGAACAGGTGATCCGTCCTACCGGCCTGCTCGACCCGGAAATCGAGGTGGTCTCGGCCCGCGGCCAGGTTCCCCACCTCTTGGGTCAGATTCGTGAAAGAGCAGCTCTTGGCGAACGGGTTCTTGTCACGGCTCTCACCAAGCGTCTCTCGGAGGATCTCTCGGACTACCTGGTGCGGGAGGGAGTTGCCTGCAAGTGGCTGCACAGCGAGCTGGACGCCTTTGAGCGGGTGGAGCTGTTGCGGAGTCTTCGGGAAGGAACATTTGAGGCCCTGGTTGGCGTGAACCTGCTGCGGGAAGGCCTGGACCTGCCGGAGGTCTCCATGGTGGCCATCCTGGACGCCGACAAGGAAGGATTTCTGCGAAGTGAAACATCCCTGATCCAGACCATCGGCCGGGCGGCTCGGCACGTCAATGCACGGGTGATTCTCTATGCGGACAAGGTCACCAACTCGATGCAGAAAGCAATCGACGAGACCAGCCGGCGACGGGCGATCCAGCAGGCCTATAACAAGGAGCATGGAATCACGCCCGAGACCATTCAGAAGAATATCCGGGACGGTATCGAAAGCGAGGCGGCGGCTCACCGCCAGGCGAACGAGGCTGTGGGGCGGGACGAGGAAGAACAGTATATTACCGAGGAATATATTCGCGAGCTGGAAGCGGAGATGATGGAGGCTGCCGAGCAGCTTGAATTTGAACGAGCCGCGGCGATCCGGGACCGGATCACCCAGATGCAGGATGCCATCGGTGAGAAGTTATCCGACGTGCAGGTGGAATCCCACAAGCGTGGAAAGAGAGGTCGTCGGCAGAAGAAATCAGGCAGTCGTGTCCCGCGACCCCGGAAAATGTCGGAATGATGTCCCGGCGGGCAGCCTCCTCGGAGCCGGAAAACAGGACGATGTGGCCTGTGGATTCTGGAACTTCAGCGAACTGCCGGCGTCTAAACACGTATGGCAAAAGAGGCTGCCGGAAAAAACGCCCCTCACCACGCAGTCCAGGAGATGTAACTGGCATAGGGGTGCCATAGAATACCGGTTTCTTCAAGTCGGGCGGGAATAAAATGGTCTTTCCGTGGGTCAATACGGTAGCCGCGTTGGATGGAGTTCTCTAGTGGTCCCCAAGACATCACTTGTTGAAGCCATGGATGCGACCGCACCCCAGCCGGGTTGTGGCCAACAGGCTGCGATCCCGGATGACAAGAACGTCATCGAACAACTGATTCACCAGTACCACGGCGATGTCTATCGGTATGGTTTCCGGTTGTCAGGTAACGCGGCCGATGCAGATGACTTGGCACAGCAGGTCTTCCTGGCGGCCCACCAGAAGATCGGCCAGTTGCGTGAGATAGAGAGGGCCCGGGGCTGGTTGCTGGCGATTACCAGGAACCAGTTCCTCAAGATGTACCGCAGGCGTCGTCCGGTGGACAGTAGTAGCCTGGAACTGGATGTGAACCAGGTTCCGGATGATATCAGGAAAGAGGAATTTGACCAGGAGCGACTGCAGGCGGCCCTGGATGAGATGCCGGAGCCGTACCGCACGGTATTGTTCATGTTCTATTTTGAAGACCTCTCCTACCAGGAGATTGCTGACACGATGCAGGTTGCGATCGGCACGGTGATGAGCCGACTGTCACGCGCCAAGGGACAACTGCGATACAAGCTGCTCTGTCCAGAGACGAAAGAGAACTCTCCGGCGGGCCGGGAGGGCAGGGAAACATGACCAGAGACGACAAACAGCTTTACCTGGCGATTGATGCCTGTCGGCCAGGGAGCAGCGATGCCGATGGCCTCCGGCTGGATGAGACGGGCCAGGAACTGCTTCGGCGGTCAGAGCAATTTGACCGGCTTGTCCGCGAGATGCTTTCTGACGGGGATGTGCCGGCAGACCTGGAAACCAGGCTGCTCGATCGGATTTCTGTGGAGCCGGCAGATGGGGGTGAAAGAGAACAGGCAGGTGATCTGGTGATGGCAGCGGTTGGGGCCGAGGGGCCAACCGCTGACGAGGAGGCGGTTGTGGTTCGGGCGGCAGGGGCCGGGCACCAAGCAGGCCCTGGGGAAAGCCCTCGTCTCACTCGCCGGTTGCTGGTGGTGGCCAGCTCCCTTGGCCTGGCCGTGCTTGTCACGCTGGCCCTGGTCTGGCAGGGAGACGACCAGGGGGGTTCAGCGTTGCCGGCGCGGGAGCTGGCCGATCGGGCTGGTCGATGGCTTCCCCGCCTGGAGAAGCAGGTCGCCATGCCAGGACGCTGGTCAACAGCGATCGACCAGGTGCCTGCAGAGTACGAGATGGACCGTCATGTCATTCCCGAGGCCCGGCAGTGGCAGGTGTTTTCCACCGGGCTGGATTCCGGTGCAGTCATGCTTGATCTCTCCTCACGGCGTCATGGGACGGCCTACCTGGTGGTGATCAAGACGTCCCGGCAGTATTCGCTTCCCCCCTACCCGCTTCAAAAACTGACCAGTACCGGGCAGTGGTCGCTGGCCGCCTGGCAGGCCGGGGACTCGTTGTTTGTGCTGGTCGGCGGCAGGGACGTGCAATCGCTGGATAGGCTGGTGCGATCCCCTGATTTCGGATAGTTCGCCCCCCCGGGCGGAATCCCTGAAAGTCGGTCTAACCGGTACAATTACCTGTGTTGGATTGCTGCCCAGATAACCTCTGGTGATTGCTCTTAACGCGGCTTTCCCGGTTGGTCGAATCCGGTAGTATCGGCCCCTCGTGTGCGATGCCGGTTTCTCTTTTCGTCTCGTGCAGACGGCAATCAACAGGACCTGGAAAAATGACGGCGATCCTGGGAATATCCGCCTTTTACCATGACTCGGCTGCCGCCCTGGTGGTCGATGGCAGGATCGTCGCTGCGGCCCAGGAAGAACGTTTCAGCCGCCGGAAACATGACTACCGGTTTCCCCAGCAGGCGATTCAGTACTGCCTCCAGGAAGCAGGCATCTGTGCCGCAGAGCTGGACCTGGTCGGTTTTTATGACAAGCCGCTATTGAAATTTGACCGCTTGATGGAGACTTACCTGTCGTACGCACCGAGTGGGTTTCGGTCTTTTCTCCAGGCACTGCCGTTGTGGGTCAAGCAAAAGCTGCACCTGCCAAGAGAAATTCGCCGCGGGCTGGATGGCCAGTACTCTCGCAAGATTGTCTTTACAGAGCACCATGAGTCGCATGCCGCCAGTGCTTTTTTCCCCTCCCCATTTGAAGACGCAGCGATTGTCACGATTGATGGCGTGGGAGAATGGGCGACCGCCTCGATCGGGCATGGCCAGGGAAACAGGATTCACTTGACCCAGGAGATGCGGTTTCCCCATTCCCTGGGACTGCTCTACTCCGCTTTCACCTATTACTGTGGGTTCCGGGTTAATTCAGGGGAATACAAGCTGATGGGACTGGCTCCTTACGGCGAGCCCCGGTACGTCGACCTGATCCTGGACAACCTGCTGGACCTGAAAGAAGACGGTTCTTTCCAGCTGGATATGTCCTACTTCAACTATTGCCAGGGTCTGACCATGACCGGCCGCCGGTTCCATGACCTGTTTGGCAGTCCACCGAGAAAGGCCGAGGGGGAATTGACCGAGCGGGAGATGGATATCGCTGCGTCGATCCAGGAGGTGACCGAGGAGGTCATGCTGCGGACCGTTCGCACGGCCCATCGCCAGGGACACAGCCAGAACCTCTGCCTGGCAGGTGGCGTGGCCTTGAACTGTGTCGGGAATGGGCGGATCCTGCGGGAGTCCCCCTTTGAGAATATCTGGATCCAGCCGGCGGCGGGAGACGCGGGAGGAGCCCTGGGGGTTGCCCTTTTCGCCTGGCACCAGCTGCTGGATGAGCCACGTTCGCCCGAACCGGATGACAGCCAGGCAGGAGCGTTGCTGGGGCCGGCCTTTGCCACCGACGAGGTCCAGGCGTATCTGGATCAGCAGGGTGCCCGTTATCAGCACTTTGAGGATCGAGATCGCCTGGCAGAACACGTGGCGGGCCTGCTGGCCGACCAGAAGGTTGTTGGCTGGATGCAGGGCCGGATGGAATTCGGTCCGAGGGCCCTGGGGAGCCGCAGTATCCTGGGAGATGCCCGCAGCCGTGAGATGCAGTCGGTGATGAACCGCAAGATCAAGTTCCGCGAGTCCTTTCGTCCCTTTGCACCGGTGATCCTGGCAGACCATGTCCATGAATACTTCGAAATGGAAAAAGGCCAGGTCAGCCCATACATGTTGCTGGTGGCGGATGTCCAGGATGACCAGAGGAGTGAACTCAGTGACCAGGACAGACAGCATCGCGGCGTCGACAAGCTGCAGGTCTGTCGCTCCAGGGTGCCTGCCATTACCCATGTCGATAACTCGGCGCGTGTCCAGACTGCCGACCCGGTTCACGCGCCCGAGCTGCACCGGCTGCTGGAAAAATTCTACCAGCAGACCGGCTGTCCGCTGGTCGTGAACACGAGCTTCAACATCCGTGGAGAGCCGATCGTCTGTACACCGGAGGATGCCCACCGTTGTTTCCTGGCAACCAACATGGATGTACTGGTGATCGAGGGATTCGTGGTGCTCAAAGACGAGCAAACCGATGCACCACGCCATGAGATCGATGCGTACATAAACCAGTTTCCACTGGACTAGGATTCTCGGATGGCCCTTTTTGATCTTGAATTACGGCCCGAAAAACACCAGCTTCGGTCCTTTGGGCTATTCTGGTTACCAGGCTTCTGCCTGCTTGTTGCTCTCTTTGCCTGGCTGCAATATGACCAGGATCGGCTGGCCCTGGTCCTGGCCACGGTCTCGCTGGTGAGTATCCTTGTTTCGCTTATTCAGCCTCGGATCCTGCAACCATTGTTTGTTGTCCTGATGGTGGTCACTTTTCCTGTCGGGATTGTTGTCAGCCATCTATTGATTGCTGCGGTATACTATCTGGTGATCACACCGATCGGCCTGCTGTTGCGTTTGAGAGGCCGGGATGCGATGAAACGCCGTTTCCCGGGAGGCGAAGAGAGTTACTGGGTGGAGCGAGAAACAGTCGAGGACCAGCGGCGGTATTTTCGTCAGTTCTAGATAACGACTATCACCAGCAAAAGAAGAAGACGGATGACAAGCGAAGAAAAGAATAACGATCAGGGCGGCGACAGGTCTGCTGCAAGTGACAAGTCAGCTGAGATGGACTGGGTGGAGCCTGGTGGGGTGAAGCAGGGGAATGATTTCCTGGCGGAGGCCGAGGCGTCCCAGGCCGGCCTGGTGACGGAATTCGTTGACTTTCTTAAATACAACAAGAAGTGGTGGCTGATACCGATCCTTCTTGTCATGGCGTTGATCGCCGTGCTTGTCGTTATTTCCGCAAGCGGCGGAGCACCCTTTATTTACGCCCTCTTTTAGAGCTGGACGTGTCCGATTCCGTTGAGAAAGAAATGGATGCCTCCGGGCCGGGATCCAGCACCGGCCTGCTGATATTCATGATGGCATGGGCCTGGCTTGGCTGGGTCGGTTTTGACCTGGTCTCGAGCTATTCCTACCAGGCAGGACTCTTCGCTGATCCGACGCTGACCATGACGATGCGGCTGGCCCTGCTGTGCACCCTGGCCCTGACCAATGGGATGGCGGTGATTGCCATCGGCTGCCTGGTGCGCCTGATCCAGCTCCTGTTTCAACGATACGGGAGATGGCTGGGGAAATTGCTGGTTATCCTGGTCGTGCTCGGCTCGCTGCTTGCCGTGGTTGCCAGCTGGGCGAGCTATGACAGCGCCGGGGCCTTTATTGATATCCAGGCACTTCGATTCGCGCTTGCTTTCCCGGTCCTGGTGGTCGAGCACGCAGTGCACCTCGACCTCGTGAAAATCCTCCTTGTCATCGGGGGCTTCGTGATTGTCTCGTTCCTGCTGGCACGTTTTGGGCCACGTTGTGCTGGCTGGGCGGTGAAACGACGCCTGCTGAGAAGAACGGTCTACACTGTGGCGCTGGCCCTGCTGGTGTCATCGTTGATCGGTAGCCTGCTGGGACATCTCCGGCTGCGCCGGTCCGGCGAGTTGTTGGCGCGGCATCCCGACACGGGGGTGGTCAGCACGGTCGGTCAGCGATGGCTGTCCTGCCGCCAGAACCATCTCGGTCCCCTGCCCTCTTTCCTGGCGACGATTTCCTTTGGCCATGGAGACGTGCCGGCCCTGGCATCGCTGAGACGGCAAAGGACGACCGGCAGGCCGCTCACACGGCCGCCCATTGTGTCGCTGGAAGAATACACCAGGGATGCTGACACGTCCGCGATCAGGGACTGGAACGTGATTGTTGTCCTGGTCGAGTCCCTCCGGACGGACGTGCTTTCCGATGGCGGTGGAAAATACCCTGTGATGCCCAACCTGGAGGCCCTGGCGGGGGAGTCGCTGGTCTATTCGAATGTCTACACGCAGTCGAGCCATTCCAATTATGCCGACCTCTGTATTTTGAATTCCCAGTACCCGTTAAGGTCCCAGTGGGAATACTTCTATCCACAGCAACCGTCTTACCCGCGCACGTTTCTCCATGATATTCTCGCCAGGTTCGGTTATGCGACGGCTGTGTTTTCTTCCCAGGATGAGAACTGGGGCGGTATGATCCGGCTGCTGGATCCCGCCAGCTTCGATCGGTTTTTCCATTCAGGGGACTTTCCCGGATTCCGTTACTCGATCCCGCCTGCAGTTGGAGAGGCACAGAGTTCGACCAGGACAAAGCTCTCTGGCAAGGTGGACGACAGCCTGACGGTCAACGAAGCGGTCAAGTGGATTGCCACTCAGCAGCGGCCGTTCTTCATGTATATGAATCTGCAGAGCAGCCACATCCCCTACGTCGTGCCGGAGGATCATGCAGTACAGTTTGGCCCTCGTGAGCTGGACTTTACTATCCGCCTGGGACGATTCCCCCGGGAGAAAGTGGATGTAGTCAAAAGGCGGTACTGGGACAGCCTCAACTATGTTGACAAGCAGCTGGGGAAACTGGTGGCCGGGCTCAAGGCGGATGAGAAATGGGACTCCACGGTGCTGATTGTTTCGGGAGATACGGGCCAGGCATTTTATGAACACGGGTTCTGCGCCCATGCAAGCCAGCTTTATGATGAAGTCATGAAGGTCCCGCTTGTGGTTCGTTACCCGGGGGTAAAGCATGCGGTCAGCCGCCTCTCCCTGCAGCATCTCGACGTTCCCCCGATGGTCTTGTCGATACTCCAGTTGCCCCCCCACCCCGGCTTCCAGGGGGACTGGGAGGCTGTTTCTACAAGCCAGCCTCCCCCCCGGTTCATGGTCGTGCAAACAACCCTGGCGAACCAGGTAGGAGTTGTATGGGGTGGCTGGAAGCTCCTTTATGATCTGGACTTTGGCACGTTCCGCCTGTACCACCTGGACCAGGATCCGACGGAACAGACCGACGTATCCCGGGATAGCCCTGAGCGGTTATCCGAGCTTTCCGCCCTGCTGGCAGATTGGGTGTCTGCCCAGCTGGATTACTACCAGGATCCCTTGCGGCAGGCCCGGGAGTTTGCCCCGCGCCTTGGGACTGCTGGCGACCGAGAGTAGCCCTGCGGTTCACTTGCGGCGTGTTTTCGCCTGTTTTTCCTGACCGAAAAACTTTGCCTAACCCGCAAATCTTATTTCAGGCACCCCCCACGGAAAGTCGAAGAAGGATGATGACAGACTGTATCGTGAATGCAGCCAAGGGAACGGTGGATGGTCGTCGTGCTAAAAAAAGAATCGGAGTCTTCTGCCAAGCGGCGCAGCTTGGTCCTGGCGATCATGCTGTGTGGTTCTATTATCGTGGCCGGTTGGGCAGCCTACCTGGTCGGTGAAGTCACACCGGACCAGGCGCGCGACCAGTCAACGCACAAGCAGGTAGCGCAGATCGACCTTCGTTCCCCATCTGCCTATCACCTTTCCGATCATAACGGGACATCCCCGGTACTGCAGGTTGAGAGAAGGGACCTGGAAAACAAGGCCGCGGGCCATGTTTCTGCTGGTAAGCCACCGGTGGTAGTCGACCGAAACTCAACAGCCGCGGACCGGTACGATACTGGTCGGACCCTGCCACGTGCCGGGTTCAGCGGTGTTTCCCGTGCCTCAACATCGGTGCCCCTGGAGCCTGCTTTCTCCGACGACAAACCACAGACCGACGACAAACCACAGACCGGCGGCAGAGATCTGGTGGGGAGAAATATGGATCGGACACTGTCCATGGCAGAAAGCCTGAAGCAGAGTATGAAGCTGGGGAAAGTGGAGATGGGGAGGGCCACGGACAAGGGACTGGCGGAGGTTGTGCCGGTGGTCGTGATGTCAGCCTCTTATGAGGAAAGCCTTCCGCCGCAAAAAGTCGAGGCAAAAGAGAAAGCAGATGTCTTCCGGATTCTGGCGGACCGGCTGCCGGATTTTGAAATCCCCAGCTTCACGTTGACTGTGCCCGTGATTCGCGAGTCGTCTGCTTCCAGGTCAGCGAGTTCTCCTCGTCTCCCTTGGCGACTTCCGCGGATCCCTGGGGAGTGACTGGCAGACGGTGGGTTGTGCTGGCATTCCTTTGGCCAGCATGTAATACTTGTGATCACGTGAAGCCTACCTCCTCCCCCCCTGCTTGATCCTCCAAGCGATTCACGCGTTATGACAATCCGTCTCCTGCTGGCAGATGACCACGATCTCTTAAGGCTCGGTTTCCGTGTCCTGCTTGCGGAGCACAATGACCTGGAGATTGTTGCCGAGTCGAAAAGTGGTGAACAGGCATTTCGCGAAGTCGCCCACTGCAACCCGGACCTCGTTATCCTGGATGTGCGGATGGCGGACGGGGATGGTCTTAACTGCCTCGGTCGACTCAAGCTCGAGTACCCCGAACTCCCCGTTCTGATGATCTCGACCTATGACAACCCGACTTACGTGGCCCGGGCAGTGGCCCTGGGGGCCTCGGGATACCTTCTCAAGGGGAGCAGCGGGACGGAACTGGTCGAAGCAATCCGTGCCGTGGCGGCGGGGGAAACCGTCTGGGAACGGGCCGCACTCCGGCGGATGACAGGTGCCCTGGCCACTCCCAGGCTGAACGTGGACGTGGAGGTTTCACTGACACAGCGTGAAAGTGAGGTCCTGCAGCAAATAGCCCTTGGCCTGACCAACAAGGAGATCGCCCAGGTGCTCGGAATCAGCTACGAGACCGTCAAGGAGCACGTGCAGCATGTGCTTCGCAAGGTAGGCGTCGCTGACAGGACGCAGGCCGCGGTCTGGGCAGTTCGTAACGGGCTGGTCTAGATTCCCGCGGGCCTAGCACTCCGGGTGGGAGTAGCCAAGGCCGTCACCGACCAGGGTCCCGGTTTCCACGGTTCCATCGGTCAGTTGAAACATCGAGGGGTATTTTTGATCCCAGCCCTGGTTCCCCAGCGGACAATACTGTCGCCCGTTTCCTTCGATGGCTGCAATCCCCGGGATGCGGGCTGCGATACTTGCCGAGTGCAGGAAGGAGGCACCCACGCAGGTCAGGTCCTGGACACAGAGGAAGAGGCCATGATACTGGGCGGCAGCTCCCATCAGGAGGGCCTCCCCATGGCCCTTGCAGGCTTTCAGGGCCACGCCCGAGTATCCCAGTTCCCGTGACAGGAGGAGCGAATCCAGGTCGACAAGGGATTCATCAATCACCACCGGCTTGATCCTCGCCGCCTCGTGCATGGTGTTTTCCAGGTTGCTCTTGAGATCCCGGTTTGTCGGCTGTTCAATGTACTGGACGCGGGAGAGGGCATTGGGGGATTGTTCGCTCAGCTTGGCGAGAAAATCAAGCACGTACTGCACGTGGGCACATTTCTCGTTGAAGTCGAGCGAGTAGTGCCATTGCAGGCAGTCGCGTGACTGTTGTGCTTCAGCTGCCGCCTTCTCCACGGCGACGACGCGGGCGACGTCCCAGTCCAGGTCATCGCCTGCCAGCTTGATTTTCATGTGGGTCAGGCCATCGGCACAGATCCACTCTCCGAGTGTTTCCGGCCCACCGTCGCCCAGGCGGTTTTCCAGGTCCCCGTCACTGAGCGGATCGAGTGCTCCTACCAGGTGATAAAGAGGCATGCTCTGCTGGGGCACCCTGAGGGTGTACTGGTCCAGGTACTGACCGCGAAAATCCTCTCCCAGGTAATATCCCAGGTCGCGGTTGACAAATTCAGCACCCAGCAGGTTGTAGCTGTTTTCCCCAAGCGCCTTTCCCATCGCATCGTGGATGGCGCCGTCGATCGGGCTGGCAGCGACCAGCTGGGCCAGCCTCGGCATCGCTTCTGAAATGGAGGCGGCAGCAAGGACGTCGCTGGAGAGGTCCTGGTATTGTGCTGCCAGGTCATGCATGATTTCCAGCGGGTGGCCCTGGTCCTGGTATTCTCCCAGCAGGCCTGCAACCCGCTTCCCCAGCGTGACCATGGTGGCAAGTGTCTGGTCCCCGTCGACCTGGGTGCTCGGCCAGCCCCATGCATTTCCCATCGGCATCGAGCCGAGTCCCCTGCCCCGCCTTCCATCACGGGTCTCGACCTCGACCTGGACGTTCAGCAGTGTCACATCCTTGACCACGCGGCCACCAAACTTGATCGGTGTGCGGTAATCAATCTGCTCCAGGTCGGTCGTGACCTCGAGGATGCGAAGATCGGTCGGCTTGGACATGGCGGCTCACAGGAAAATGTGGAAAACGTGTCTTGCTGGGCCCATCGTAGTAGTGGTCTTCTGTCCCTTCAAGCATGCCCTGCACGATGGACGTGAAGCAGACTGCACGGAGAGGGCTGAGCTTTCGGTCTCGCTCTATCCCTGCCATGATCATGGGCAGAAGGGACCTGGCATGTTTCCTGCCCTGACCAGGGATGCCATTTCGTCGAAGTTCGATTCCGTGACGGGCACACCGGGTGAGTGGCTGGTTCAGGCAGCCCGGCGAACGACCACCGGTTCGATCCCGATCGCATCTCTTTGCAACAGTGCCTTGTCGATAACTGCCAGGAGTGTCATCTCCCTGAGTTGCTGCTGTTGCGGTTCCGACAGGAGTCGAACCGAGGTGTCCTCGCTGAGTTTCTGTGCGACCACCAGCGTGGCCCGGCTACGGATGTAACCGCGGGCCTCATTCAATTCCATGGCCAGGATACGATGCTGGATGCGTTCCCAGACCTGTCCTGCACAGCGGTCCGCGGTCAGCTGGGCTGTGCGGTGAAAATTATGCATTCCAAAAAGTCGCTGAATTACCTGCATAACCTGCATGAATAAGTCCTTTCGGTGATCCTTGCCGGTGGGGGGGAATTGCTTTGGGGTGGCTCCCCATATCAAGGATCGAACACCAGGGGGTTATTTCTTGACAGGGACGAGAGAGAGTCCAGGTAGACCGCGTGGGCAAGATAATCCAGCCCCCCTGCATCGCCGCAGGGGCGGACCAGGCGCAGGGATCGTTACAATCGGAACCGGCGGCAAGGGTTTCCCAGTTGGCTTGACCATAACCAGTCCATGGCCTACGTTGAATTTCCGCGGCGCCGTAGCCAAGCGGCTAAGGCAGCGGATTGCAAATCCGCCATCCCGGGTTCGAATCCCGGCGGCGCCTCTCGCCAAGCGCCGGGCCCTCCACGTCCCGGCGTTTTTGGTTCTGACAGGGTCCCCGGGCCTGGAGCCGGTGCCAATACCATGCAAGTGAATGCACGTCGATATGACAACGAGCAGGCGGTTTCGATCGTCGTCGAGGGCGATCACCTGGCCTCGGTGACTCCTCTGCAGGATCCTCCGGCCGGGCTTCCCCTGGTTGCCCCGGGACTGGTGGACTTGCAGGTCAACGGCCATGGCGGACAGGAGTTTAACGACCTGGATTTGACGATCGACAAGGTGGCCCGGGTCAGCTGTGCGATGGATGCCGACGGCGTGACCAGGTACTGCCCGACGGCCACCACCCAGAGTTTTGACATGCTCTCACATGCGATGCGAGTTATCCACGATGCCTGTGTTCAGGTGCCGGATGTGGAAAGAAGAGTCGCCTGTATTCACCTGGAAGGCCCCTACCTGTCGTCCCAGGATGGCCCTCGGGGAGCCCATCCGCTTGAACATTGCCGGGAACCGGACTGGAATGAATTTCAACGCTTGCAGGAAGCGGCCGGTGGGCGCATCGGGATTCACACGGTCTCCCCGGAGTACGAGAGGTCGGCAGATTTTATCCGCAAGGTAGTCGACAGTGGTGTGCTGGTTGCCATTGGACATACGAGCGCCACTACGGACCAGATCCAGGCAGCGGTTGACGCCGGGGCAACCATGAGTACTCACCTTGGAAATGGTGCTCATGGACAGATTCGGCGGCATCCAAATTACATCTGGGATCAGCTTGCCGATGACAGGCTTACCGCCAGCCTGATTGTCGATGGTCACCATCTGCCGGCGGCGGTGGTCAAGACATTTGTGCGGGCGAAGACCATCGAAAAGTGTGTGCTGGTAAGTGATATTACCGGTATGGCAGGGATGCCCCCGGGGCTGTATGAAAATTCAAGCCTGGGGAGTGTGGAAGTCCTGGAAGACGGGCGGCTGGTGGTTCCCGGTCAACGGCAGCTGCTGGCCGGAGCATCCCGGCCGATCGGTGTGGGGATTGCCACCGTGATGGAATATGCGGACGTGGGCCTGGCGGATGCCGTGGTCATGGCCAGCCAAAGGCCGGCATCCCTGATCGGACTTGAACCGGGCTGCCTGGAAGCAGGAGCCACGGCAGACCTGGTCCTTTTCCACCTGGCCGAGGGCCGCCTGGATGTCCAGGCAACAGTCCTGGGGGGGGAACGGGTATACGGAGAACTGTGATCATGAATCCTTCAAAGAAACGAGAGAGAGATGTCTGAATTGGCAGATATTGGCCTGGTCGGCCTGGCGGTGATGGGCGAAAACCTGGCTTTGAATATCGAGAGCCGGGGTTACCGGATTGCAGTCTTTAACCGAACGACCGAGAAGGTCGATGCGCTGCTCGAGGGCCGTGCCGCCGGCAGGAAATTTATCGGCTGCCATTGCATCGAGGAGCTGGTAAAGAACCTGGCGACTCCCCGCAAGATCCTGTTGCTGGTCAAGGCTGGTCCTGCCGTGGACGCCTTTATTGAACAGCTGGTACCGCTTCTCTCTCCTGGCGACATCATTATCGATTCAGGGAACACGCACTTTGCGGATACCGAGCGGCGAACCAGGGAGGTGGAAGAGAAGGGCCTGCGCTATATCGGCACCGGCATTTCCGGTGGGGAGGAAGGGGCGCTGAAGGGTCCCAGCATGATGCCCGGTGGAAGTGAATCCGCCTGGCCGGAAGTCAGGGAGATATTCCAGGCGATCTCGGCCAAGGTCGGCCCCGGTGGCGATATCCCCTGTGCCGAATGGGTGGGGCCACGAGGAGCGGGGCACTATGTGAAAATGGTGCATAACGGGATTGAGTACGGGGACATGCAGTTGATTTGCGAGGCATACCAGGTACTGAAAGATGCCGTCGGACTCTCCAATGATGAGCTTTATGACGTCTTTGAAGAGTGGAATCGAGGGGACCTGCAGAGTTACCTGATTGAAATTACCCGTGACATTTTCAGCGTCATGGATGACAAGTCCGATGATTACCTGGTCGACAGGATCCTGGACGTGGCGGGAGCCAAGGGGACCGGCAAGTGGATGCGCCAGCTGGCTCTCGACCTGGGAGTCCCAAGCACGCTGGTCACGTCCGCGGTCTATGCCCGCAGCCTCTCGGCGGTGAAGGACGCACGGGTGCGGGCCAGCAGTATCCTGCCAGGTCCGGCGGGCAGCCTGGACCTGGCCGACGGGGAGCGGGAGCAATGGGTGGAGGCCGTTCGCCAGGCGCTTTACGCTTCCAAGATCTGCAGCTATGCCCAGGGATTTGTCCAGCTCCAGGCGGCCGCTGCGGAACATGACTGGCCACTGAACTACGGCCAGTGTGCCCTGCTCTGGCGGGGTGGCTGTATCATCCGTGCCCAGTTCCTTGATCGCATCAAGGATGCTTTTGATGATCAGCCGGAGCTGGAGAACCTGCTGCTGTACCCTTACTTCACAGCTGCCGTGGAGGCTGCCCAGCAGGCCTGGCGGCAGGTGGTCATTACGGCCACCGAACTGGGAATTCCGGTGCCTGCCTTCAGCACGGCGCTGGCCTATTACGACGGCTACCGGCGGGACCGTTTGCCCGCCAACCTGCTGCAGGCCCAGCGAGACTATTTCGGGGCACACACGTTCCAGCGGACGGACCAGGAGGGAGCCTTCCATGCCGAGTGGATCGAGCGACGGCGACCACCGGCCGACGAGGCGTGACTGCCACCGGGCAGCTGCTCCCTAGCCGGGGCGATGAAGAAGATCGAGCAGGTACTGGCCATACTCGTTATTGAGTTCTCCTGCCAACTGTTCCAGCTGCGCCGCATCAATAAACCCCTTGCGGTAGGCCACTTCTTCCAGGCAGGCGATCTTCAAGCCCTGCCGCTGCTCGATCGTCTTGACAAAATCAGCAGCCTGGATCAATGCCTCGTGCGTTCCGGTGTCGAGCCACGCGAAGCCACGAGTGAAACGATCCACGTGCAGGTTCCCGCGGCGAAGATACTCCCGGTTGACATCCGTGATCTCCAGTTCATCCCGGGCCGAGGGCTGCAGCCCGTGGGCAATCTCAACCACCTGGTTGTCATAGAAATAGAGCCCCGGAACGGCGTACTGGGAACGTGGCTGGGCCGGTTTTTCTTCCAGGCTGATGGCCTTCCCCTGGGGGTCAAATTCCACCACACCATAGTGTTCCGGGTCCTTCACGGGGTAACCAAAGACGGTCGCGCCCTGTTCACGGGCAGCTGCCTTGGCAAGCATGGTCTGGAAGCCCTGGCCATAAAAGACGTTGTCACCTAGCACCAGCGAGACATGGTCGTCCCCGATAAAGTCGCGCCCGATCAAGAAAGCCTGCGCCAGGCCTTTCGGCTCCTGCTGGATCGCGTATTCGATCTGGATCCCCAGCCTGCTGCCGTCGCCAAGCAGGTCCCGGTAGGACTGCGTGTCCCGGGGGGTGCTGATAAGCAGGATCTGGCGGATGCCGGAGAGCATCAGCGTGGAGAGCGGGTAGTAGACCATCGGCTTGTCGTAGATAGGAAGCAGTTGTTTGCTGATCACCCGGGTTAACGGGTAGAGCCGGCTTCCTGACCCACCGGCCAGGATGATCCCCTTGTGGAAATAAGATGGTCGTTGCATCGTGTCGTCCTAGCCTGCCTGGGGGTCGCTGGTCGTTATCCCTAGTCCGAGTCTCTGCCTGCGGTAGCTACCACTCTGTACGTTCGTGACCCAGGGTTCGTTCTCCAGGTACCAGAGGACCGTCTTCCGGAGTCCGGTTTCAAAATCCTCGCTGGGTGCCCAGCCAAGCTGGCTGTGGATCTTGCCGGCGTCAATGGCGTAACGCAGGTCATGTCCCGGTCGATCATCCACAAACGTGATCAGGTCGTGAAGCGGGGACTGGGAAAGACCGGGGCGGAGCTGCTCAACAGCCTGGCAAATGGCCTCCACGACCTCCAGGTTGGTGCGTTCGCAATTGCCTCCAATGTTGTAGACTTCCCCTGCCGTGCCTGCTTCCAGCACGCGACGGAGAGCCAGGCAGTGGTCCTCTACAAAAAGCCAGTCCCTGACGTTCTGGCCGTCCCCGTAAACCGGCAACGGTTTTCCTTCCACGCAATTAAGAATCATCAGCGGGATCAGCTTCTCGGGGAACTGGTAGGGTCCGTAGTTGTTGGAGCAGTTGGTCAGCAGTGTCGGCAGGCCATAGGTGTGATGATAGGCCTGGACGAAATGATCCGAGGCGGCCTTGGAGGCGGAGTAAGGAGAGCTTGGCTGGTAGGGAGTCGATTCATGGAAGTATCCCTCGGCGCCCAGGCTGCCATAGACCTCGTCGGTGGAGACGTGCAGGAATCGGAAGCTGTCGGCCGCTTCCTGCGGTAGTTGTTTCCAGTGGGCAAGGGCGCATTGAAGCAGGTTAAATGTCCCCTGGACATTGGTCTGCACAAAAACGGCCGGGCCGTCGATCGAGCGGTCCACGTGGGATTCCGCTGCCAGGTGAATGACTGCCGAGGGCTGATGCCTGTCAAGCAGTTCCTCTGCCAGTTCCTGGTCACAGATGTCCCCCTCGACAAATACCAGCCGGCTGTCGTCGGCATGGTCCATCAGGGATTCCGTGTTGCCTGCATAGGTTAGCTTGTCCAGGACGACGACCCGCGCATCGCTTTCGCGCAGCAGCTGCCGGACAAGACAGCTGCCGATAAAACCGGCACCTCCGGTGACAAGATATGTGGCCATGGCAGCCCCGGTGCTTTCGGGTAACGCTGGACAGGTGGCAGGGAAATGGTACCTGTTTGATATTTTATTTCTGCAGGTCACGGTTGACCAGAAGCGGCGCGGGCCGTATTTGCCTGTCCGACTCTATTTCGGCCCCGGGAGAGTCCGGTTGTAGTGAGTAAATCGACTGGGCATCTGCTATCATGGAATACGCAGTAACCGATTTGGCGGTTCTGACACGTGGCGGTAACCATGGCCATTTTCTCGGAAAGAGAGCCCTGACCCATGCGACGCTTGACCTCCTCCCTGCTGATGATTGTGTTCTGCCTTGTCGCTTCCCGGCTTGCTGCCGACTGGCCAACCTACCTGCACAATAATGCTCGTGATGGCGGCACCACCGAGTCACTACCGCGGGTGCTCGCCCCGGCCTGGATCTATTCCACCCCTGCTGCCCCCGAACTGGCTTTTTCCGGACCCCGAAATGAACCGATTGAAGGCAAGGTAATGCGTCACCGGGTGGCCTTTGATCGGGCGTTACAGCCGGTTGCGGCTGGGGGACGCGTGTTTTTTGGATCCTCGGTCGACCACAATCTCTACTGTTCGGATGCTGTCACCGGGGAGCTGCTCTGGTCCTTTTACACCGAGGGCCCGATTCGCCTGGCGCCGACGGTCTGGCAGGGAAAGGTCTACTTTGGATCGGATGATGGTTTTGCCTACTGCCTCTCGGTGGAGGATGGTTCGGTGGTCTGGAAGGACCAGGCCTCCCTGCGTGATGAGCGGTTGCTGGCCAGGGGACGACTGATTTCACGTTGGCCGGTAAGAACCGGGGTGCTGGTACTGGATGGGATTGCCTATTTCGGTGCGGGTGTTTTTCCCCACGAGACCATTTACCTGGTCGCACGCGATGCCACGACCGGTGCCCTGGTCTGGCGAAACGACCATATCAGCCAGGAAGATGCAGGTCGCAACCCGCTTTCCCCACAGGGTTACCTGCTGGCAAATGAGAAATACCTGTTTGTTCCCTCCGGGCGGTCGCTGCCGGCAGCCTTTCTGCGGGAGACGGGCGAGGAGCTTCACCAGAAGAAATACAGCTGGCGGTCGACGGCCGGTGGCGTGGTAGGAAGTTCCCGGGCCCTGCTGGCCGATGGCCAGATCTATTCCGCCGGGGCACAGCACTTCCTGGCACTGGACCAGGATTCGGGGTCGGTCGGTTTCGCCTGGATCGATGGCCGGCAGCTGGTGGTCTCCGGGGACAAGGGCTTTGTTGCCACGGAAAAGAAAATCGTGGCGATCGATCGCGTCGCCCATGCCAAGGCCACCATCGAGCGGCAGCAACTGAACCTGGACCTGGCCGCGCTGAAGCGGAAGCGCAACGAGCTGGGTGCCGACGAGTACGCGGCCCAGACGCAGGCGATGGAAGCAAAGATCCAGCAACTGGGCCAGGTCGGTTCGCTCTGGGAAACCGAGAGCCCGCTTGGTTCCTCGCTGATTGTTACAAGGAACCTGCTCTTTGCCGGCGGGGCGGGAAAGGTTGCCAGTTTCGATGTGGAGACGGGTGAGCAGGTATGGCAGGCCGAGGTGGAGGGGGAGGCAATGGGCCTGGTTGCCAGTGACGGAACGCTTCTTGTGAGCACCGATACAGGAAAGATCTATGGGTTCCTGGATGCGACGCGGGTGAAAGACAAGCCGGCCCAGTGGCCCCGGCAGTATGTCGAGAACCCCTACCCGAAAGATGAATGGACCGAAATCTATGCGGAGACAGCCAAGGCCATCCTTGAAGGGAGTGGCCAGCAGGACGGGTTTTGCGTGATCCTGGGAAGTGAGCAGGGACGGTTGGCCTACGAGCTGGCCCGTCGCAGTTCGCTGAGAATCTACGGGGTGGAACCTGACGCTGCCAAGGCACGGGCGGCGAGAAAGGCACTGGACCGGGCAGGCCTGCATGGGTCGAGGATTACCATCCTGCATGCCGATCCAAGCGAAATGCCTGTCTCCAATTTTTTTGCCAACCTGGTTGTCTCCGACAGCCTGGTCCGCCATGGCAGTATGCCGGTGAAAAATGACGGCTGGACGCGGATTGTCAAACCCTGTGGCGGGGTCGTCTGCTTTGCCGTTCCTGCTGAGGCTGCCAGGCAGCATGGTCTGACACAGGAGAAGGTGACCGCCACCCTGGCCGGCATCGGGATGGAAGCCACACAGACACAACTCAAGTTGTTTCCCGAGAAGGATGGACTCCTTGCCACGCTGACGCGAGGCAAGTTGCCAGGTGCAGGCGAGTGGTCACACCAGTATGGGAACGTGGCCAATACGCTGACCAGTGATGACCATCGTCTCAAGGGGGGGCTGGGCATTCTCTGGTACGGGGACCCGGGGCCAAGCCAGATGGTTAACCGTCACGAGGGAGCCTCGGCACCGCTCTCGACGAATGGCCGCATGTTTATCCAGGGCACCGACAGCGTGATGTGCTATGACGCCTATAACGGCATGTTCCTCTGGGAGGCGAACAACCCGGGTGCCCTGCGGACGGGCGTGTTTAACAACGAGGAGACAAGCAACCTGGCGGCAACGGATGATGCCCTGTTTGTTGCGGTGAACGATACCTGCACGATGTACGAGGCCTCCAGCGGGACCATTCTCCACGAGTTCAAGGCACCCCAGTCCGACGATGGTGTGCCCCGTGTCTGGGGGTATATCGCCCATTCCGACGGTCTCTTGATCGGGACGAGCACGATTCGCAAGGAACTGGCAGCCTCGCTTCGCCGCCGCGGACATACGGTCGAGAATGAAACAGATGCCCTTTTCGCCTACGACGTGAAAACGGGAAAACAGAAGTGGCTTTACCGTGGCAAGAACGTGTTGCATGTGACGATTGCCATCGACGACGGCCGGATCTTTTTTATTGACAGCTCGATCTCCAGTGCCCAGCGAGAGGCCCTGCTCAGGCAGGACAAGTCGGAACTGAAGAACCTGGGTCCGGAAGAGGCCAAGAAGAAGGAAGCGGAGCTGAAGAAACTGGATGTCCGGCTGGCAGTTGCCATCGATCTTCAGACCGGGGAAAAAGTCTGGTCCCGGGCCGTCGATGTTACCGACTGCAGCCGCGTCGGGATTGGTGGCGGACAACTGACGCTGATGGCTCATGATGGCCATGTGCTGATTTGCGGCGCCAATGCCAACGGGCATTACTGGCGGCAGTTCCTCTCCGGGCAGTTCAGTACCCGCCGCCTGGTAGTCCTGACTGCCGAGAAGGGAGACCTGCTCTGGAAAAAGGACGCCAACTATCGTCACCGGCCGATCATCGTCGGAGACGAGGTGTTTGCCGAACCGTGGGGGTTTAACCTGCACACGGGGGAACCCAAGATGCGCGAGCATCCGCTGACCGGGGAACAGACCGTCTGGCAGTTCAGCCGCCCTGGCCATCATTGCGGGCCGATCACGGCGGCTCCCAACATGCTTTTCTTCCGCAGTGGCTTTACCGGTTATTACGATCTTTATTCGGATAGTGGAACGAGCCATTTCGCCGGCCACCGCATGGGGTGCTGGGTCAATGCAATTCCCGGAAACGGGCTTCTGATGATCCCGGAAGCGAGTGCGGGATGTGTCTGCCAGTTCTCGATCACCTCGACGGTCGTGATGGAACCGCGGGTGGATCGAACCAGCTGGCGGATTTACAGTGCCACGGGGCTTACCACGCCGGTCAAGTCGATGGCACTGAATATCGGTGCCCCGGGAGATCGTCGTTCCGATACCGGAACGCTCTGGCTGGGATGGCCGCGGCCCAAGACCGTTGGCCGCCTGGAATACGACTTTGACATCAAGCCCAAGTACCTTGGGTCGCCACTGACCTACAGCTTCAATAGTGACTCGATCAAGGTACAGAACGAGGAGACCGAGTGGATTGCGAGTTCCGGAATCCGGGGACTGGGAAGTTTCTCGTTGCCGCTTTTGGGGAGCGATGATGAACCAGCCCGTTACGAGATCGTATTGCACCTGGTCGTGCTTGACGAAACACAGCAGCGCACCGAGCCGGTGGATATCAAGATCCAGGGAGTGGTCGAGGCCAGCGGTGTGGATGTTTTCAAGCAGGCAGGCGGTCCGCTCAAGGCCGTCGCACTCACCTACCAGGTGCAGGTGAAAGATAACCTGAAGGTGGAACTCGTGCCGTCGGCAGACCAGCCTGACCTGGAGCTGTTGCCGGTCGTGACGGCGGTCCAGGTCCAGCGACAGCCATGATCGACAGGGGCTCGTGGCGGGAGGGGAACCGGAGGGGGGATCGGATGACAGTTGGTCAGATCGCACCCCTGAAGATCGGTCCGCTGGAATTTGACCTGCCTGCCGTCCAGGCGGCGCTTTCCGGTTACAGCGACTGGCCGATGAGGGTGATCGCCAAGCGGATGGGGGCCCCCTACACGCTCTGTGAGGTGATGCTCGATAAGTTCCTGCTGCAGGTTCGCCAGCGCAAGCGGACGCAGCATTTTCTCTGGCACACCGATGAAGAGTACCCTCTCGGGGGCCAGTTAATGGGTGCCGAGCCGGAACAGTTTGCGGCCGGGGCGGTAAGGCTGGTGGAGGCCGGCTTTGATGTCATCGATATCAACTTCGGTTGTCCTGTCAAGAAAGTGGTCGGCAAGTGTCGAGGCGGTTTCCACCTGGGGCAGCCCCGGGTCGCACTGGAGATCATCCGGCGGACGCGGCAGGTCGTGAAAGCGGAGATTCCGGTGACGGTAAAGATGCGACGTGGCATCGATGACAGCCAGCAGAGTGAGGATAACCTCTACCAGATACTGGAAGGCTGCCTGGAACTGGGCGTGGCGGCGGTGACCGTGCATGGCCGCACGGTAAAACAGCGATATATTGGCCCCAGCAAGTGGGAATTCCTGCGGCAATTGAAAAATGATTTCCCCACCCTGACGCTGCTTGGCAGCGGTGATCTTTTTTCGGCAGAAGATTGCCTGGCAATGCTCAGGCAGACCGGTGTGGATGGAGTCACGATTGCCCGCGGTGCTATCGGAAATCCCTGGATTTTCTCGCAGGTAAGGGCCCTGCTGCGGGGAGAGGTCCTGCCCGGCCCGCCCGGACAGGCGGAACAGCGCGAGATCCTGGCGGAACATTTTGGCCTGGCCCGGGAAATCTATGGGGATGAGCGGGCTCCGGTAGTGATGCGGAAGTTCGGCATCAAGTACTCGGCACTGCATCCGGATCATCCTGATTTAAGACTCGCTTTCACCCGTGTCCGTTCGGTGGATGACTGGAAACAGGTGCTGGAGACCTGGTACCGTGACGATGGTGCCGGGTGTTTTCCGGCAGGAGACCTGCACCGGGTTCAGGGAGATGTGACCCCGGGCGGAGGATCGCCACTGGAGGTTTCCTGAAGGTTGTCCGTTCCTTCCAGGGCCTGGCGTATTTCTTCCTGGACGACTGGGTCCTGCTCGATTTCAAGTCGGCTCTCAAGCAAGGAGACCGACCGGGGAGTTTGAAGTTCGCCCAGGGCCCAGGCAGAGGCCCCGCGAACCAGCGGTTCCTTGTCATGGAGTCCGTGACGCAGGGCCTCGGTCGCCGCCTGGTGCTGCTGGTTGCCAAGCACGATAGCGGCATTGCGGAGCATGCCGGACCGACGTGTCCGCCAGATGGGGGTCTTGCGAAAACGGTCCCGGAATGCCTCGTCATCCAGTTCAAACAGCCTGATCAGGTCCAGCGGTGTGAATTCTGGCTGGGGCTGGAAGGCATCCTCGGAGGGGATTGCCAGGGGGTTGTTCCAGGGGCAGACATCCTGGCAGATGTCACAACCGAAGACCCAGTCACCGCTGGGGCCGCGAAGCGGGCGCGGGACCGGACCGCGAAGCTCGATGGTCAGGTAGCTGATGCAACGGCTTGCGTCGAGCACGTAGGGCGCGGGGAAGGCGTCCGTGGGGCAGGCGTCCAGGCAGGCCCTGCAGCTGCCGCAATGATCGGCAGTGAATGGCTCGTCGGCGACCAGGGGTTGGTCGGTAAGCAAAGCTGCCAGGAAGAACCAGCTTCCCAGTTCCCGGTGGATCAGCATCGTGTTCTTGGCGATCCATCCAAGCCCCGCCCGCTGGGCAAAATCACGTTCTAAAAGAGGGGCCGTGTCCACGACACCCCGAGCCAGGGCACCCGGTGCCGCCTCCAGAAGAGTGTCCCGAAGCTGCCCGAGACGGTCATGGATGATGTCGTGGTAATCATCGCTGCCGCACGCATAACGTGCCACGCGTCCGCTGCCCGGAGCAAGAGCA
>CAYYZW010000080.1:0-3941 GCA_964476375.1 uncultured Pirellulaceae bacterium
ATCCCGTCGCCGTTGATGTCCGCAATATCGATGCCCTCGTTGAGATCGATGGTCAGTGGCTGAACCTTCCACGCCAGGGACGGTTCCTCTGCATTGAGTGGGGATATGCCGAGCAGCAGCAGGGTGGCCAGGACACTGGTAAAAAGTTTCATCTTGTTTCTCCCGGTTTTATTCAGTGAATTGGGCGTGCCGTATTCATGCGAGCTGACCTGCCTTGATGATGCCGCCCTGCAGCACGGCAAGCAACCGGTCTCGTTGCTCCAGTATGGAAATATCTGCGACCACGTCACCGTCCACGACGAGGATGTCGGCGATTTTACCGGTCTCCAGGGTGCCCACCTCGTCCTCCATTCCCATGATCTCCGCCCCCGTCCGGGTGGCACAGGTAATCGTTTCTAGGGGTGTGAATCCGACATGATCCACAAAAAAGCTAAGTTCCCTGGCATAGTCACCGTGAGGATTCCAGGCAAATCCGTAATCCCCACCCATGCCAAGTCGGCCCCCGTGCTGGAGAATCAGGCGGGCACTTTCCGCTCCTCCCTCGAGGGTTTCCTGGTGGCCGTCAATGACCCGTTGGGAGAGGCCCCATTCCGGCCCCTTCTCGACACTGGCTTTCTCAAAATAGAGAGCCGGGACGACAGGGACATCCCGCTCCAGGAGTAAATCGAGCGTCTCCTGGTTCATAAAAGTCCCGTGTTCAATCGTGTCATAACCCGCCAGCAGCGCATTGCGGATCCCCTCTGTGGCCCTGCAATGGCCGGTGACCTTGATGGAATGATTGTGAGCGGTCGAGACCACCGCCTCCATCTCCTCAAAGGTCATGCAGAGCGTGTGGTGGTCATTGGTGTCCGGGGCGGCGGCATCGCCGGTGGGGTAGGTCTTGATCCATTCGACGCCGTCCTTGACAAGTTGCCGCACGGCGCCCCGCGCCTGCTCAGCACCGTTGACGAGCAGGATCAGGCCTTCCATGCCGATTTTTCGAAATTCCGGATTCCAGTCCATCAACCCGCCCAGGCCACAGATTTCGCGACCGCTGGCCGCCAGCCGCGGCCCCTTGACGAGATCTTCCTCGATCGCCTTTTTAAGCCAGACATCGATGTTGAAAAGGCTTCCGCCACTGCGAGCAGCAGTGTAACCGCATTCCAGCGCCAGGCGGCAATTGGCGGCGGCAAGCAGGGTCACGTATTCCACCGGGTACTTGATATCCAGATCTTCCAGGACGGCCACGTTAAAGTAGGTGGGATGGAAATGGGCTTCCACCAGGCCGGGCATGATGGTGCCTCCCTGGGCATCGATCGAATGGGCATCCGGGGACGTCTGGGGTGCCTCCTGGGCGGGTCCCACATAGGTAATCAATCCGTCCTGAAGATGGACCGCGGCATCATCGATAGGGGCATTGCCATGCCCGTCAACAAGGCGGCCATGGGTAATGACGGTGATTCCCTGCGCTAATTTCATTGTGATTGTGTGTTGGGGTGTGGGGCCGGGTTTTGCGGACAGTGGTCTCTGAAATATAATAGCACGGTTGCCAGAGTGAAACGGCCGTGCAGAATTTGGTGCCGGCGGTCCTGTTGGATAACCTGCAGGGGGAGCGTCTTCAATGTACGAGGCAGGAAAGATGAGAAGAGGGAAACGGGTGCTGAAGGGAATCTCCGGCGCGTTGCTGGTTGCAGTCTGCCTGCCCGGAATCCTTGTGCACGCGGAACAACCCAGGACGAAAAAAGTCGTCCTCATCGCAGGGCCGAAAAGCCACGGACCCGTGGGGAATGGGATTCATGATTATCCCTGGTCGGTTCGCCTGCTCAAGGTCATGCTGGATAATTCCAATGTGCGGGACAAGGTGCGTGTGGAATATCACCTGGGTGGGTGGCCCCAGGATCCCACGACACTCAACGATGCAGACACGATCATGATTATTTCCGACGGTCGTGACGGGGATAAGTACGAGGAGGCACCGCACCTGCAGGACCCGGTCAAGATCGCATGGATTGAGAAACAGGTGAAACGCGGTTGTGGGTTCATGACATTTCACTTTTCCACATTCGCTCCCGATTCGCAGGCCAGTCGAATTCTTCGCTGGTCGGGGGGCTACTTTGACTGGGAAACGGACGGGGAACGAAAATGGTATTCGGCTATCCAGACCGAGGATACCCGCGTCCACCTGCCTCACGCGGATCATCCCGTATGCCGTGGTGTTGAGCCATTTCCATTGAGGGACGAATTTTATTTCAATATCCGCTTCCAGCAGGGAGATGAGCGGCTTAAGGGGATCCTCGAGGTTCCGAGTCTTCCCGGTCGCGACCCGGACGGTCGCCTGGTGGCCTGGGCCCGCGAGCGAGAGGATGGAGGCCGTGGTTTTGGAACGACCTGCGGGCATTTTTATGACAACTGGGAAAACGCGGCTTTTCGAAAGTTGATTCTCAACGCCATCGCCTGGACGGCAGGAGTGGATGTCCCGGGAAAGGGGGTGGAGGCGAGGTTTTATCAACACCAGGAGATCCGCCTTGCGCTGGCAGGGGTGTCAGGTTCCGGGCGGGCAGAAGAAGAGAAGCCAATCCGGATCCTGGTGGTGACAGGACACCAGTACCCGGGCCATAAATGGCAACTGACGACACCGGTGATCAAGGCGGCGCTGGAACGTGATCCCCGCATCCATGTGAATGTGACGGAAAATGTGGAGGATCTTGGTTCAGAAAAGGTTGGGCAGTTTGATCTTCTCGTTCTGAATTACTGCAACTGGGAAAAGAAGGGGCTCAGTGAGGAGGCACAACGGGGGTTTACCCGATTTCTTCATAATGGCGGTGGATTGATCCTGGTTCATTTTGCCAATGGTGCTTTCCATTTTTCGCTACCAGGTGCAGAAAAATCGGACTGGCCGGAATACCGAAAAATCTGCCGTCGGGTATGGGACCATAGCGAGGGAAAAAGTGGTCACGATGCCTATGGGAAATTCCAGGTCCAGATCCATGATCCGGCCCATCCCATCACGCGTGGGATGAAGAATTTCGAGACCATCGATGAGCTCTATTTTCGGCAGCAAGGGACACATCCTATCCATGTCCTGGCAACGGCCCGTTCGAGGGTTACCGGGAAGGATGAACCGATGGCATTTGTTTATGAATACGGGAAAGGCCGCGTGATGCAGACGGTGCTTGGGCACGCCGCGGAATCCCTGCAAGTGGAGGGAGTGGGTGAGCTGCTTCGGCGAAGTGCCTCCTGGATTGCCCGCCGCAAGCAATTGCCGGCGGAATTACTCGTCAAACCGGCGGCGGAAGAACCGGAAAGTGATGACCAGGGAGCGGTGCCAAACAGCCGTTGGCAGTATGTCAGCACCTGGCAGGAGCCACCGCCGGAACGGCCTGGTCGACTGGCAAAGGAAGTGCGGGATCGGCTGGAGCCAGGCCTGTTGGCACGTTTTGCATCACTGCAGTCGGAGGCGTTTATGGATGCCCGCGGTGTGCGACTGGCAGCGTTTTCACTCGCTGCCGGCAACCCGGTAACTCCCTTCCTCCGGGACGGACGGTTTCGGGCCAGCCTCCAAGGATATGTGAAAATCCGACTTCAGGATGAATTTCGTTTCCAGCTGGCTGGTACGGGGGAGATGAAACTGCTCATCAACGGCCGGCAGGTTCTTGGGCAAACCGGCCAGGTTGCATCGGTGGCGCTGCACAAGGGATACATCGAAATCGAGATTCTCTATAGGAGCCCGGAAGCTGGAGTGGCGTCGTGCATGCTCAAGTGGGCTGGAGATGAATTTGACATGGAAGCCATCCCGCCGACCGTTCTCTTTTTTGATGCCGATGACAAACTCCTGGCCACGGCCCGCAGGATGCGGGAAGGAAGGGAGCTTTATGCGAGGTATCATTGCCAGGCATGCCATCGCATGGTGCCCGGGGATCGGGTTCGTGAGGGGGGGATGCCGGAACTGGCAGCACAGGGCC
>CAYYZW010000081.1:0-12648 GCA_964476375.1 uncultured Pirellulaceae bacterium
GGGGCCGCGTCCTGGCGGATGCCCAGGAGCTGCTGGACGGCCCGATTATCATTGGTTTAACAGCAACGCCGCCGGACCGAAAAGGGAAGGCCATGGCGGATCTCTGCCGGTACGATGCTTTTTTCGGGCCGATTGACTACCAGGTCCCGCTGCCGGCTGTTGTCAAGGACGGGTTCCTGGCACCCTACCAGGATCTCGTCTATTTTGTCCGCCCCACGACCGAGGAACTCAGCTACATCGCCAATGCAGACGATGCACTGACTGCCCTGGTCGAGGAACTCTGCAAGCCATTCGAGGTGCCCCTCGAGGAGGGCGACCCCCCGCCTGCAATTCCGCTGCCCGACTGGATCGAGACGGTCCTTTCCGAGTTTCGACTCGGGACCACGACCGTTTCAAGCTGGCACGAGTTTGAGCGCCGCGATCCCGTCTTTGCCGAGCATGGCCCGCTGTTTCTCAAGGGAATCGGGCGCACGCTGGAGGCCCACATCCCGGATCTTCCACTCCCGGTAGCCTGGGTTGTTCCGGGCATCCCGGATGATATTGAAACCCTGGCACCGGTGCTGGATCGCTATATCCGGCATGCCCTGCGGAGAAGTGAACAGCCGGCAGATCACGAGCGAGCGGAAAAGGCAATTCGGATCCTGCGTTCACTGGGAGTGCAGGTAACCGAGACCGGGACCCAGGCCTGCGCCTCTCCGATGTCCCGCGTGATGGCCTATTCCAAGAGCAAGACCGAGGCCCTGGTACCGATCCTTACCGAGGAGATGCGCTGCCTGGGGGATGGGATTCGGGCGGTGGTGATTACCGATTACGAGAAGACCTCGGCAATTATTGATGAGATCCGGCACCTGCTGGATGAGGAGTCGGGTGGGGCCATTGCCGCTTTTAAGAAATTACTTACCGATGAGGTGACCGACCGCCTGGATCCGGTCCTGGTGACAGGATCGACCGTGTTGATTGATGATGACCTGGCTGAGAGATTTCTGGCAACCTCCCGGGAGTGGCTCAAGAGCCATGGGGGAGATGTGGAGTTAACGACCGAGAAGCATGATGGCTTTGTCATGGTCCGGGGCAAGGGGGGCAACTGGGCGCCGCGGCTCTATGTGCGGATGATCACGGAACTCTTTCAGCAGGGGGTGACCCGCTGCCTGGTTGGGACGCGTGGATTGCTGGGGGAGGGCTGGGATGCCAGCCGGATTAATGTACTGCTGGATCTCACTGCGGCGACGACCACGATGACGGTGAACCAGCTGCGGGGACGTTCGATTCGCCTGGATTCTCATGATCCGAACAAGCTGGCACACAACTGGGATGTAATCTGCCTGGCACCGGAGTTTCGCAAGGGCCTGGATGATTACGCGCGTTTCGCCAAGAAACATAATGCCACCTATGGTGTCTGTGAGGATGGGGCCATTGAGAAAGGTCCGGGGCATGTGCATGCGGCTTTTACCCGCCTGAAGCCCGAGAAAGTGGAAGGGGCCGCGACGGCGATCAACGAGGAGATGATGGGCCGTGTCTCTCGCAGGGAGCATGCCAGGAACCAGTGGGGGATCGGTGAACCGTACCAGGGAAAACCGGTCCAGACGACCGAGTGCGGGGGGATCTGTGAGACGGGAAACGGCGGTTTCCCCCCTTTCTCGAAAAACAGGATTCCCTGGTCCAACCGGTCTCTTGCTGCGGCGATTGGCGAGGCGGTACTGATGGCCCTGGATGAACTGGGCCTGATTGCCGACACCGGTGTCAACTCGGTCAAGGCACGGCAGCCGTGGCGAGAAAAAGAATCTCCCCTGACCGTGCGGGAACGGGCCGGAGGATACGTGCGGGTGTTCCTGGAAGATGCGGACGAGGAATCTGCCGAGGTTTTTAACCAGGCGCTCCGCGAGGTGCTGGGGCCGATCGAGAACCCCCGTTATGTGATACCCCGGCATATTGATATTGCCCACCATAACCTGCTCTCCAGGTTGTTACCCGGGGCGTTGGGTCGATTTTTTATCCGTTATGACCAGAAGCTCGCCATGCTGCACACGGTTCCAGGCGTGCTGGCACGGAACAGGGAGAGCGTGGCCGTATTTCAGAAACACTGGAACACGCAGGTCAGCCCGGGCAATGCAGTGTTTGCCCTGCGTGACGAGGGAAAAGAATTGCTGGAGGAAGCACGACGAAACGGGCAGGTCCCGCAGACGACCGTCCATGGCAAGGAGATTTACCTGGCAGGAGAAAAGGGTTCTGCTGGCAGGCAGCCGGAGTGGGCCGAGTCGGTCATGGAGGAGGAGCCCGCGACGGCCACCCCTGCACCTGCTCCGCCAGCCCCCGTGGCACCCGCACCGACCGTGCCTGCTTCATCGGTTTCAGCCCCGGAGGAACCGGCACCACCTGTTCCGGCGGAAGTCGTGCCACCCACTCCTGCTTCTGTTCCTCCCCCGCCGGCTCCTGCCGAAGCGGTTCCTCCTGCCGCGGATAACAGGAAGCAGGGTGCTCCCAGGCCACGGCCGCAGCCACTGCAGCTCGAGCCAATCAGTTCAGGGCCGGTTAGTGTGGATCCGGTCAACACGGGAGCAGAGTTGAGCATCGCCGAGATGGCAAAATTGTTCAAGCACCATATCCAGCAGGTTGGAATTCGCTGCTTTCCCTCCAATGCAGCGTCGCGATGGGAGATTGTGAACGTCGAGCAGAAAGAGGGAGTTTACTGGGTGGAGACAGTTTCGACACCGAGCGTTGGTTTTCCGCGGATCAAGTTTGTCATGACGGCAGCGGATCCGGAGGCCATTATTGCCGGATACTGTCTTGATGAGGAAGGATGGAGCCTCCTGTTTACCGCTCCTGGCGGTTACGAGCGTGTTCCGACCATCGTGGCGGACCTGGCAAGATAAGATGCCGCCGTGGTGTGTCCTTGGCATCCTTCCTGCGGCCAGGGAGACTCAGTCCTGGCGAGGCTGGAGAACATCCGGGGGTGATTCGCCGTCAGGAACGAAGATGATCGAGAGCGAGTTCACGCAGTGTCGCGTGTTCTTGTCCGTCATTGCTTCACCGAGGAAAACGTGGCCCAGGTGCCCGTCGCAGTTATGACAGACAATCTCGGTGCGGCGACCGTCGGGATCCGGATGGCGATCGACCGCGCCGGGGATCTCGTCATCGAAACTGGGCCATCCGCAGTGGCTGTCAAACTTGTCGGACGACTCGTAGAGTGCTGCATTGCAGCGGCGGCAGATATATGTTCCCAGGTCCTTCCTGGTTGTGTATTCACCACTAAAGGGTGCCTCGGTTCCCTTCTGCTCAATGACATGCTCTTCCTCGGCCGTCAGTTTGTTGTAGGCTTGTTCTTCCACGATCATGACTCCTCACCGCACCGGTCCTCGGTCGGGATGTCACGTGACTCCCGGGTGTTTTCAGGCCCCATTTAAGCAGCCCCGCGGAGCTTCCACAACAACCTGGAGATCCAGCAGGGAATTCCGCACCGGTGGCTTTGAAAAGCTCGGGATTTAGCGGAAAATAGTTCTCCGCTTACGACATCCCGGGAGATTGCTCATGTCACGTCCACGGTCCTTGCCGTTCTGGGTCGGTTTCTTTCTGACAGCAAGCTGTGTGCCTGCCTGGTCGGCCGACCCGGCCTACCAGGTTCAACCGCTGACCGATGCGCAGGCAGCGGAGTACAAGCTGGCCCCGTCCTTTTACAAGAAGTGTACCGAGGTGCAAGAGATCCTGATCGCGACATCCGAAAAGGTCTCTGACTTTGCGCACCTGGAAACCGCTTACCTGTTTGACCAGATCATGCGGAGTATCGATGTGGAGGTGGCTGGCAGGATTCGTCAGCAAAAAGTTCTCTGTATCCTGGTGGCACATAATGAGTTTACCTCCGACGTGCCCCAGTTCACCTCGAACAAGACGGGCAAGGAGCTTGATTTTTATAACTGGCGGAGCCGGGGATTCCTGACCAGGAAAGAGAATCGTCCGGTTGTCCTGTTTGCCGAGGAAGATGTCCTGGAATACGAGGGGGGGATGCAACTGGAGAGCATCCTGATTCATGAATTCGGCCATGTGATTCACGGTGCCGGGTTTAACGAGCAGCAGCAACAGCGGCTCACCGATTGCTTTGAGCGGGCCAGGGCCAAGGCGATCTGGAATGACGGTCGGGCAGCCCAGCGCTACCGCCGCGTGAAAAGTGAGACTCCGGTCAGCCTCTTGGATGCCCTTCAGGATTCCTTTCCCGATCAGTCGCCTGGGTTGATTCGCAATTGCCTCAAGCACGGGGACATCCTGGTCAACGGCAGGGGAACCAGGCCGGGGGTCAGGGTGACCGTGAAGGACAAGGTGCTGATCCATTTTGGGGGCCCCAAGGAATGCTATGCCCACAAGAACCGGGCGGAGTACTGGGCCGAGGTGCTCCAGTGCTGGTACGACACCAATCGCACCATGGACCACGATCACAATCACATTCACACCCGGGAGCAACTCAAGGCGTATGATCCGGCCGCAGCCCGGTTATGCGCCGACGTGCTGGGAGATTCCGAGTGGCGTTTTGTCTCACCACGCCTGCGGGCGGGCAAGGACCACCTGGCAGGATATGATCCCGCCACGGCCCCCAGGGTGGTCGACCCGGTTCATATTGAGAACGCGGCTTATGATTATTACGACAAGTACTGGAACGATTACTGGCAGCGACTGGAAGAAAAGTACGCGACAAAATCCGGTGTTCGCAGGAAGTAAGGGATTTCGTCGAAACCCGTTCCACAGGGGGAACCCACCATGACCCGCTTGATGCGATCTGTCGTGCTTGCCACGCTGCTGGGACCCGTCTGGATGGCCATCAGCGGGGAGGCAGCAGAAACCGGGAAAATGAACGTGCTGTTCATTATCTCGGATGACCTGACAGCCACGGCTCTTTCCTGCTATGGGAACAGGGTCTGTCAGACTCCCCATATCGACCGTATTGCTGCCAGCGGGACACGTTTCACTCGCGCCTATTGCCAGGGAACCTACTGTGGTCCCTCTCGGGCGTCGTTCATGTCCGGTTACTACCCTCATGCGACCGGTGTGCTTGGATATGTCAGCCCCCGGCCGGCGATCGGTGACCGGGCCACCTGGTCAGAGCATTTCAAGAATGCCGGTTACTACACGGCGCGGGTCAGCAAGATTTACCACATGGGAGTCCCGGGAGGTATTGAAAAAGGGACGGACGGGGCCGATGACCCGGCTTCCTGGACCGAGAAATTCAACAGCAGGGGGCCCGAGTGGAAAGCACCTGGGAAGGGAGAGACGCTGGAGGGGAACCCGGATGGGAAAAAACCGGTGGTCGGAGGAAACACGTTTGTCGTGGTGGAGGCGGATGGTGATGACCTGGTCCATTCCGATGGCCGGACAGCGGCCAAGGCGGTGGAGTTGATCGAAAAGCACAGGGAAGACACTTTCTGGCTGGGCGTCGGATTTGTCCGGCCCCACGTCCCCTTTGTTGCTCCAGCTTCTTACTATCCCCCCTTCCTGCCCTACAGCACGATGAAGTTGCCGGAGAAAGTGCCGGGTGACTGGGATGACATCCCCAGGGCCGGCATCAACTACAAGACCAGCGTGAACATGAAGATGGATAAACGCCGGCAGAAGAAAGCGGTTGGCGGGTACTATGCCTCGGTCGCTTACATGGATGCGCAGGTTGGCAAGGTGATGGCCGCGCTGCGCGACAACGGCCTCGAGGACAAGACGATCGTGATTTTTACCAGTGACCACGGTTACCACCTGGGGGAACATGATTTCTGGGCCAAGGGCAGCCTGCGTGACGAATCGGCGGGCGTGCCGCTGATCATCAGCGTGCCGGGCAAGAAGCCGGCTGTCTGTGATTCGTTCACGGAACTGCTGGACCTCTATCCCACCGTTGCCAGCCTCTGTGGCCTTGAACCCCAGGCGCGGCTGCAGGGAAAGGATATCTCGCGGATGCTGGATGATCCCGGTTACCGTGTGCGGGAGACAGCTTTCAGCGTGGCACCGGCTCGCAAGGGGTTCTTGCTGCGGGACAAGAGGTGGGCTTACATCCAGTACGGGGAGAATGCCGCCGGGGGCGCGGAGCTGTTTGATATGAAGAAAGATCCGGGCCAGTTTACCAACCTGGCCACCCATCCCCGCTTTGCCGAGACGGCCGCACGTTACCGGGACAAGCTGGCGATGAAGCTCAAGGAGGTTCGGGATAATGACCTGGATCCTCCCGTATCCAAGTAAGTTTTTTTCAGGGGAAGCTCATGGTCTCTTTCCGGTTTTTGCATCTCCTGGCAGCCGCCCTCCCTGTCCTGCTGTCCGGCCCGGGCACCGCCCGCCTGGCGGCGGAAGAGGATCGGCCCAACATTGTCTGGATCGTGGTGGAGGACATGTCCCTGCCATTTGGTTGTTACGGTGAAAAGGATATCCAGACCCCCAACGTGGATGCCCTGGCCCGGGATGGCCTCCGCTTTGACCGGGCCTTTGTCACGGCGCCGGTCTGCAGCACCTGTCGGTCGGCCCTGGTTACCGGCATGTACCAGACCTCGATTGGTGCCCAGCATCATCGAAGTGGTCGAGGAGAGCAGAAGATCTCGTTGACGGTCGGGGTAGTCACGGAAAAGCGATTGTTACAGCAGGCAGGCTACTTCACCGCCAACGGGAGTTTTACAGGGACGCGCGACAAGGCCCCCCCCCGGGAGGCACCTCGCAAGGCCGGCAAGACAGACTCCAACCTCCAGTACGACAACTCGATCTACGATTCCCACCATTTTTCTCACCGACAACCGGGGCAGCCGTTCTTTGCCCAGTACCAGCTGCGTGGTGGCAAGGGGCGGAATGTTCCCACGCCGAAGCCGATCGTGGCGGAGAAAGTGACACTGCCGGTCTATTACCCCGATGACGAGGTGATCCGTTCGGACTGGGCCCTCTACCTCAATTCCGCCATGAACACGGACCTGGAGGTGGGACGAATTCTCACCCAGCTGAAGGAGGCCGGAGAACTGGAGAAGACGGTCATCTTTTTTATCACCGACCATGGAGTGAGCCATGCTCGCGGAAAACAGTTCATGTACGAGGAAGGGGTGCGAATTCCACTGATCGTGCGGGGCCCGGGAATCAAGGCGGGGAAGGTGAGGGAGGACCTGGTCCTGCAGATCGACCTGGCCGCCACGTCCCTGGCGCTGGCGGGGATCGAGATTCCCGAGAGCATGCAGGGAGTGGATCTCCTGGCTGAGGATTACCAGCCGCGGAAGTACGTCGTCTCGGCCCGGGATCGTTGTGATGAGACGGTAGACCGGATGCGGGCCGTGCGGACGGAGAACTTCAAGTACATCCGCAACTTTTACCCCCAGCGGCCTTACCTGCAGCCAAACACGTACAAGGACAACAAGCCGATCATCCGGCAGATGCGCGCCCTGCATGAGGCCGGCATGCTGGATCAGAACCAGGCACGGATCATGGCCCTGGTTCGGCCAGCGGAGGAACTCTATGACCTTCGCAGCGATCCGGACGAGCTGAAAAACATCGCCAGTGCCAGGCGAGGGCGTCACGTGCTGGCCGAGCATCGGGCGATGCTGGAGAAATGGATGGTCCAGACCGGTGATCAGGGAGCGACTCCCGAATCGGCTACCATGTATGACAGCGACATGAAGGTCTACCTGGACACGATCAAGGTCCGTCGCCCTGAACGGCTGGAAGAAATCAGTCGCAACGTGGCACTAATGAAACGATGGGCAAGCGAAGGCAAATAGGCCGGGCCCCCGGGGGAGTATGGCAATGACGGTACTGGAGGCGATTCGCCGGCTGCTTGAATCAAGGCAGATCGATTTTCGTGAACTCCATCACGAGCCGACCTACACGTCGGAAGAAGCGGCCAGGGTTCGCGGAGAGGAGCTGCGTCATGGTGGCAAGGCGCTGTTGATGAAGGTCAATAATGATTTTTCCCTTTTCGTATTACCCGCCGAACGACGTGTGCACTCGGCCATGATTCGCAAGCAGCTTGGCGCGAAGAAGATGCGGTTTGCGACTCCCGAGGAACTCCAGCAGCTGACTGCCGGAGAGGGACGCCCGGGGCTGGTTCCCGGAAGCGTGCCTCCTTTTGGCGAGCCGATCCTGCCTTTCCCCCTCTATGTCGACAGCGGAATCCGGGAGAACGAGCGAATCGCATTCAATGCCGGTTCCCTGAACGACTCGGTCATCATGTCGGTGAAAGATTACTTTCAGGTTGCTTGTCCCGAGCAGGTGTTTTCCTTCAGCCGGCTGGACTAACCGGGCTGCTGCCATCCCTCACCCATCCGGATGGATCCCAGCTGGCACAGGCGGACAAAAGCATGGTCGGTTTCGAGTAATTCCTGGTACGTGCCGGTCTCCACGACCTCTCCGTCCGAGAGTACCACGATCCGGTCGGCGGCCATGATCGTGGAGGGTCGGTGGGCGATGATCAACACGGTGCGGCCAGCGGCGGCTCGCATGATGGCATCCTTGATCGCGTTTTCTGTTTCTGTATCGATCGCACTGGTTGCTTCGTCCAGGACCAGGATGGGGGCATCCTTGAGCAGGGCCCGGGCAATCCCGATGCGCTGCTTCTGTCCTCCCGAGAGCCGGATACCGCGTTCTCCCACGACGGTCTCGAGTCCCTGGGGAAAGGCTTCTATAAAGGACTCGGCCTCGGCGGCCTGGACGGCAGCTTTCAGCTGCTCCTCGCTGGCATTCGTATTTCCGATAAGCAGGTTCTCGCGGATAGTCCCCTCGAAAAGGAAGATATCCTGGGAGACGAACGAGATCTGCGAACGGAGGTATTCTAGCGGCAGGGACCGCACGTCGATGCCACCGATCTTCACCGAGCCGGCCAGTACGTCATAGAAACGCAGGAGCAGGTGACAGGCGGTCGATTTGCCCACCCCGGTTTCTCCCACCAGGGCCACGATCTCATCCTGGGCGACATCGAAGCAGATGCCCCGCAGGACCGGTTCGCTCCCGTTGTAGGAGAACTCGACCTGTTCAAACCGGATGTCGAACCGTGGATCGTCCGGTACCTGTGCCGAGGGGGAATCCTGGATATCCGACTCCATGTCCAGTAACTCAAATACCCGCTCGGCACTGGCCATTGCTTTCTGGATGTTGTCGGTCATGTTGGCCAGCCGCAGGAAAGGGAGAAAGATCTGTCCCATGTACATCAGGAAAACAACGAGATCGGCGACATCCACGTCCAGCCGCGGGCCGGCACCCGAGCCGACCATCCAGGCCCCGGCCGCCACGACCAGGACCGTTCCGAAACCACTGAAAACCTGCACCACGCCGGCCGGTACCAGGGACCAGCGGTTGGCATGGATGATGTGGTCCCGGTAGTCGCGGCTCTGTTCTTCCAGCCTGCGGGCGGCCTGCTCCTGCTGACCGAAAGACTGCAGTACCGTGGCTCCGGAGATGAAGTCGAGCATCCGGGCCGAGACCCCGGCAAAACGAGAACGCACCCCCCGCCAGTGGTTGCGAGTCTTCTTTTGCAGCATGTACATCAAGCCGGCGACAACCGGCAGCGGGATCAGGGCGATCAGCGCCAGTTGCCAGTTGATAATCAACAGCACGATGCTCATCGTGACAGGAATCACAATCGCAAGCAGGGTTTCCGGAATACCATGGGCAATAAAGTCCTCGATCGCCTCCACGTCTCCCACGCTGCGGGCAACGAGGTTTCCGGAATGATGGCGATGGAGAAAGGAGGGGGACATGCCCTGCAGTCGCCGGTAGACGCGGTTGGTAAGCCGGTGCAGTGTCTGGTAAGCGGCAATATGCGAACTCAGGCCATACAGGTAGCGTGTTATGCCCCTGAGCAGGAAGATGGCTGCCAGGCCCGCTCCCAGGATCAGGAAGCTGCCGCTGATCGCATCGGCTTCCAGCCAGCGAATCATCTGCCTGACCAGGAGTGGAGGCAGGATGCCCAGGCCGGTAAACAGCAGGCCGAAGAAAACGGACCAGCCAATCAGTCGACGGCTTTCTCCCAGGAGTGTCATGATCCGTGAGATAAACATGCTGGCCATCGTACAGGATTTACAGGTTTTCTGCTTTGGCTCATGCGGCCTTCGGCAGGGGACTCTTGAGTGACCTGCTTTCCTGCCTCATGATAGGTCGAACTGGTTGTCTCTTCCGTTCCCCAAGGAGAGTCCTCGCATGAGTGAAATGACAGTTCTCTATAGCATCGAAAAGCAGGTTGCCACGGTGACCCTGAATCGCCCGAGCCGGCTGAATGCGCTGACCAGGCCGATGGAGGACGAGTTGGCCGCCGCGATGCAGCGGGCGGATGAAGACGACCATGTGCGGGTTATCATCCTGACCGGTGCCGGCCGGGGTTTTTGCGCCGGGGCCGACATGGAAAGCCTTGGCGAGATCGGCAGCGTGGACTGGGATACGGTGGACCTGGAGGATCTGAAAGATCGAATCCTGCCCTCCAGGCCACGGGAAGAGACAGCGGCCGACTTCCAGAAGACATACAGTTATTTTCCCGCGATTCGCAAGCCGGTGATCGGGGCCATCAACGGTGCCGCCGTGGGACTTGGCTTCATCCTGCCCCTTTACTGTGATATTCGCATTGCCTCGGACAAAGCTCGCTTCGGAACCGCCTTTTCGCAGCGGGGCCTGATTGCCGAGCATGGCATCAGCTGGATGTTGCCCCGGCTGGTGGGAATCAGTAATGCACTCGACCTGCTCTATTCCGCCCGGCTGATCGATGCGGAGGAGGCATGCCGAATGGGGCTTGTCTCGCGCGTCGTGCCGCACGAAGAACTGATGGCATCCGTCCAGGAGTACGCAGTGCAGCTTGCCACCACCGTTTCTCCCCGCTCCCTGCGGGTGATCAAGAGACAGGTCTACGAGGCACTTTTCATGACGCTGGGCGATGCCATTGATGTGGCAAATGACGAGATCATGGAGAGCTTCCAGTGTGAGGATTTCCAGGAAGGGGTCGCCCATTTCCTGGAGAAACGTCCTCCCTCCTTTCACGGGCGGTAGTCACAAGAAAGGCACGTCCCGGCCCCGGGAAGGAGAGGGCAGGGACGTGCCATGGAACCTGGCTGCTCCCAGGGGTCAGGCAGTCGCCAGGTCATCGATGAAGTCCTCCATGAAGGCCATCTTGAGCGGGATCGGGTTAGCAAATTCCGATCGCTCACCAATGGAGTCCTTGAAATAAGCGGCAAAGGAGGTGGCGAAATCCTCCACCGGGTTGGATCGGCCGTAGGAACGGGCAAAGTTGGCGTCGGCCAGGTGGAACCAGTTGCCGACCCGACCTCGCCGGTAGTCCGGGTTGTCCGACATGTCCTCTTGTGTCCAGCCGCTGATGGCCATGAAATCCTCCCAGCGGGGGTTCTCTCTTTCCCAGTTGTGCCCGATCTCATGAAAGACGACCTGGTGAACCCATCGATCCCCGGGGTTAAAAGTCCCGTCCGAGAAACGCTGCAGTGCCCCGAAATTCCAGGCCACGAAACGACTGGTGGTTGCTCCCAGCCGTTCATAAGTGATCTCGCTTCCGGCGGCCGTTCGCAGCAGGCGATTGTTTCCGGTTCGCTCCTGCATGACGGCAAGTGCCTCGTCAACGACCCTCACGTCGTTGTCCGACCAGTCGGCCGGACCATACTCGTGGGGGCTGCCATCGTAAAAGATCGTCGTGGGAGTGGTGGTGTTGGTGAAGACGATGCGAACATCCTGGTCCTCCTGGTACCCGATGGAGATGTCTTCCGACTGCCAGAGGTAACGGTCCAGGCCGGCTCCACCGACGAGCTGGTCGATCCCCAGGCCACCGTAAAGCCCATCAATGCCACTGCCCCCGTCGAGCAGGTCGGAACCATCGCCGCCAAGCAGGCGGTCATGGCCAGCGCCTCCGGTGAGGGTGTCGTCACCGGCCTTGCCCATCAGCAGGTCATCGCCTCCCATTCCGACGAGCTGGTCACCATGGCTTCCGCCTGTCAACTCGTCGTCCCCCGATCCCCCGATCAGAGTGACCGAACCGAGGGTAAAACCGGAGGCATCCATGTGAATTCCACTATCTGATATGGCGGTAATCATTGCGCTCTCGATCTGGTTAAACGTATCGGTTTCGCGCTGGCCCGATTCGATGACGTGGAACTCACCATCATCCAGGTCGACATTTCCATTCACGTCCGCCAGCAGCTGATCATGCCCCGCTCCCCCGTGGATCTCGTCGTTGCCGATCCCCGGGCGAATCTGATCATCCCCCCGGCCGGCAAAAATCCGGTCATCCCCGGAACCTCCGTCGAGGTAATCAGCCTGGTGAGAGCCAACCAGCGTGTCGTTTCCGCCGGCACCATAGAGGCTCGTGGTCCCGTCAAATCCCTGGACCATGAGCTTGTTGTCGTTGGCATTTCCCTCAAGGGAGACCGACTCGACGTGGTGAAGACGGCCCGTGGAATAACTGCCGGTATGAATAAGATAGAGGTCGGTGTTGACCAGGTAGGCATCCCCGGCGACCTGGACCACCAGTTCATCGGTCCCCGATCCACCGTGGACCATGTCATGGCCGATGGAACTCAGCAGCAGGTCATTCCCGGTTCCGCCATAAAATCTGTCGTTCCCGGATCGGCGGTCAAGACGGTGGGGGGGGGGGGGGGGGGGGGGGGGGGGGGGGGGGGGGGGGGGGGGGGGGGGGGGGGGGGGGGGGGGGGGGGGGGGGGGGGGGGGGGG
>CAYYZW010000082.1:0-5618 GCA_964476375.1 uncultured Pirellulaceae bacterium
AAAGCTGGCACTCTTTCCAAAGCGGATAAGATCGACAAAAATGCCGCTTTCGAATACGTTCTTGTGCGAGCACCATAGCCTGTTTTTTGCGACGATTTTCTTTTCAACGAAAGCGAGGGGGACACGATGGGTGGCACACTAGAAGCAGCAGCAGGATTGACGATCGTTTTCTTCTTGGTCGGGTTCTTCATCGTCCTGGTGGTGGGTGCCATTATTCTTCGGGCAGGATGCTGGCTCTTTAACAAGATGGCAGGTGGTGAAGGAAGCCCCGGTTCTGTTCCAGGCCCAGGCTTTGGCAAGGCGATACTGGTGGTTCTGGTCACATTGATAGTCCAGGTCGTGGCCGGCATCGTGCTGGGTGCCATTGGCAGTCTTCGTGCGGACATGGGACCGGCCATGATCAACCTGATTTCGTTGCCTCTCAGTTTTCTCGTTTCTGCTGGGATGATCAGCGCTCTGTTGCCTACCTCGTTTGTCAAGGGCCTCGGCGTGGCAGTCTGTGAGTACATCATGATGATTGTGGTTTTTGCCATCGTTTTTGTGATATTCGGGACGATAGGGGCGGTGATGCTTGCCGGATGATTTTTGGAGCAGTGAGGAAGTTTTGAAATGGGTGCTTCTGCAACGCAGCAAATCCAGGTGAACGCGGATCAAGGGCAACTTGCCCAGTTAATCCCGGCTGCATTGCAGTCACTCGGCTGGAGTTGCTACCAGTCCTCGCCAACCAGTTTTAACAGCTCGGTCCGCATGGGCTGGTTGTCGTGGGGGGAGAATATCACGGTCGATTTCAGTCACCCTTCCTGGATCCAGGTGACCAGTAAATGCGCTTTCCCGCTACAGATCGTTGACTGGGGTAAAAACCAGAAGAACATCGATAAGTTCCTGGCCCAGCTTTTCGCCATGCTGCAGCCAGCCGGCCCAATGTACTAGCATCGGCCGGCGGGCCTAATGATGGTCGTGGTCGTGGTCGTGAGCCCCCTGCTCACCCCCTGCCGGGTTCGCGGGACCGTGGTGATGCTGTTCCGCGGCGGGCTGGTGCTGGTGGGATGGTTCCACCAGTCGCAGGCCCGCGGACATCAGGATACCGGCCACGAAGCAGATAGAGAGGCCCAAACGGTCATGCGAGTGGAAACGAACTTCCGGCAGGATATCCCCCAGGGCAATGCAGAGAAAAGCCCCGGCACTGATACCCAGTGACCAGCCGACCACGGTAATCGAGCTGTCCCCGCTGAGCGAGATGCCCATGTAAAACAGTCCCATTCCGAGTGGGCAGACCAGGGAAAAAAGCAGGTTGGCCAGCATGGTCGTGCGCCGCGACACCCCCCCGGCAATCATCACCGAGACCAGCGAGAGGGAGTCGAAAGGCTTGTGGAGCATGATCGCAAGCAGGGCGCCGGCCCCCAGCATCCAGACCGACTCGCCACCATGGCTGCTGACATGGAAGCTGGACGCCAGGGCCACGCCATCCAGTAGCGAGTGAAAGGCAAGCCCGATTGCCAGGGCAATCCAGCTCATCGGCCGGCCGTGTAGCTGGCAGTCTATCGCTGTGGCATCCGCATGCTCGTGGTCATCATGGGAGTGTTCATCGACCGAGCCATGGTGATGGACGTGGAAGTTGCGGGTCAGGAAGAACATCCCCACAAGCCCTGACAGCATGGCAAACATGGAGAAGTCAATCGATCCCAGTTCGAGGATCGCGTGGGGCAGCATGTGCAGAACCCCCACCCCGATCAGCGCCCCCCCCACAAAACTGAGAAGCATCTGCAGGCGGGTGTGGGATAAGCGGAAAGTGTACGGCACAAAACCGCCGGCCAGCGAAGCCAGCACCACCAGGGTGATCACGGTAGACAGGACGAAAAGCGGCATGGGGTGTGCTCCAGGAGGCTGGGGAGATGGTCAGTCGGATGGTGCTTCGCTGCTGGCCGGGGAATCCCTGCCGGCCTCGTGTTCGACCGCCAGGGTCTTGATCCGCTGAACCATCGAGTTGAGACCGTTGGAACGGGAACGGCTGATGTGCTGGCGGAGATCCAGGTTCTCAAAAAGGTCATTAATATCAAATTCGATGATCTCCTGTGGTGTGCGATTGCAATAGATCATCAAGACGATGGCAATCAGTCCCTTGACGAGCTGGGAGTCGCTGTCGGCTTGGAAGTGCACCGTTGTGTCGTTGCTGCCAGCCTCGCGGACCAGCCAGACGTTGCTCACGCACCCCTGGACCCGGTGGGCCTCCACCCGGTGCCGGGCATCGAGTGGGTCGAGTCCGCCTCCAAGTTCAATGATGTAGCGATAGCGGTCCTCCCAGGTATCAAATAGATCGAAGTCATCGATCAGCTTCTGCCGGGCGTTCTGGAGGGTGTTGGACACGGGATTGGATCCTGGCTGTTGTGCCTGCTAGTCACCATGCAGCTGGCGTAGCCGGGGAGAGGTCCTCAGCACGAGTTGCATGCGTTCAAACTGGTCGAGCCACTCGGTGGTGACTGCCGCGGTAAGCGATTGTTCCGGTACGACGATTCCGGTAGGACAGGCTGCCCCCAGCTGCGAGCTGGCCATCTGGCGGTATCGTGCCAGTGTCCGGTCTCCAAAATGGCCGATGAATTCTCCATCCTCGCTGAGAAAGACCACCTGGGGAACCCGGGCACCGCCACACAGTAACATCTGCTGCTGGAATGCCTTGTCCGTATCCCGATCGATAAACCGCAGTTCGATCACGTCACTGGCCTCGGCGATATGCCACAGGATCGGACACTGGTCGACGCAGTCCCCACACCATGCGCCGGCGATGCAGAGGGCCTTCATCTGGCGGGTGAAGCTTTCGAGCAATTGTCGCTGGTCGGAACCGAGCGTGACCGAATCGGCCATCTGCTGCCAGCGTTGCTGTTGGTCCGGGGTTGCATGCGCAGCGAGGAAATCTCCATAGGAGAGGGCCTGCTGGAAAACAGCCTGGTAGTCAGTGGGCATGGTCTCGTGTGGAACCTCCGCGAGGCGTTACCGGGGGGAGCAACCCTCCAGTATAAACCAGCCCTCCAGGTTGCACAGGTGGTCAGTTGCCAACCTGCCGGATCACCTTGACCGCACCGCCGATCTTGTGGTGGACCTCGGATGTTGCCCGTACCACCAGGGCGTGCAGGGGTGCGTAATAGACAATCGTGCCGGGGCCGCCCCTGATATCCCAGAAATCCGGATCGATCGTGGACTGGATCAATTCGACCAGTGCCTGGCCATAGTCGGGGCGCACCGCTGCCCCGCCAAAGGCGCCGCGGGAACGAAAGAGCTGGGCCGGACCCCCGGCGGCGGCTCCAACCAGGGACATCTGGTCGATCAACGCATTGGTCGTGGCCTCTGCAAGCGAGGCGGACCGGGGCGGTTTGTTCTTGGCGCGGGCCAGCTGGTGGTTCAGTCGGACCTGGACTTTCAAAAGGCGAGACCGTAGCTGGATGCGGTATCTCTCCAGTGTGGGACTGCCAAGACGACGTGGGTCGGAAGCAATCTCGCGGTAAAGCGGAAGCATTTCATAGACAGTCGCCAGGCGTTCCGATTCGGACGGGGCGGTAGCCTCCAGCGTGAGCAGCTGGCGGAGATCCTTCTCGATCTCGTGGTACGGCCGGCCCGTCTTGGTCTGTGCCGGGAGTTGCCAGGGAAGAAGACTGCTGATGCAGCAGCCCAGAATCGCTGCCGGAAGAATGCGAGTCATGGCGTTTCCTTCTTTTTGGACGGCCTGGGTACGGCTCATTTTATCGGCGCAGGAAACGGAGGCAAGCAACTAGTCCGGGAGCATCGCTTCCTGCTGCTCAAAACCATCGAACCAGCGTCCGAACCTGCCGGAGCCCAGCAGGAGAGCGGTGGCCAGCGAGCCCACCGCAGCGCCGGCAGACAGGTCACTGAGAAAATGGTGCTCAAAGGCAAGCCGCTGCAGGGCCACGACCAGGGGGATGGCGAGAAAGAGCCGCCGCCGCCGGGGGTACAGCCAGCCCAGCCCGATGGCTGCAACGACCGCACAGGTGACATGCCCGGAGGGAAAACCACCAAGTGAGCGTTCCAGCAGGGGCATGCCCGGGTTGTCCTGTGTGAGCGAATGAAAGAACCCCGGAAAGGAACTCCCAATGACGTCGCCGGGGTTAAATTCGAAGGGCCTCTGCCGGGAAAAAATTGCCTTAAGGATCCCGGTCACGAGCTCTGCTGTGACCAGGGCGGCGCCAAGTCGAAGCATTTTCCGGCGGGCGGAGCGATCCACCAGCAGGATCAGGATCCCGGTTCCCAGGACCACCGGAAAAGAACCGGGGTACTGGAAAAGGTCGATGATCTTCAGCAGCGTGGTCTCCCTGTCCCAGGTTGCAATCCAGGCGGCCAGTTGCCGGTCGACCAGCACAGCGGGGAGCACAAGCAGGCCCAGGGTGACCCCCAGCCAGGCCATTCGACCGGGGAAGATCCCCGTGCGCCGGCCAGGAGTGGGTGTGTTAGGTTGCGTGACCGACATGAATCCTGGTCTCGAAGATGGAACCTGGGACGTGGATGGTGGCTGGCGGGAAGATATCACAAGCCGCTTTGAATGAGAAAGCCCAAAGACCGGCAGCAAACGGGATGGGGGTCGGCCGATGCACGAGACAGTCTCTTTGATGTGGGGGTTCGTGGTTTGATAATAAACACGTGCTTTGTTAGTCTTTAGTTCGACGCTGGGTGATGTATTTTTCGCCTTTCTGGCCTTTGTGCTCGCGGGATTAACCATGTTACGGATTAGCGATCGCGGTTCTGCCAACACCTGTGACGGGGTGTCACGACGAGATTTTCTGCAGGTCGGTTCGCTGGGTGCGGTGGGTGTTTCACTGCCCCAGTTGCTGGCGGCCCTGGCCCGGGGGGCGGGCAAGGATTCGCACGACGATCGATCCGTGATCATGATTTTTAACCTGGGTGCCCCCAGCCAGATTGACACGTTTGATCCCAAGCCGGAGGCGGCCGCCGAAATACGTGGCCCCTTCAAGCCGATCCAGACGCGATCTCCCGAGATCCAGCTCACCGAGATCCTGCCCCGCCACGCGGCCGTGGCGGACCGCATCTCGCTGGTCCGAAGTTGTTTTCACACTGCCGCTGCGGTCCATGATACGGGGCACCAGATGATGCAGACCGGCCGCCTTTTCACCGGTGGCATTAACACGCCTCATGCCGGTTGTGCGCTGAGTTATCTGCGGGGCCGCCGTACGGATCTTCCGGCCCACGTGATCCTGCCGGAGCCGATGGGGCGGACCGGTGGAAACCTGCCGCATGGCCAGGATGCGGGTTTCCTGGGCAAGGGTTTCGACCCCTTCCTGCTGATGGCAGATCCTTCCAAGGAGAATTTCCAGGTCCCGGACCTGCTGCCTCCGGTGGAGATAGGGGAGGCCAGGCTCAATCGTCGGCGGCGACTGCGGCAGGTGGTCGAGGAGACGGTCCAGGGATTCGAGCAGAGCGAGAATGCCGAGTTGCTTGACAGCAGTTTCGAAGCCGCCTTCCGGCTGATGACCAGCCCGGCAGCGCGGGACGCATTTGACCTGTCCAAGGAACCACGCGCGGTCCGTGAGAAATACGGGATGAACCGGTTCGGGCAGTGCTGCCTGCTCTCGCGACGTTTGATCGAGGCCGGGGTC
>CAYYZW010000083.1:0-18311 GCA_964476375.1 uncultured Pirellulaceae bacterium
TCCGAAAACGACCACATATGCCGATACACTTGTACTCTCATACAACAACCTTGGTGGTGTCCTTACTGATGAACGCAAACTGGGCGAGGCCATTGCGGCTTATCAGGAGTCCATCTCCCTTACACGACAACTGGTAAAAGACCATCCTGACAAGATCACCTATATCGATTCTCTGGCAATAACTTCCAATAACACCGGGCGACTATTAGAGGCATCTGGCAAATTAGATTCTGCAGCGGATGCGTACGTGGTGGCTACCGTGCAGTTATCCAGGTTAGCCCAAGCAAATCCGATGATTCCACGATACAAGAAGGACGCCGCGATTACGCTAATAAACCAGGCGCGTGTATTCTCTCGCCTGAGGACATTCGAAAACGCCAAGAAAGCATGTGAAAGTGCAATCTTGTTCCAGAAAGAACTCGTCGCGGATTACCCGGACAAGCCAGCGTATTTTCTCCACCTGTCGAATGGTTACGTGATGCAGGGATATTTCTCTATTACAAGCGGTGATTACAGTGCAGCTGTTGATTCTAGTGAAAACCTCAGGCAACTGACTCCCGCCACTGCCCAACCCGCTGCACAAATGGGTAATCTCTACAACGCCGCCTGCCTGTTATCCCTGGCCTCCGGCGCAGCAGCCAGGGATGAGGACCTGGCCGAGGCCGACCGGGTGACACTCGCTGACAAACACGCGGCACGGGCCGTGGCTCTCTTGGTAGAGGATCGCACCCTTGGATACTTCAAGGACCCTGCAAAAGTTGCCCACATGAAGAAGGACACCGACCTGGCCCCCCTTCGTGACCGCGACGACTTCAAGCAGCTGGGCAAGGAGCTTGAAGAGGACCTGCAGAAGTAAGGGCTCTCTCAAAGCGGCGCAGAATCCGGCGCGCATGCGGCGCACAATCCGCACGCAGCAGGCGCACGCCCCCTCTCGCACCGACCCGCATAAAACGACACAAGCCCCTGCGGCTGACAGGGGCTTATGCAAAGCGAGTGCGATGACCAGCGTAACGCTGCCAGTCATCCAAGCGGAGAGGACAGGATTCGAACCTGCGGTCCAGTTGCCCGGACACGGATTTAGCAAACCCGCGCTTTCGACCACTCAGCCACCTCTCCGGTCGTGTCCAACGATTTTCCATGATCATGCCCGAACCTGCAAGGAGTCACAGGCAGCCCGCCCCTGGAGTACAATCCAGGCACCATGAGCGATGCCCCCCCCTCCCGGATTCGACGCCAGATCGCCTGGCAGGCCGCCCGGCTGATCCATGACGAGGAGGTCCGCGAGTACTACCCGGCCAAGATGAAGGCCGCCCGCCGCGTCTGCCAGGGATGGGTCCGCCCCTGGGACCTGCCAACCAACGGCGAGATCCGCGAGCAGCTGCTCTCCTTCTCGCGGCCCCTGGAACATGCACCAGCGGGCGACCAGCTGCTGGCCATGCGGCTCGCCGCCCTGGCCCTGATGCAGAGACTCAGTGGCTTTCGCCCACGCCTGGTCGGAAGCGTGCTGGCCGGACAGGTCCACGCCGGCTCGGATATTAACCTGCACCTGTTCGCCGCCAGCCTCGAGGCAATCACCGCCATCCTGGACGAGGACCAGCTCCCCTACGACGTGCAGAAACGAACCGTCCACAAGGAAGGCCAGCGGCGGCATCACGTGCACCTTCAGCTTCGCGCCAGCTTCCCCGTGGAGATCACCGTCTACCCCCACCATGTCGCCAACGTCGCGCTCAAGAGCACGGTCAGCGGCCGCGTACAGCCGCGGGCCAGTATCGCCGAGCTGGAGCAGATCCTTGAAAAGGAATACCCCCAGCTGGACCTGCAGGAGGAACTGGCCACCCTGGAGGAGACCCCCGACCGATTCGAACTCTACCTGGCCCTGCTGCTGCCCCTGGAGAATGTCCACCAGAACCCGGCCAGCCATCCCGAGGGGGACGCACTTTACCACAGCCTGCAGGTTTTCCAGCTCGCCTGCCACGAGCGACCCTATGACGAGGAGTTCCTCACCGCCGCCCTGCTGCATGACCTGGGAGGGGGGATCGACCCGGACGATCCGGTCGCCGCAGCCCTGGAGGCACTGGAGGGGTTCATCACGGAAAGGACCGCCTGGCTGATGGAGAACCTGGCCGACGCCCACCGCCTGTCCGGCGGGACGATCGGTCACCGGCATCGCCGGCGACTTGCCGGCCATGAAAGCTACGAGGAACTGGTCCTGCTGGCTGACTGTGACCGCCGCGGTCGACAGATCGGCGCGGAGGTCCCCCTTCCGGAAGAGGCCGTCGAACAGTTAAGGTCGCTGGACCAGCAGTCCTAGCCGCCCGTGGCCACGCGGCCCAGCACATCCGGCACTTGAGCCAACCAGTCCGCCGCCCCCGACAACACGTACCCTGAACATGTTGTCTCCTCGTTCTCTTTCCAGTTCCCGGCGTGTTCCAGTTATGCCACACCCTTGCTGTCTAAAGCCTGCATCACTCGGTCCGTGATCATCCGCACCAGGTCGTCCTCACTGCCGGCCCCCTCTCCCGCGGCCGGGCTGGTCGGACAACTGGCCCCCTGGCGCATTGCCGGCGGGGGTTCAAAGGCCCGCTGCTCCACGCCCGACTTGTCCCAGGTATCCCGGAAAATCGAGTTCGCACAGACATCACACTCCTTGTACTCACCGGTATTCCGTGGATCCTCGAAACCCCACTGCTGCTTGAGATCCAGGAGTTCGCGTTCTTTCTCCTCGCTGAAATAGTGCACCTTGCCAAGGCTCTTGGCGAGCATCAGGATCCGGCAGTAGGCGTCCAGGATCTCGGTCCACCAGAAAGCCCGCTCGACCGACTCGCCGTAGCTGACCGTGCCGTGATTGGCCAGGATGATCACGTTGGTGTCCTTGACGAAGGGAATAATCGTGTCGGCAAACGCCTGGCCGCCCGGTGTCTCGTAACGCGTGATCGGCACATCCCCCAGGAAAACCTCGACCTCCGGCAGCACGCACTGGGGAATCGGCTCGCGGGCCACAGCAAAGGCGGTGGCATGCGGCGGGTGGCAGTGCACCACGCTCCTGAGATCCGGCCGCTGGCGGTAAATCTCCAGGTGCAGCAGTGCCTCGCTGGATCGTTTCTTGCTGCCGGCGATCTGCTTGCCGCTGCCGTCAATCGTGGAAATATCCTCGGGCGTGAGGAACCCCTTGGAGTGCATCGTCGGCGTGCAGAGGTACTCGTTGTCACTCACCTTGACGGTAATATTCCCGTCGTTGGCCGCCACGAACCCCTTGTCGTAGATCCGCCTGCCGATCTCGCAAATTTCCTGCTTGAGCTTGTGCACGTTATTCATCCGTTATCTCTCTTCTTTCCGTAAAAAAACTAGCTTGTTTCCAGGTCCACGCTGTCGATCAGTGCCGCCCCGTAGGCGTCCACCGGCTTGAGTTCTGGCTTGAATGGCTGGGCTGCCTCCGCCCCCTCGCTGACCGCCACCAGCCCGCCATTGCCGGCACCCAGTTCATCCCAGATGACCAGGGTCTCGGTCTCCGGCAGCCGGTCGCTCTCCAGGTCCGTGGTCATCATCGGCACCGCCAGTCGCAGCGATGCCGATTCAAAGCTTGGCAGGCAGCGGCAGAGCGTGACCGACCCAAGGACTCGTGCGATTCTCATCGTGCTGTTTTCCTTTTCCCTAGCCCGCCAGCAACCGGCGGGTCAGTGCAATCTTGTTTTCCCGGAGATAATCCACGACCAGTGGGGTCACCACGGCCCTTTCGCAGATCACCACCTGGCCACCTCCGTCGACCTTGTCCCTGACGGATTCCATCGTGATCACCCGGCCGGGGATCACGACCTCGCCGACAGGCTCGTCCCGAGCGGGAGCATGGTCGGCCAGCAGGCGCCGGACAACCTCATCGACAATCGCTTGTATGTCCTCTTGTTTCATGGTCCTATTCGTCCTTAATTCCAATCACGGTCCAGCGAACCGGGGTAATATCGGTGTCAAGCATCTGCCGGGCACTTCGTCCGTCACTGGTGATCATCACGGTCTCTCCCGTACCGGCACCGACCCCGTCCACCGCAATCTGCGGATAGCCGTCGGGCGTTGTACCGTCCACCTCGTGGGGCTGGACGATCAGCAGCGTCGCCCCGACCATCGACCGGTGCTTGATCGTGGTGGTTACCGTTCCCATTACCCGCCCCAGTAACATTCTTGTTTCTCCTAGCGACCGAGGATGCAGAGATCATCGATCAGGCTGCATCGCCGTTCCCTGGTAAAGGTCAGTGGCGTGGTCACTCCCTCGCCGGTCGGCCCGGCAATCGAGAAAGAGAGGTAACCCTCGCCGCCCAGCCCGAGTCCCGCCATGCTGGGCCCGTTCTTGACGAAGATCGTTGTCTCCAGGGCCCGTCCCATGCGGGTCATGTTTCGCACGTTATTCGAGTGAATCATGCTGGTATGTCGGAAACCATGCTCGTACTCCTTGGCCCAGGCAATCGCCTGGTCCACATCGTTACAGCGAACAAAAGGAAGAAACGGCATCATCTGTTCGACCGTGACAAAGGGGTGCGTGTGCGGCGTCTCCCCATACAGCAGGTCGGTACCGTCCGGTGCACTCGTGCCGGCAGCAGCGGCCAGCAGGCTCACGTCCTTTCCGAGCAGCTCCTTGCCCGCCACATCGTGCCGATCGGCGCCCTCGCCCACCTGGACGATCGCCGCGCCGGTCAGTTTCTCGATCTGTTGTTCATTGAGACGCATCGCACCGGCCCGGGCCATGGCTTCCATCATCTGGTCAAAGACGCTCGCGACGACGAAGACCTCTTTCTCTCCGATACAGAGCAGGTTGTTGTCATAGGAGGCCCCGTCGATGATCGCCCGTGCCGCCCTGTCCAGGTCGGCGGTCTCGTCGACGACCACAGGAGGGTTCCCGGGTCCGGCCACGATCGCCCGCTTGCCACTGTTGAGCGCCGCACGTCCCACGGCCGGCCCGCCGGTCACACAGATCAGGGCGACATCCCGGTGCGAGAAGATCGCGTTGGCAGACTCGAGGGTCGGCTCCTCGATCACGCAGATCAGGTTGTCGATACCAACGTCGGCATGGATGGCCTGGTTAAATCGCCGCACTCCCTCCGCGGCAATCCGCTTGCCACTGGGGTGGGGGTTCACAACCAGCGTGTTACCGGCGGCGATCATGCTGACCGCGTTGCCGGTAATCGTCGGCAGCGAGTGGGTAACAGGGGTGATCGCGCCGATCACGCCAAAAGGAGCGTGCTCGATCACGGCCAGTCCGCGGTCGCCACTGAAGACCTCGCTTCGCATGAACTCCACGCCCGGGGTCTTTTCACCAAGCGTCTTGAGTTTCTCGATCTTGTGGTCCAGCCGGCCAATCTTTGTCTCTTCCATCTCCATCGTGCCCAGTTCCACGCACTGGTCAATCGAGATCCGGCGGACATGATCGATAATCCGCACCCGGTCTTCCATCGGACGATGAGAAAGCTGTTCGTAGGCCTCGCGAGCCGCGGCAACGGCCTTGTCCACGTCGGTAAAGACACCGTTGGTACCGGTATGGCTGGTGGCTGCCACCTGCGGGGCCGGACCAACCTCGGCCAGTACCTGGGCGACCACGTCACGGATAAGTGTTTCGTTCACCTGCATGGAATGTTCCTCTCCTGTTGTTCTTTTCAGTCGTTCTATACGGGGACTGCTAGACAGCAACCTCTCCGTCTCGGTCATAAACGCAGTGCTGCTCGACGTGCACCTTGTCCACGATGCCGACCACAACCGTGTCGATCGGCAGTTCACGGGTCTGCTCGGTCATGCGGGCACTGGATCCCATCGTGATCAGCACGTAGTCGCCTACCCCGGCTCCCAGCGTGTCCACCGCGACAAAGGTCCGCCCGGTGGTCGCCAGGCTCTCCCGTTTTTTCGCTTCCACCCGGTAGGGTTCCACGACCAGCAGCTTGTATCCAACCATGGCATCCACCTTCTGTGTGGAAACCATCGATCCGGTAACTTGTGCGACAAACATTGGTTATCCTTCCAGTAACTGGCGAACTTGCCTGGCCACGATCAATTCCTCGTTGGTGGGAATCACCCATACCTGGGCGCGGCTTTCCTGGCTGCTGATACACGTTTCCCCACCGGCGTCCGAATTGGCAGTCTCATCAAGCTCGACTCCCAGCTCCTCCAGGCCCTCACAGACCGTGGCCCGGATCGTCTGCTGGTTCTCCCCGATGCCACCGGTAAAGACAATCACGTCGGCTCCTCCAAGCTCCACCAGCAGCGCGCCGAGGTACCGGCGGATGTCGGTGGTAAAGACATCCAGGGCCAGCCTGGCGCGGGAATGCCCCCCGTCCGCCGCCTCCTGGAGATCCCGCAGGTCACCGCTGACGCCACTGATTCCCAGCAGGCCGCCACGGCAGGCCAGGTCATCAAGCACCTCGTCCAGCGATTTGCCGGTCCGTTTCATGATCAGCGGCAGGTTAAAGGGATCCATGTCCCCCACCCGGTTGTTGTGCGGCACACCACTCTGGGGACTCATTCCCATGGATGTACCGACGCTTTTCCCGTCCCGGATCGCACAGAGGCTGCTGCTCCCGCCGAGGTGGCAGGAGATGATCCGCAGGTCCTCTCGACCAAGCAACTCGGCGGTGCGAGTCGCAATGTAACGGTGACTGGCACCATGGAACCCCCAGCGACGGATCGGTAAATCGTCCGCCCACTCGTGGGGAATCGCGTAATGCCGGGACCGTTCGGGAATGGTCGAATGAAATCCGGTCTCAAAGGCTGCTACAAGCGGGATGCCGGGAAGACGGTCGTGAAGCTGCCTCATCGCAGCGATATAGGGAGGATTGTGAGCAGGTGCTACCTGGCTCATCTCCTCCATCGCCGAAAGCAGCTCCTCGTCCACTCTCTCGACACCGCTCACCCGTCCGCCGTGAACTGCCTTGAAACCGATGGCAGCCACCTCGGATGGGTCAGCCAGGCAGCCATGCTCCGGGTCGGTCAGCTGTTCAAGACACTCTGCCACGGCCACCGCGTGGTCGGGCACCGAAAGCGAACGCTCACGCCGCTCACCGTCAATCACGGTAAAAGCATGGCTTTCCACTTCCCCGATCCGCTCGATTCCACCAACGGCAAGCTGCCTTTCGGTGGACATGTCAAGCAGACGGTACTTGAAGCTGGTCGAACCCAGGTTTGCTACCAGGACTTTCATCCCACGATTTCCTTTTTCCATCCCCGCTCCGCGGGAGGCCTCACGACCCACACGCGCAGAACGGAAAGACACATTTCCTAGGCCAGGTACGATTCCACCAGGCCATCGGAGGGCCGCGGAATCACGTGGCTGCTGACAAGATCGCCGATCTGGGACGCGGCCGTACCACCGGCCTCGACCGCAGCTCGCACGCTGCCGACATCGCCACTGACAATCGTGGTTACCAGCCCGCCACCGATATCGACGCGCTTGACCACTTCCACGTTGGCGGCCTTTGCCATGGCGTCGGTCGCTTCGACCAGCCCGACAAGACCCCTCGTTTCAACAAGACCAATTGCACTATGCATGGTTTTCTTCCTTTCAAAAAAACTACAGAAGTTTAATACAAGGCTATTTCTTCGCTTCCGCCTTGCTCAGTTTCGGCGACAGCACGTTTCCCAGGTCCTCGTGGGGACGCGGAATCACCTGCACACTCACTACCTCGCCAATTCGTCCCGCTGCGTTGGCACCTGCATCGGTGGCTGCTTTCACGGCCGCGACATCACCTGTCACGAAACTGGAAACCATGCCGGCACCGACCTTGTCCCAACCCAGGAAGTCAACATTGGCGGCTTTCATCATTGCGTCGGATGCCTCGATCAGGGCCACGAAGCCCTTCGTCTCGATCATGCCGAGCGCTTCCATTGACTTTGCCATTTTCAGACTCTCCTTCAAACACAAAAAACGGGACGCGGAACCATACCGCGTCATCCGGAACTCACCTTGTGACACGCACAGTCGTCATCCAGCCGGAGAAGTTCCATGCTGGTCGCCGCCTGCACGTTACACGCGTTCGCTTCATCTGTATCGATATGCACCTCGAGCTTGCTCGTGTCGTCCGCCCGGACCAGCACGTCCTCCATTACCATCGTGCAATCGGGCGATTCGATCCTCAGTTTCATCATGTCCCCCCCCTGGACCCCGAGATGCTCGCAGTCCCGGTGGTTCATGTGGACGTGGCGGGCTGCCCGGATCAGGCCCTGGTCAAGATGGACCACACCATACGGGCCGACCATCACGCAGCCCGGTGTTCCCTCGATTTTTCCGCTGTGGCGAACCGGGGCTTCCACGCCCAGGGCAATCGCATCGGTCAGGGCCAGTTCGACCTGGCTAAAGGAACGGGTGGGGCCCAGCACGCGGACATTGGGCAGCATCCGGCGGCGGGGACCGACCAGCATGACTGTCTCCTCGGCGGCAAAATACCCGTCCTGGTAAAGCGGTCGCATCTCGGTGAGGGTGGCACCGGGGCCAAACAGTTTTTCCACGTGCTCGTCACACAGGTGGATATGCCGGGCCGATACATTCACGGCCAGTTCCGGTGCCGCCGAGAAGGCCCCCGGGGCCTGCTGTGCAGATTCCTGCCCGACGTATTGACGAACAATACGCTCCACCATCGCCCGGTCCAGTGTTCCTGCCGTTGCCATTCTATTCAATTCCTTTTCCGTTCCTGCCGGCCATCACCAGCTGAAGGCCTGCTTGTTTTGATCGCTGCTGCCATTTCTCCGGTAACTGTTCATCCGCCACCAGCGTGTCCACATCCTCCATCTGGCACAGCTGGGCCAGGCTGCTCCGGTCAAACTTGGTGCTGTCCGCCAGGATCACCACCTTGTCGGCCGATGCCATCATGGCCTGCTCCGTTTCCACCAGGAGCAGGTTGCTGTTGTAAAACCCCTTCTCGTTAATTCCGGCCACGCTTAACAGTGCCCGTTCCACGTTCAGCCGGCCGATCGCCTCGCGGGCATAAGGCCCAACGCAGACGCCCGTTTTGCCGTGCACATAACCGCCAATAAATACCAGGTCTGCTACCTCACTTGTCATGAACAGCGTGGCAACCGGAAACGAGTTGGTCACCACCTGCAGCGGCCGACCGACCAGTTGCTGTGCCAGTTCATAGGTCGTGCTGCCACCGTCAAGCAGGATCGTCTCCCCATCGTGGATCAGGTCCGCTGCCGCCGCAGCAATCTGTTTTTTTTGCTCCCATCTCTGGTTCTGTCGCCGATCAAAATGCGGCGACTTGGGTGAGGGGCCGGTGTAAAAAACGCCACCATGGGTGCGCTTCGCTACACCGGTCTGCTCGAGGTAATCTAGGTCGCGACGAACCGTCGATTCGGATACTTTTACTTCTTTCGCTAAATTCAATAACGAAGCAAATCCGCTTAATCGGATTATTTCCACTAACCGGTCACGTCGGGTCTGGGTTTGCATAACAACGTCTGCCCAACCGATATTGAAAAAACCGTGCCTGCCACCCCGGAAACAACGCCTGTTTCCAGCTCCTTTATGATAGTTATCTGTCATGGTTTTGCAAGGTATTGGTCATTTTATGCGCATTTATGGCAATAGGCCCTTGAAATAGGGACCTGGGAAAAGAATCGAAGCGCCGTTCGATCAATCCGAACCGACGATCACCTGGCCCTCGTCCACCGAGACATGCCCGGCAGCAATCCAGCCGATCACCTCCGGGTAGGCATCGCATTCGGCCTCAAAGACACGGGCGGCCAGCGTATGGGGCGTATCTCCCGCTTCCACGGGGACCTGCCGCTGATGAATAATCGGCCCGTGATCATACTGGTTATCCACGAAGTGGATCGTGCAACCACTGACCGTCTCTCCGGCCTCGATCACCGCCTCGTGAACATGATGGCCATAGAACCCCTCCCCACAATAGGCAGGGATCAGGCTGGGGTGGATGTTAATCACCCGGTTCTCAAAATCCTCGGGAATCAGCACGTGCTTGAGGAATCCCCCCATCACGACCAGTTCCAGTCCGGCCTCCCGGCAGGGGCCAAACACACGGTCCCTGAATTCCTCGGCAGTCCCACAATCTGACCTGCAAACCACCTCGACCGGTATCCCGGCCGTTCGTGCGTATTCCAGGCCCCGGGCGTCCGCTCGGCTCGAAATCACCAGGCCGACGCGCGCATCGAGGCATCCCGCGTCAATCACTCCCAGGATGTTCTTGAGCGTCGTCCCCCCTCCTGAAATCAGGACGGCGATCCGCAGCGGTTCCCCTGCTTCCCGACTCACGATGCCGGATCCTCCACCCGGGTCACGTAGATTTTCGCAGGCGCCTCGTTCACCTCGCGTTCGGCAGCCTCGACTCCGGCAAGGACCCCCAGGCTCAATTCAACCGCCAGCGTCTCCCCCTGGATCATCTCTCCAAACAGCTCCATCGCCTTCTTGAGCTGTTCATCCTCGCTCTCCACCGCAACACGAATCCGGTCCGTAAACTCGCAGTCCAGTTCCTTCCGGCGATCCTGGATCAGTCGCACCAGGTCCCGCGCCAGCCCCTCGCGCACCAGTTCCTCGGTCAATTCCGTGGCAAGGATAATCACCGAGTTGTCTCCCTGGGCCGCAGCCCAGCCTTCACGGGCCTGCAAGCGGACCTGGATATCCTCCTGGTCAAGAACCACCATCTCGCTATCAATTTCTATTTCCACCTTCCCCTGCCCCTTGAGCTGGGCCAGCAGCTCGCTTCCATCGACCTCGGAAAGTGCCCTGCCGAGTGCCGGCAGCAATTTCCCCAGCCGGGGCCCCAGTCGCGGCGCATTCGGCTGCACCTCGTACTCGATATACTCATCTGCCTGCTGGATATAATTAATCCTCTTCACATTCACCTCCTGCTTGAGCAACGCATCATGCTGCTCAAGCCAGGCCTGGTGCGCGCCGTTGGCCAGCACCACTTCCATCGCCGAAAGGGGCTGCCGAACCTTCAGCCGGGCTTCCATGCGGGCACTGCGCCCGAGCGAGGCAATCTCCCTGAGCAGCGCCATCTGCACGGACAGGTCATCATCCACCAGCGAGTCATCGCGGGCCGGGTAATCACACAGGTGCACGCTCACGCGGGCCCTGTCTCCAAAGCCCCCTGCCAGCGTCTGCCAGAGGAGTTCAGCGAGATACGGCGTGAATGGAGCGATCAAGCGGGCGGTTACCAGCAGGCATTCATAGAGCGTCCAGTACGCATCCTGTTTCTCATCGGAACCAACCTGGTCGCTCCAGAAACGGTCCCGGCTTCGCCGCACGTACCAGTTGCTCAGCGCATCGACAAACTGGTTCATCGCGGCCGCCGCATTGTAGTTGTCATACGCATCCATGCAGGCGACCACCTCCCCGGTCGCCTTGTGAAGTTCCGACAGGATCCAGCGGTCCAGTTCTCCCCGATCGGCCACCGGCCTGTATCCATCTGCCGCGGAGAGGGTCTCCGCATCGAGTTGTCCCACCTCGCCGTCGATCTGCATTTCCGGCTGGAAGTGGTCGATATTCGCATAAATCCCGAAGAAGCTGAAAACGTTCCAGAGTCGGAGCATGAATTCCGGAATGCTCTCCTTGATGGACTGCTCCTTGTAACGGATGGCGGTCCAGGCAGCCTGGTTGGCGAAAAAATACCAGCGAAGGGCATCGGCCCCGTAGGCCTCGAAAATCTCTTCCGGAGCCCGGTAATTTCGCTTGCTCTTGGACATCTTCATGCCGTCCTCACCGAGCATCAGCCCGAGCACGACACAATTACGGAAGGGATGTGGAAACGCCTGGGCACCGGACCCCTCGGACCCTTCCCCGAACAGCATCGTGCTGATCGCCAGCTGGCTATAGAACCAGCCCCTCGTCTGGTCGATCGCCTCGCTGATGAAATCTGCCGGAAACTGTTCGGCAAACCGGTCCGCTCCCTGGTGCGGGTATCCCCACTGGGCAAAGGGCATCGCCCCCGAATCATACCAGCAGTCAATTACCTCGCTGACACGGGCCATCCTCCCCTCCTCATCAAAGGGGGACTGGAACGTCACGGCATCGATATAGGGCTAGTGCACCTTGAGGTCTTCCACCAGGTCCGGGTTCTTCTCGCGAGCCTGTTCCCAGACCTCCGTCCCGCGGACCCCCGGTTTCTCAAGCAATTCCTGGTAACTCCCGATCGCTTCCCGCTTGCCGGTCCTGTCACAGACCCAGATCGGCAGCGGCGTCCCCCAGTACCGTTCCCGCGAGAGCGCCCAGTCGACATTACTGGCCAGGAAATTCCCGAAACGGCCGTCACGGATGTGCTCGGGCAGCCAGTTGATCTGCTGGTTGTTGTCCATCATCTGCTGCTTGAACTGGGTCGTACGGATAAACCAGCTTCGCCGGGGATACTGGATCAACGGGTCTTCGTCCGCCCGCCAGCAGAACGGGTAATCGTGCAGGACCTGGTCCAGGTGGTAAAGTGTCCCCTCCTCGCGCATCCGCCGCGAGATATCCTTGTCCGCTTCTTTCACCCAGCGGCCCTCGTAATCCGGTGCCTCCCCGGTGAACCTGCCATCCGGTCCCACCGCGCAGATCAATTCCGGACCCTGCCCCTCGACAAACCGCTTCTGCTCGTCCAGCAGCACGTCATAATCCACCTCGCCAAACGCAGGAGCCTGGTGGACCACCCCGGTACCACTCTCGGTGGTCACAAACGGTGCCCGTACCACTCGCCAGGCCACGACCTGGCTTCCTCCCTCTCGCAGCTCGCCCTGCTGCTCTCCCGCACTCGCCCAGTAATAGTCAAACGGCGGCCGGTATCGCTTGCCAACCAGGTCCTCCCCCGGCATCGTCTCCACCACCTCCAGCGGCCGCTTCACCTTCTCTGCCACCGTCTCCACAAGCTCCGATGCCAGGATCAGTTCCCCGCCCAGTTCCTCGTCGATCACGACCGAGTACTCCAGCTCCGGGTGCACCGCGGCAAACTGGTTACTCGGCAGCGTCCAGGGGGTGGTTGTCCAGGCCAGCAGGGAACGTCCCGGGTGATCCAAAAGTGGCAGCATGACATAGACACTCGGGTCGGCCACCTCGCGGTATCCCTGGCCCACTTCCCCGGCACTCAGGGCCGTCCCTCCCTGGGCCCACCACCAGACGATCTTGTGGCCCTGGTAAAGGAGATCCCGCTCAAAGAGGTTCTTCAGTGACCACCAGACGCTCTCCACGTAGGACTGGTGGTAGGTGACATAGGCATCTTCCAGGTGGATCCAGAAACCAAGTCGCTCGGTCAGCTGCTCCCACTCCTGCATGTACCGCCAGACACTCTCCTGGCAACGATGGATAAACGGCTCGACACCGTACTGTTCGATCTCCTCCTTGCTATGGATCCCCAGTTCCTTGCAGACCTCCACTTCCACCGGAAGCCCGTGCGTATCCCAGCCCCCTTTCCGTTCACAGAGGAATCCCTGCATGGTCCGGTAACGCGGAAAAAGGTCCTTGATCGCCCGCGTCAGGCAATGCCCCGGGTGCGGCATGCCGTTGGCCGTGGGAGGGCCCTCGTAGAAAACAAAGCGACTGGCATCCCTGCGCTGCTCGAGTGACTGGTCGTACACGTTCTGGTCGCGCCAGAACTGGAGAACCTGCAGTTCAAGTTCGGGGAAGCTGGGATTACTGGGAACCGGCTTAAACATGAACCCCACCCATCCTGACCAAAGGACTGCTACTTCGAACCCTAGTCGTCTTTACCCCCGTCTTTCCCATCATCGTCACCATCATCGTCGCCGTCCCTGTCGCCGTCCTCGTCGTCGCCCTCCCCAGCAAACTCCGAACCGTCCAGCTCCGGTTCATCCTCACCATCCTTGCCCGCCTCGCTCTCGCTGTCACCGTCTTTTTTTTTCTCCACCCCGACTTCAAAATCACTGCTAAAATCGTCCCCGATGACCTCGTATTCATCCTCAGCTTCCTCTTCAAAGTCATCGTCGAAATCGTCGTCAAAATCGACGTCATCAAAGTCATCGAAGCCGCCTTCATTCTCATCCCCCTCCTGGGCCAAATCGATATTCCCCGGCAGCTGGGCCCCAGAAGAACTTGTCGCCGTCTGCGTAAATGACATCGAACGCGTCATTGCCTGTCCCTTTCTTGATGAGATAACACCGTCGCTTCACAGTGCCATTCGCTCTGCCCTGACATCATCATGTGCCGGCAAGAAAGCTAATCTAGGCTCTTGGCCAAAGAAGTACAACGGCAGTCAGGCACTTAAAATCCCCTCCCATCAGGTGTGGTAATCGGAGTTAAAAGTGACATAGTCGACCGTCAGGTCACTGGTCCAGAAACAGGCTCTTCCCGGCCCGTCCCCCAGCTCCAGCCTGATGTGAACTTCCCGCGACTGGCGCATCGATTCGGTCGCCTGCTGCTGGTCAAAGGGGACTGGCCCCCCGTCCCTGAAAAGCGTGATCCCGTTCAGCTGCAGGCCCAGCCTCTCGGTCTGCAGCGGGACACCTGCATACCCTACCGCGGAGATGATCCGGCCCCAGTTTGGGTCACACCCGGTGATCCCGGTTTTGACCAGGTTACTATTGGCAACCGTGGCCGCCACCCGGCGAGCACTCGCATCGTCCGCAGCCCCCAGCACCTCGACCTGGACCAGGTGGGTGGCCCCCTCCCCATCATCGGGGATCATCTTTGCCAGCTCGAGGCATGCATCGCTGAGCGCCTGCTGGAAAGCAGCACGACTCTCTCCCTCCAGGGGAGCGCCTCCCCCCGCGCCGTTGGCGACCAGTAACACCGTATCGTTGGTGCTGGTATGACCCTCCACGCTGATGCAGTTAAAACTCAGGTCCACCGCGGTGGTAAGTATCTGCCGGGCGGCTTCTTTTTCCAGTGCCGCATCGGTCAGGAACACCGCCAGCATGGTCGCCATGTTCGGCCCGATCATGGCGGCGCCCTTGGCCATCCCGGCCAGCTGTACCACGCCTGCAGGGCAATCCACGGTCGTGGACATGGTCTTGGGCCCATTATCGGTCGTCAGAATCGCATGGGAGGCAGCCTCAAATGCATCGGGCCCGGCGGCCAACTCTGAATGAGCCCGCTGGATCCCTGCGAGGATCTTTTCCATCGGCAGCGACTGGCCAATTATCCCCGTTGAGAGCACCAGTGCCTGGTCCTCCCCGGCGCCCACGGCCGCGGCCGCGGCACCCGCCATCGCCCTGGCATCGACCAGCCCCTGCTCCCCGGTGCAGGCGTTGGCATTCCCCGAATTCACTACCACCACCCTGCCCCGCTCGGTCGGTGTCCGCTGACGGCAGAGAACAACCGGTGCCGCTGCCACCAGGTTCTGTGTATAGACGCCGGCAATCGTCGCATCCCGGTCACTGGCAATCAGCGCCAGGTCCCTGGCCCCCTCCACGCTCTTGACGCCGCTGGCAATGCCCGCGTACTGGTAACCGGCTGGCAAGCCCCGTCCGTTCATTCCATCGCTCCATCCACCAGGGCCGTTGTTTCATCCGATCCGGTCAGGAGGTTGAAATTCTGCACGGCCGCCCCGGAGGCTCCCTTGACCAGGTTATCCAGGCAACTGACCAGCACCGCCCGCCCCGCCACCCGCCGCACTGTCAGGTGGCAATGGTTTGTTCCCGACACATGGCTGGTCGCGGGAAGATCCTTGACCACGTGGACAAAAGGTTCCGCCTCGTACGCCCCCTGCAGCGCGTCGATCAACTCCTGCTCACTGGGATCTCCAGCAAGCGGCGCATAAATGGTCGTCAGGATACCCCGGTTCATCGGCACCAGGTGCGGTGTGAAAATGACGTCCACACCGGATCCGGCCGCCAGCGAGAGCAGCTGGTTCATCTCCGGCGCGTGGCGATGGGAACCCACGGCATAGGCCGAGATACTCTCGTTGCACTCCGGGTAGAGCGTCCCCATCCGCGGTGTCCGTCCCGCTCCGCTGACGCCACTCTTGGAGTCGATCAGGATGTCCGTCGTGGCAACCAGGCCGGCCGACAAAAGCGGTGCCAGGGGCAGGATCGCGGAAGTCGGATAACAACCTGGATTTGCCACCAGCGCTGCCCCCACGATCTGTTCCCGGTACAGTTCCGGAAGCCCGTAGGGTACGGACCCGACCCGACCCGGATCCGGATGAGGCACCTTGTACCACTGCTGGTAGACATCCAGGTCATCGAGGCGATAGTCGGCGCTCAGGTCGATCACCGTCACCCCCGCATCCACAAGCTGGCATACCGCCTCGGCCGAGGCGGCATGGGTATTACAGCTTAAAACGACATCCACACGACCGGCAAGCGACTGCAGGTCGAACGGTTCAAGGGCAAGATCCAGTCGGCCAACCAGTTGCGGGTGGACATCACTGACGCGAGGCTGCTCCTGCTGCCGGCTGGTCAGTGCCACGATCTCCGCATGCGGATGGCGCAGCAGGATCTTGATCAATTCCAGGGCAGCGTAACCGCTTGCCCCCAGGATCCCAACGCGAGTCATCATGGCCGTTTCTTTCCAGTGAAATGGGAGGTCTGGCGAACAGAGTTTAGCAGCTTAGTCCATTGCTGAGCAGTCCAGCCCATCGACCAGGGTGATCAGCTCCGCCAGCATCATGCAACTGGCACCCCAGACGTACTGTCCCTCGGTTTCAATATGCGGGGTATCGAAACGGACCCCCGATCGCTCAATCATGTGATGCCCCCGGCTTTCCGGCCGCCGCACCTGGTCAAGTGATACACGTAAGACCTTCTGGACCTCGGCAGGGTTCGGGGTCAGATCGGGCCAATCATGGCACCATGCCAGCACAGGGGTCACCACAAAATTGCTGGCAAAAACGTGAACCTCCGTCAACCTGCCAATCACCGAAACCCTCTCGCGGTCCACCGAAATCTCTTCGAAAGCTTCCCTGAGGGCACATTCCTCCATGGACTCACCTCTTTCCTGGGCCCCTCCCGGAAAACAGGTCTGACCGGCATGCTGGACCATCGTTGCTGGCCGCACAATCATCGGCAACTGCCAGCCCACCCCGGTCCGGCACAGCAGCACCAGCACCGCCGCCGGTCGCATCCTCATTGCCCGTGGTCCACGGTGCCGTCCGTAGGTCAATTCCGGGGCGACGGATCGCTGGGCCGCATGTCCAGGCAACCCGACCGCAAGACGCTCTCGCAATTGTTCTTCCAGCGACATCAGCGTGTTTCCAGTCGGTAAACTTCAAACCTGTTGTCCGTACCACCCTTGCCGGGGTAGACGCGTTCAAGCGGCCCTGCCAGCCCGCGAGGCCTGAAACGCGAGCCATGCGCGGTCACCACGTACTCGACGTTGTAACGTCGCATTGCCTCGACAAGCTGGCCCGGCTCCATCGAGTAAAACCCCTGCTCCCGTCCCGGGATCAGTTCGCTGACCCGCTGCCACCACTCCACAAGCGCCCCGGCCCCCTGCGGTACAATCTTCCAGTTCACCACCTCGCCACGCTCGGCATACCACTTGAACGTCTGCTGCATGCGGGGCGTCAGGAAAATCGCATCCGGGTGGGTGTTCTCCCGGATCCACCGACAGGTCTGCCTCCACTGCCGGTAAATCTCGTCCCGCTGCTCTGCCGTGCCCCGACTCCCCGGCAGTGTCAGCCGGTCCGCATCCGGCCGTCGGTCACCGATTCGCTGCTGCAGCGTCCAGCCGGCATGTGCCAGCACCACGAGAAGGCAGGCACCAAGAACCACTCGCGGCATCGTGCGGGAGGACTCCCTGAGTTTCCCCGCTAGTTGAAGCAGCAGCAGGGCCGCAAGCAGCGGCACGACAGCGTCGGAGAGCCGGAACCAGTAACCGCGGACGCCGCCGGCCTCCAGTTCCCCCCGGGCAAGCAGCAGGTCCACAAGCCCCCCCGCCAGGGCAATTAACACGGCCCCTCCTGCAAACATGCACAGTCGCCGGACTCGCCCACAGGTCCATGCACGCAGGCCAACCACGAGCGCACCGACCACCAGCACCGTCACCACATGCCGCATGATCAGGACAATCTCAAAACTGCTCGGCAACAGGTGATGCGACAGTCTCTCGTACACGTAAATCATGTGTGCCGCTGCCGTCACGTCCGACTTCACTCCCTGTACCAGGACCAGGGCCGGGAGGAGCCCGGCCAGCGAGAGAACTCCACCGGCCATCAGCCAGGGCCACATCTGCCGCAGCGGAAGCCGATCCCGACTCGCCATCCATGTCCCCAGGGCTGCCAGCGTCCCCCACCCCCCTTCCAGTACATGGAAGGCTGCCGCCGACCCAGTCCAGAGGCAGACTCGCCGCCAGCGCCCGCGGGCCATCTCGGCCAGGCCACAAAAAAGAAACCCGTAGGCAAACACCTTGGCTTCCACCCCCCCCACGACCCATTCCCCGGCCATCTGGGTCCATG
>CAYYZW010000084.1:0-4496 GCA_964476375.1 uncultured Pirellulaceae bacterium
TCGAAGAAGCCGAGCGCCTGAAGTTCCACGAGTTTCTCCACGTGCTGTATATCGGAATCCCCAATCGCCTTCCCGGAAAAAATAATCTCGGTGACCTCCCCATCCGCGGCACGACGCACATCGGCTCCCAGCTCCGCCAGAACAATACTGGAAGATCTCACCAGACAGTCGGGCAGGGCATCCTGGAACTGCTCGATCACCGGTTCACTGACATCCGTAAGGGAAAGGTCAAGATTCTCCAGCCGAACCAGGTTCTTGAGAGGTTCCAGTCCGGTGTCGGTGATTACCGTCCTCTCCAGTCCCAGGTAACGCAGATCCCGAAGACGCGCCAGCAGGGCGGCGCCGGCATCACTGACCATGGTCCCACCCAGGTCGAGCCGCTCTAGTTTGACCATGCCGGACAGCGTGCGGACCCCCATGTCGGTCATGTCCGTGCCGCTCAAACCGAGGGATCGCAACACCGGCATGCCACTGACAATACCGGTGATCTCATCCCCAACGGTTGTCCCATCCAGGTAAAGCTCTTCCAGTTCTTCCAGGCCCCTGAGTTCTTCCAGGCCCCTGGCCGTAATTCCCGTGTCCCCGACATCGATGATGACCAGGTGGCGGAAACGCCCAATCATTTTCATTCCCTCGTCGCTGAGGCGGGTTCCATACAGGCCCAGCACACGCATCTCACGCGAATCTTCCAGCCTCTCCACGCCCTCGTCCGTGACGGCGGTATCATCGAGCAGGAGTTCCAGCAGGTTCCCACGTCCCTCCAGGAAACGGAGGCCGTCATCCGTCACCGCGGTCGAGGAAAGCCGTATCCGCTGCAGCTCCTTCATCGACTCCACGACGGCAAGCCCCTCGTCGGTCACCCCGGTCCCGATGAGCCCCAGCTGCCGGAGGTCAGCCAGTCCCTTTAATTCTCTCATCCCCAGGTCCGTGACGTCTGTAAAATCGAGCGAAAGTCGCCGAAGGTTGGTCAGTCCGGCAAGCCGGATAAGTCCCGCATCGGTCACCTCGGTCCTGGAAAGATCAAGTTCCCGCAGCGTATCAAGGTTCTTCAGCAGGGCCAGCTGGGCATCTCCCACATCCTCGTAGGCAAAGCTGACCCCGTAGACGGAGCCCTTCGCATCCCGCGTGATCTGCCCACCAAACTGCTCCAGCGCCGTAACGACCTCGCCTTCGGAGAGCTCGAGTTCCTCTACCGTGGGAACCGTCTCGACGTGTTCCGTTTCCGCCTCCTGCTCAACCGGCAGGGAGGGCCCTGTCTGCTGGGCCGGGGGCACCGGCGGGTCCTCCGAACGGCAGCCGAACTGGAAGACAAGGAGAAGGAAAATCAGCCGGTATTTCATGAGAACCCCGCTTCTGTGTGGCGCATTGTAGCGAAACCACTCTCCTGAAACACAAAAAACTCAAAGCATGCTACCATACCGGTTCTTCTCTTCCCTGCTTCCTGAAACCCTGCCCCCATTCCCACACTCCGGCATTCCACCCTCCAGGTTCATGGCCCCAGACACGAATCAGCACGAGAAGGACGAACCACGCGGTGGAATAACGATCCCTCTCCTGCAGGCACTCGTGGTCGTCTTTTCGACCTACGGGATCACCACGCTGGGCATTGTACGAGATTCGGAGGACGTTCTCTCCGAGAGCCACCTGGCAGGGGGCCTGGCTACCGGCCTGGTTATCTTGTTCACGTTCACCCACGGCATCATCCCGATGTTCTTTTACTGGATGTTCCTTTCCCCCCTGCAGGGCAAGCAAGGGAAATCCATATCCCAGGGAGGACGATTTATTGTGCGGGGTTTCATCTACCTTCACATGGGTATCTGGTACCTCTCGCCGATGATCGGGCTGGCCCTCTACACCAAGAGCCTGGCACCGGCCTGGATGGTCCTTCACATTCTCCTGGCAGGGCGGGGCAACCGCACCTGGGTTTTCCTGGAATACGGTTCAACCGCGTTTGCCCTGCTGCTGTTCGTGTTCTTTGTCTCGATGGCGAACTTCTATCCCCAGGGCCTGCTGGTGGTGGCCGCCCAGACAGGGATTCTGACCCTGGCCAACTGGAAGGGCAAGAAACTCTGGGACTCGAAACAGGCGAGCGTTTAAACCACGGGCACCAGCTCACGTGGCCCGGTACTTTCCATGCTCCTGCACGACCTGGCCGTCCTGCTGGAGGTATTCCAGGTGCGCAGCAGCCTCGGCACAGCCGAGCACAAGGTGAAATTCCTTCATCGTGCCAAAAAGCTCACATGCCACCTGGTGGACCGTGTGCGGCCCGCCCCGCCTGCAAATCTCAACCACTTTCTCCAGCCGCTCGTGGTGATGGCCAATCAACTCCTGGCAGCGAGGAGCCAGGGTGGAGAAAGGCTGTCCATGACCAGGAAAAACCCACAGGTCCTTGCCATCCAAAGCAGCCACCCGTTCCAGCGACTCCAGGTAATGCCCGAGCATCCCCTGGTGGCGGAGGTCCCCTCCTCCCACGTTGGGTGAAATCGTCGGCAGCACATGATCTCCCGAGAAGAGGGTGTCGCCATAGCGGAAACAGACAGATCCCATCGTGTGGCCGGGAGTCTCCAACACCTCCAGTTCCCCGTCCCCCTGCGGGAGCCGTTCACCATCGGAAAGGCCCCGGGCTGTGGCAGACTCAATCTCCCACTCCCATCCGGACGCACCCGATGCATCCGCCATCTCTTCTTTCGGAACATCCCAGGAGACAAGCCGTTGCCGGACAGTCTCTCTGAATCGCCTCCCCCCGGGATCCACATCCTGTACTGAATGCAATTCCTTTTCGGATATCAGGATCTCGCATCCGGATGCCTGCTGGATCCTCCATGCGTTACCGATATGGTCGATGTGCTTGTGTGTCAGCAGCACGCGTTTCACATCTGCCAGGGAAAATCCATGCTCCCGGAACCCGGCCACCACCGCATCAAATGCTTTCCCCGTGGCCACACCCGTATCGATCACAGTCACAGGGTCCGAAGCCAGGAGGTAAACCTGATTCCGCCCCTCGAAAAACGGGTTGGGGATTTCCAGGCGGATAATATCTGTTTTCTGCATTCCGGCCATATCCTGGCTAGTCTCCATCACGTCCGTCATTATCGCCAAGAACCTGACGACGCATGCGGCGCATGCCGGCCAGCCAGCGATCATGGTCGCTCGCCCTGCGCCGGACAAAATCCGCGACTTCCGGGTGCGGCAGAATCAGGAAGCGTTCTTCCCGCAGTCCCTCCACCGCCTTCTCGGCAACCTCTTCTGCGTCCACCGCTGACGGTTCAAGCATCCGGGCGACAGGATGGTCACTCTCAAGCATCCGTGTCCTGACTCCCTGTGGACAAATACAGCTGACCTTGATTCCCCGGTCCCCGTAGGTGATGGAAAGCCACTCGGCGAGCGCCACCACCGCGTGCTTGGTGACGGAATAGGGAGCCGAGGACAGTTCCGTCAGCAGGCCGGCAGCTGAGGCGGTCTGCAACAGGTAACCCTGGCCACGGGATACCATGCCCGGGAGCACGGCACGGGCTGCATACAGGTGGGCCATGAAATTGACATCCATCATCTGCCGCCACTGGTCGTCCGGCGCCTCCAGGCCGGCCGGGAAGATAACCCCAGCATTCGAACAGAAGACGTCGACCGGACCCAGCGACTGCTCGGTCTCAGCGACAAGGCGAACCATATCCGTTTCACGCCGGACATCGCACCCGATGGCCAGGCCCTCGCACTCCCCGGCCACCTGCCTGGCCGCGTCCTCATCGATATCCGACACCACGATTCCGCGAGGATTTTCCCTGGCGAATCGCCGACAAAGCGCCCTGCCGATGCCATGACCAGCACCGGTCACCACGATCACCTTGCCTGTTAATTCCATGGTCCTGTCGATATCCGTGAAAGTCGTCCTGGTGCATGTATAGCCGATCCAAGCAGGAAGATGAATCCGGCCGACCGTCCAAATGCCGCACGGACCGTTCGATTTACAACCCGAGCCAGATCGTTCATACTCGCCACGGCAGAAGAACCCTCCCATCCCATCCCGCGGTCGAACAATCCCCGACCTCGCACGCACCATGAGCAGCCTGACCCTGGTACGACACGCACAAGCCTCATTCTTTGCGGAGGATTATGACCAGCTAAGCGAGCTGGGAGAAATGCAAAGCTCCACCCTGGGCGCCTACTGGCTGGCAGATGGGCGGATTTTCGACGAGGTCTACGTTGGCCCACGGGGTCGCCACCACCGCACCGCCGAGATCGTGGGGACGTGCTATCGTGACGCCGGCCAACCATGGCCAGAGGTCGTGCCGCTGAATGCCTTCGATGAACATCACGTGGACCAGCTGGTGTGAATGGAAGGGGAGTCGCTGACCAAGGATTTCCCGCAACTGGAACCGCTGGCAGATCATTTTCGTGATGCCGGAAACCCGGCGGAAAAACAGCGAGCTTTCCAGTTGTTTTTCCAGGCACTTGCCGACTGCTGGATTGCGGGAACCACGGGCACCATGGTGGAATCC
>CAYYZW010000085.1:0-1981 GCA_964476375.1 uncultured Pirellulaceae bacterium
TCTGCCGCCTCCTCGTCTGCTCCTTCCTCTTCTTCTCCTTCCTCGTCTTCGCCGTCCTCGTCATCGCCGGCCTTGTCATCGCCGTCCTTGTCATCGCCATCCTCCTCCTCGGTTGCTTCCTCGGCAGGCGCAGCGGTAGATTCCTTGGGCGCAGCAGCTTGCTCTTCATCCTGCCCCAGGGAAGAAAGGGGACCGCTGGTGAGACTTACCAGGGTAAAGAGGAAAAATGCCAGGAATGCTGTCATTCTCATGCTGATGCTACGCATTTGCTTATTCCTTCGTGACAAAGGCAACAGGAGTTACCGGCTCGCTCCAGCGTCTCACCACCTGTGAAAAACAGTTGCAAGACAAGCAAGCTGGCCTAACCCATTGTTGTAAAACAAGTTATACAGAGTCTTCTGGCGTCAAGGCAACCTATTTTTCGTTACCGTGGTGCCATACAAATCGACCTACTTTGGGCGATTCCTCCCAATAATAAGATTAAACTGACTCCATGTCGGAACGTTCCGCGGTAAAATGGGAAAAACTGGGTGCTTTTGATGGAATTCGATGTATTTCTACGAATACGACGATTTTAAGGTCGGTTGAATGAGCAAGCCCCGAATCCATTTTTTTCGCCTGGGTAAGCTCTGCGGGCTGGCTGTGCTCTCCATCATGGTCGTTCCGGCGATACTTCTTGCCCAGCCTTCCGAGCGTGTTCTGGATCTCCGTTCCTACGGTTTTGATATCCCACCCGGCAAGGTCGCTGCGGCTTCTCATGCCCGCGTAACCACTCTCGATGAGCAGGGCCGGCCCGTCGTGGCACAGGTCCGGATCGACGTGGGGAATTACCACCTGGTGATGCTTCCGGACGGACAGCTGGTGGCCCGCTCCTTTGACAATTCCCAGCCCACGGAGCGGCCTTTTGCAGCTGCCCCGGCAAAGCAAATCGTGGCGGATTTAAAGCGAGACAAGCTGGCTTCATTCAAGACGCTGGCAACCCGGCATTACGTCTTTCTCTACGACACATCCGAGGAATTTGCTCTTGCCACCAGCCGGATTCTTGAGCAGATGCTTCCCGGGGTCACCGGCTATGCTCGCCTGCAGGGTGTCGAGGTCCAGCTGCCGGAGATCCCGCTGGTGGTGATCATGTTCCGCAATGACGACCAGTTCCAGCAATACCGGCGGATGCCGGCGGGAATTATTGCCTACTACCATACGCTGACAAACCACGTGGTTCTCTACGAGGAATCCAAGCTGGAGGGGGTCAAGCCGGAACTTGCCCGCCAGCAGACGATCAACACCATCGCCCACGAGGGAGTCCATCAGATCCTGCATAATATTGGCTTTCAGCAGCGAATGTCCGCCTGGCCGATGTGGATCACCGAGGGGCTGGCAGAATTCATGGCTCCCACATCGCTGGGCGAAAGAAGCCGCTGGAAAGGGGTCGGGCAGGTCAATGACCTGCGGATGTTTGAGCTGGAGAACTTTATCAAGAGCCAGGCCGGCAGCACCGACGGGGAGTGGATTGGCAAGACCGTAACGGCGGCACGACTGACATCTGCCGGTTATGCGTCCGCATGGGGGCTGACACACTACCTGGCGAAGGTACGAAACAAGCAGTTCAAGACCTATTTACAGGAACTTCACACGATAGGCCCGCTGGAAGGGGATTACCGCATCGCCGCCGATAACACGGTTGCCCAGCACCTGGTTCTTTTTCGCAAGCACTTCCAGACCGATTCGGTCGAGCTGGAGAAACGGCTGACCACCTACCTGGAAAAGCTGCCGTACAAGGACCCTTTTGCCAACCATCCTCATTTCATCGTGATGATCCGCCACAGTGATGGAACCCGTGTCCAGAAGCACGCCAACGTCTTTCACACTCCCCAGCTTGCAGAAAAATGGCGTGATGGGGTGATCAAATCGATCCCGGGTTCCAATCCTGGCAACACGCAAAGCGTGATCCGTCAATTCCCCAACCGGCTGCAAGCCGAGCAGT
>CAYYZW010000086.1:0-11902 GCA_964476375.1 uncultured Pirellulaceae bacterium
CCGCAAGCAAATTACCACGGAAGCGCAGCAGTCCTACCTGCACATGGAAGCGATCAAGCGGATACTGCTCCGCAGCCATCCCGAGATACTCGACTAACGCCCCAGGCGGTTCATTTCAGCTCGCTCGAGAGCACCCTGCCGGCAAACCGGCCATGGGCTCCCTGTCCGGCCCTCAGCGTGAGTTTCCCGTTCAGCCGTCCCAGCGGCAGATCGTGATTCCCGCCGGCAATCTGTTTTCCATCCTGCACAATCCGAATCGTGCTGGCAGTCACCTCCAGGTCAAAACGAATTGGTTTCCCCGTCCACTGGATCTGGCCGGCCACATTCCCCGGCCGGTTGAGCTTCAACACCGCGCCATACTCGCGACGCTGGCTGTCGGTGAGAAACGTGTAGCTCTCTTTCCAGAGGTCGGTCCCCTTGCTGGAAGTGGAAAGTACCAGGTCCTGTCCCAGGGCGACCATCCCGGTGATTCGCTGTCCCCAGTGGTTGGTGACCAGTTTCAGGCGGTCCGCATCCTGCTCATAAGGATGGGTCTGCCGGGCAGTCAACTCGGGGTGGCTGAACATGCGGCCCATCGAGTGCCAGCTGTCTGTCTCATGCTGGTATCGCCAGAGTTCCGCCCACGGCCAGACTCCCACCAGCAGGTCACCGCCGTAGACTGCCATGGTCTGGGCCTCGCGGGAAGACCCCGAGACGCCCGGCAGGCGGGGCGGCCAGTCCTTCCGGTGGGTCAGCGTGGTTCCATCGTATTCAAACAGGTGGCCGGTGGGGTACTGCGCCAGGTAAAGCCGGTCGTGAAAGTTCAGCATCGAGTAGACCTGGTAACTGACCTGGTCATCTCCCTCGAGCAACACGCGCCAGCGGCCCTCCTGGAAAACATAAACACCACCGTAGTTACTTACCGTGAGCACCTGCGACTGGTACTGCCCCCAGGCAAACGGCGTGGCCCCCACGTACTTGGCATCCACCGGGAGGGCCCGCTGCAGGTTGACCGGCCCCTCGTCTTCCGGCTTCCAGGGACAGGCCAGGATCCGCGTGAATCCCCCCTGCCCGGCACGGTGCGTGTGATAAAAGAAGAGATGGCCGTGGGCGTAATAAAAGTTGTAGTAATAACCCTCCTCCGGCCCCTCCAGGATCGTCCGATCCTGGTAGCTCACCTCGCCTCTGCGGAAACGCAGAACCTCCCCGGCAAGCCGCATCTGGCCATCCCCGGAGGCGATGCCGTGGTTTCCCGGCCGGGGATCCACGGTCCACGTGCTGGCCTCCGGATCCCACAGCCGCAGGCCATCTCCGATGGCACTTGTCCAGGAAAAGACCTGCTGGTCCATGTCCATCAGGTAGATCCCGGTCCCCAGCCCCGGGTGGGGAAGGCGAGTCACCGTGTAATCGTCCCGCCCGCTTCCAGGGCGGACAAAAAACTGCAGCGTGTAGCGGTCACTTCGAAAGCGGGTATTGTAAACATCACTAAACCCGGCACCGGCAACCACCGTGCCATCCTCATCGACCACTTCCAGCAGGGAACCAAGGCTCTGGCCCAGGTCCTCGCCGAGGTCCACCTCGATCGAAAAACGGCGGCCCGGATCCGCCGATTCGAGCGGTACATTCCCCAGGCAGATTCCAAGCAGCGCTGCCAGCCAGGCTGGCTTCCAGAAGATCCTCAGCGACATGGCAACCCTCTTTCCCCTGGGATGGATTTTTTACACGTTGACTACTATTAACGATTTTTCCCGGCAACTCAACAATCCCCCTGCTACTTCACGCGATCCTCGCTGTTCTCCTTGTTTTCCCAGGAGAACAGTTTTGGCTATCATAGGGACATGGCCACGGACTCCCCTCCATCACTCGATCTCTTTCACAAGCCGGAGCTGGCGCAGAACACGCTGGTGCTGGCTTTTTCCGGCTGGATGGATGGTGGGGACGTATCCACTGGTACCGTGGAACGACTGGTCGAGCTCTTCGAAGCCACACCCATCGCCTCGATCGATCCCGAGCCGTTCTATATCTACAATTTCCCCGGCACGATGGAACTCTCGGCTCTCTTCCGGCCCCACATACGTATCGAGGAGGGGTTGATCGAGGATGCCGAGATGCCAACCAACGAGTTTTACTCCTACCCGGACGGCGAGGTCGTCTTTTTTGTCGGCAAGGAGCCGAACATGCGGTGGAAACACTTTGGTGAGGACATCTTCCGGTTTTGCCGTGACCTGGAGATCAAGCGAATCCTGTTTGTCGGTTCCTTCGGAGGCACCGTCCCCCATACTCGTGAGCCTCGACTCTACGTCACCTGTTCCACTCCCGAGCTTCTTGAGGAGATGGAGGTCTTTGGAGTCGGCCGCACCGCCTACGAGGGCCCCGGTTCCTTCAGCAGTTACCTGATGTCCCAGGCCTCCCGCTTCCAGATGGAGATGGTATCGCTGGTGGCCGAGATTCCCAGCTACCTGCAGGGCAGGAACCCGCTCTGCATTGAAGCGGTCACCCGGAGACTGGCCAAGATCCTCCAGCTGGAACTGGACCTGGATTCCCTGCGCCCCGAGAGCACCGAATGGGAATTGACGATCTCCGGCATGGTGGAAGAGAGCGAGGAACTCTCGCAGCAGGTCCGCGAACTGGAACAGGTTTACGACGATGAGCTGATCGAGGAAGACCCCTGACTCCCTGCCGTACCCGAGACCACCAGAAAACAACCCGAAAGGTCAATCCATGCGATACGTGTCCCTGGCAATCATCTCGCTGCTCAGTACTCTCTCCCTCCAGGCCGCTGACTGGACAGGCTTTCGTGGCCCCAACGGTATGGGCATCTCCACGGCCCGCGACGTCCCGGTCAGCTGGTCCTCGTCGGAGAATATTGCCTGGCGAACCCCGCTGCCCGGCCCTGGTGCCTCCACGCCGATCACGCTGGGCAACCGCGTCTTTGTCACCAGTTATTCCGGCTATGGCCTGGAAGCCGGCCAGGGCCAGCAGGAATCGCTCAAGCGGCATCTGCTCTGCGTGAATCGCACAAGCGGCGAGGTTATCTGGCACAAGCAGCTTGATCCGAAACTTCCCGAGCACAATTACCAGGGAGAGGGAGCGTACCATGGCTACGCAGCCAGCACGCCCCTGACCGATGGAAAGAACCTCTTTGTTTTCTTTGGCAAGTCCGGCGTTTTCTGTTTTGACCTGGACGGGAACCAGCTCTGGCAGACCAGTGTCGGGGAGAGGACCAACGGCTGGGGATCCGGCTGCTCCCCCCTGCTTCACGGCACGATGTTGATCGTGAACGCAAGCGTGGAGAGTGGTTCACTGGTGGCGCTGGACAAATCGACCGGCAAGGAAATCTGGCGAGCCGGGGGGATTGGTTCCTCGTGGAACACGCCGCTGGCCGTCAAAACGGCCAACCGAACGGAGCTGGTTGTGAGCGTACAGAACAGCCTGCTGGGTTTCTCCCCCGAGGACGGCAGGCAACTCTGGAAGGCCGATGGAGTCCATCGTTATGTCTGTCCCAGCGTGGTCGCCCACGACGGAATTGTCTATGCGATCGGGGGAGGACACACCTCCCTGGCGGTCCGGGCCGGTGGCGACGGGGATGTGACCGGCTCCCACACCCTCTGGAGACAGACCAAGGGATCCAATGTCTCCTCCCCGATCTATCACCAGGGACACCTTTACTGGTTCAGTGACGGCGGCGGTTTTCTCTGCTGTCAGAAAGCAGACTCCGGCGAGACGGTTTTCCAGGAACGGCTGGAACCCCGTCCCGGGCGGATCTGGTCATCGCCGATCCTGGCCGACGGCAAGCTGTATGTTGTCTCCCAGCACAACGGAACCTACGTGGTGGCTGCCAGCCCGGAGTTCACGTTCCTGTCCCACAACGTCCTGGAAGACGACACCAGCCGTACGAACGCATCTCCGGCCGTGGATGATGGGCAGTTGATCCTGCGGACAGACCGTTTTCTGTACCGCATCGGCAAGTAAACTGCTCACTTTTTCTGGTGCTGCTTGCGACGCTCGAGGATCCCCTCCAGCTTCTTTTTTTCGGCTGCCAGTACCTCGGGCGAGATGGTTGCCGGCGTCACCGGCGTTCGGTCGAGCTTGTCATCTGGACCGAGCGTCCGCATCCTGACACCCCGGTACCAGACCGGATCGCCGTGGTCCTGAAAGAAAAGGGCCCCGCCACGGGCCGCCAGGTCGGCACCCCGCAGCCGGAGCAGCTCGACATTGAACTTCCACTTCGGGTCAGTGTAATCAAAGCCGATCACTTTCTTGCCGTTGAGCCAGTGCTGCACCACGGTTCCCTTGCAGACCACGCGTCCCTCGTTCCATTCCCCGACCGGCCGGGTCGCATCGTGGGACGGCGCCATACAGAAATAAAGCGAGGCGGCGCTGGTCCGCGGGTTTTTTCCATCGACGTGCACCTGGTTGTGGAGAATCTGGTACTCGTACTGGCCCGGACGATAGTACACTCCGCTGTTACTCCCCCGGGCCACTTTCCACTGGAACCGCAATTCAAAATCATCCGGCACCTTTGCCGCCTGGTACGTCAGCGAGCCACCCTGGCCCATCCGCGTGATCACCCCCTCCTGGACCACCCAGTTGCCACCCTGCTTCCAGCCCTCAAGGTCACGGCCGTTAAATAGCAGCGTGAACCCCGCAGCCTTCTCCTCTTTTGTCAGCTGGTTCGGATTCTTCTCTTCCGCACCGGCGGCGACGGACAGTCCCACGAGGGCAATCAGGAAAACAGACAGCAGTCGCATGGCAATCACTCCTTCACCGGCGGGATCCCTAGTCCCCCCCCGCCTTGGTTGCACCAATACAGTAAAGATTATTTTCTCCCCGGATAAACAGATTGTGCTGGCTGATTGCCGGCGAGGCAAAGCAGAACTCACCAAGCTTGTTCACAGCCACCACGTCAGGCTCTGTCCCCCCTGGCCGCACCATCGTCATCGTACCGTCGTCGGCCAGCAGGTAAGCGTGCCCTCCGGCGGCCAGCAGCGAGGCACTAAAGTGGTTGCCCAGGCGGGCCTGCCAGAGCCGTTCTCCGGTCTTGGCGTGGAAACAGTTTGCCGTGCCACGGTCATCGGCAACGAAAAGGTGCCCGTCGACCAGCACCGGCGAGGGTACATAACAGCGAGCATTGGTGACGTGCCAGGCGACATGGGAGTCGGTCACATCCCCCTTGCCATCCGGACGAATTCCCATCACGTGGTAGGTCGGAAAACCCGCCGACATGAAGAACAGCTCGCCATCGTAGACCATCGAGGCCACGAACTGCTCGGTCGGCCCCTCGATCTTCCAGTGATGTTCGCCGCTGCGCGGGTCCAGGCTGACAATGCTCTTGCTGCCCGACATCACCATCTGTGGCTGTCCATTGATATTCCGGATCAGCGGGGTGACATAACTGCGGGTCTTGTACTGGCGGGCCACTTTCCAGACTGTCTTGCCTGTCTTGAGCTGCAGCGCCACGACATAGGACTCCCCGTCGTGGTCCCCGTTGACAATCAGCAGGTCCTGGAAAATCACCGGGCTGCTGCAGTAGCCATGGGCGCTGACAAACTCTCCAGGTGTGACGCGCCAGGCAAGGTTCCCGTCAAAGTCATAGGCAGCCACGACCATCTGCCCCGGTGTGATCAGGCGTTTGCTGCCGACATTCGGGGCCGGTACCATCCCCCCCGCCGCTTCAAAGAACGTTACGTAAACAAGTTTCCCATCGGTTACGGGTGTCCCCGATGCCCGACTGTTGAGCGAGTGTTTTGTTTCCAGGTCGGCCTTGAGCACGTTCTTTTGCCAGACCGGCTTGCCGCTGCGTCGATCCAGTGCCACCAGGACCCGTGATTTTTCATCCGGCAGGCAGGAGACCACGAAGACCCGGTCCTTCCAGATAATCGGTGAGGCATGCCCCTTACCGGGGATCGGTGTCTTCCAGAGAATATTCTTGCCGGTCTCGCCGTCCCACTCGGTTGGAAGTCCCTTGTCGATGCTGGTTCCATCCCCGCGGGGCCCACGCCAGCCAGGCCAGTTTTCCGCGGCCAGCGCATCGGTGCAAAGAAAACCCAGGGCAAGTGAAAAAGTCAGGAGGATACGGAACATGGTTCAATCCTGCATTCGAGTGAAGTTTCTCCCCCTGCCTGTGCAGGGGCCGTGAATTGCCAGCAGCCAGGCAAAATGGCATCATAGGGGAATCCAGTTTTATTGGAAAGCAGTTTCTCGTTTCTCTTCCATTAGGTCACCCGGCAAAGGCCGCCATCATGAAAAAAACAGACCGGTCAGGATTCTCGCGTCGCCAGTTCATCCAGTCCACCGCCGCCGGCGTGGCGGGCACCCTTGTTGCCCCGGCCGTGATTACCGCCGCCAAGAGCGACTCAACAATCATCCTGGGGGAAGGGGACCACCAGTTCGAGGTCCATCATGACTGGGCCCAGTTACCATCCGAGTATACCTGGCAGACCACGCACAACGTTGCCGTGGACAGGGCCGGCCGGCTGTACGTGATTCACGAGGGCCGCGCCGACCAGAAGGACCATCCCTCGATCTTTGTCTTTGACCGCAGGGGACGTTTTATCCGGGCCTTCGGAAGCCAGTTCCAGGGAGGGGGACACGGAATCGAAGTCCACGAGGAAGATGGCCAGGAATACCTCTATGTCTGTGCATACCAGCACCTCAAGACGCTGGCCAAGATGGACCTCAAGGGCGAGGTCGTCTGGCAGAAACATGCTCCCATGCAGTCGGGGGTCTATGCCCCCGGTGAGGACACCAAGCCGGAAAAAGTATGGGGCCGCGATCGTTTCCTGCCCACCAACTTTGCTTTCCTGCCCGATGGCGATTTCCTGCTCGTCGATGGCTACGGGGCCTATTATGTCCATCGCTATGACCGAGATGGAAACTGGAAAAGCTGCTTCGGCGGGCCGGGAGATGGAAAGGGAACTTTTGCCACCCCGCATGGCATCTGGGTCGACGACCGTGGAGACAAGGATCCCACGCTGGTGATCTGTGACCGGGCGCATCACACCGTCCAGTTCCTCACGCTCGAGGGTGAGCATATTGCCACGCAGGACGGATATGGACTTCCTGCCAATGCGGACACCTGGAAAGACCTGCTGCTGATCCCGGAACTGCATGCCCGCGTCACGCTGCTCGGACCTGACAACCAGGTCGTCGCTCGCCTTGGTGACGACGTGAAACGGATTACCACCGAGGGAGGAATCCGCAACACGCCAGAAAAGTGGATCGATGGAAAATTCTTTCATCCGCACGATGCCTGTTTTGCCAGGGATGGAAGCATCTTTGTGGCCGAGTGGGTCCAGAGCGGGCGAATCTCCAAGCTCAAGCGACTTTGATGGAAAACGGCCTTTTCGATCCGGCACGGAATCGGATCGATACAAGACCGGGCGTCTCACGGCATGAAACAGAAACTCTCCATTGCCTGCCCTCACTGTTCCACCGTGCTCTCCATCCCCAGCACAGGCTACCTGGGAAAAACCGTCTCCTGCCCACAGTGTGACACTCCCTTCCTGCTTGAGGAACCCGCAACCGAACTGCCGCCGATGGCGGATATCGCCGAACCGCTTCCGGGGTCACCTGCCGGGGAGCCGGCCGCCGCCCCCACCGCGGCCGCGAACGCAGTCGCCTTCCCCTTTGGCAGCACCACCTCGCGAGTCGACGGCACCCTTTCTGGCACGGGACGCCAACCCCGCCGCCGGCCGCGGTCGGGTGCCAGGAAAAGTGCCTGGATCCTGGGCGTCGTGGGATTCTCTGCCCTGGCACTGACCCTGCTGGTGGTTGTCCTGCTCAAGAATGGGCCGGGCAGGGGACCAACCGACATGGATTTCATGCCGGACAACGCGGAACTGCTTGTCCATGTTCGAGTCAGTGAATTCCTCGCCTCGGACCTTTCAGACGACCTGCTGTCAAACATCCCGACCTTCCTGGAAATGACCAGCACCCTGCGCACACTGGGCATTCCTCCCGGGGATATTGAAACCCTGACCGTCGGCATGGCCGGTGCCAACCCCTTGCTTGATTCCCCCGAGAGGAACCACTCCCGCGATCTTGACTTCACCATGCGCCTGCGTCTCCTTCGGCCACTCGACATGGATACTGCCCACCTCGCACAATCCTTTAGTGAGCAGAACCGGGGTTTTCGCCAGCCTGTGGCGACAAGGCTCGAGGGCAGGCCCTTCTATGTGGCCCACGCATACGAGAACAAGTATCCTCCCGTCGCCCTCCTGGTGATGGATGAGAAGACACTCCTTTTTGGCGTGGAACAATCCGTTCGGCAGGCGGTATCCCAGGATGGACAAAGCCGGGCGGCGGGCACCTTCCGTTTCCTGGACTTCACCCACCAGTTCCTGGTCGGTTTCGTCCCCCATGACTCCAAAACCCTGGACAGGATGATTCCCAGCCCTGATTTCACCCAATCCAAGTCACTCCAGAAAGCCTTTGCCGCTGCAGACGGCACCCTCAACGGCCTGGGACTGGCAATCCGCCTGGCCAGCGAGATGAAAGTCTCCGTGCTGGGGCAATTCACCAGCCGGGGACCCGCCAGGACATGCGCCACGGAGTTCACCAATAGTGCAGAACAGATGCACCTGGATTTCTCGGGCCTGGAAAACGTCGCCACGGGACAGCAGCTGATAGCAGCAACGATACTGAAGAACATCCTGCGGGACGTCCATGCCAGCCATGCCGGCAACGTGGCCCAGCTTCACTTTTCCGTCCCGAGGACCGGCTTCCAGCTGGTAATGGCAACGGTCGCCGGACTGGACGTCCCGGGCATCGGTGATTTTTTCGCTGGCGATGGAAGAGGCGACACGTCCCCCGGCGTCCAGGATGATCCCGCTCTGAGCCTGGAGGATGAGATGACCAAGCTGGTCCTCCAGGGGGTGAGCGAGGAATCTCTCTCGGACATCACGAGCATGTTCGATGATCCGGAATATATCCTGATGGAATACCTCGACCGCTGGCTCACCGACCATATCGGTGCCGCGGTAACGATTACTGCCAGCATCGACAACGAGGAAGCCTTCGTGGAGATAGCCGGTGTCAACGACGTCCAGGCGTTTGCCGAGAAGATCGACTTTGGCACCGTACTGGAAGTGAACGCGGGGAAAAAGATGGTCACGGCCCACTGGAAAAAACCCGGCGAGTAAACCCCGGCAGGCCAGCGGCGACTAGTAACTAAAAACGGTCGCGTGCGGCCCGACGTGGGCAAACAGCTTCGGTTTACTGGTGACGAATGCCGATGCCATGATGTCGCCTTCCACCACTCCCAGGTCTCCCATGCAGTCCGGGCAGTCATGGATTTCCGCGCCCCGCTCGGCCAGTGCCCGGATCTGTTCCTTGAAGGGGGCATGATCCCCGTAGGCCAGTTCATCGGAAAAACCGGTGGTTGGAATCTGCACACCCTTGACGTTAAAAAAGATCGCCACGGTGTAATTTTCATCCAGGCAGAACCCGGCCAGCGTGAGCGCCATGTTGACCGACTGGGGGTCCTCGTTCGCATCGCTCGTAACGCTCAGCAAAACGGTTCCCGGACCGGCCGAGGAAGCTTTCACGCCGACCTCCCTGGTAGCCGAACACCCGCTGACAAGCACGACCAGACCGAGAATCATCCCACCCAGAATTTTTCGATTAACCATCGACATCTGCACACTCCTGCAAGAAAACAGACTGTTTTTCCAATTGGCACCTGTTGTAGGGTTCCATCAGGGGGGTGACAAGACCCGGGGGGAAGGGAAGAAAGGAAAAGCGGTGTTGGCAACCAAATCCGCAAACCGATATGATAGTTAGGTAACAGCGATTTTCACCGCACAAGAACAATCCCCCCGATGGAAACGGCACTGATGCTCAATATCCTTGGATCCAAAATCGACCTCTGCGATGGCCTTAGTCGTCGGAACTTTCTGCAGATCGGCTCGCTGGCGATGGGAGGCCTGACACTTCCCCAGTTGCTCGGTGTCGAGGCACAGGCGGGAATTCGAAATTCCCGCAAGGCCGTGATCATGATCTACATGGTCGGAGCACCCCCGCACCAGGACATGTATGACCTGAAGATGGACGCACCGGCGGAGATCCGGGGGGAATTCCAGCCCATCGACACCAGCGTGCCGGGCATCCGGATTTCCGAGTACATGCCCGGGATTGCCGGCATCATGGACAAGTGTATTCCCCTGCGGAGCGTCCACGGGTCCCCCAATGGCAGCCATGATTCATACATCTGTTACACCGGGCGAGCCAAGCGGAATGAACCGACCGGTGGCTGGCCGTCGATGGGTTCCATGATCTCCCGGCTGCGAGGCCCCGCCCGCCCCGACGCACCTCCTTTCATCGGGCTGGCACCCAATGCCGGCCATCCCCCCTACGGGTCCCCCGGACTGCCCGGTTTCCTGGGCGTGCGGGACGCCGCTTTCCGGCCCTCCGGGCCTGCCAGCAAGGACATGGTCCTGAATACGATTACCCCCGAACGGCTTGGGGGACGGCGTTCCCTGCTGGAGGGATTTGACAGTTTTCGACGCAAGATGGACCAGGAGGCGATCTACGCCGGACTGGACGAAGTGACCAAGCAGGCACTGGGAATTCTCACCTCCAGCCGGCTCGCCGAGGCAATGGATATCTCCAAGGAACCGGAAAGTGTTCGAGAAAGATACGGCAAGGGAAGCCCGGACAAGTACGGGGACGGTGCCCCGCGAAACCTGGAACAGTTCCTGATGGCCCGGCGGTTGATCGAGGCGGGGGTCCGCGTGGTCACACTGAATTTCGGGCGCTGGGATTTCCATTCCAATAATCACAGCGAGGTAAAGAACACCCACCTCCCCTGGTTTGACCAGGGTCTGTCGGCACTCATCGACGACATCTACCAGCGTGGTATGGCCGACGACGTGGCCGTGGTTGCCTGGGGTGAGTTTGGCCGCACACCGCAGATCAACAAGAATGCCGGGCGTGACCACTGGCCCCAGGTCGGTGGCGGGCTGGTTGCCGGTGGCGGGCTGCGTACCGGGCAGGTGATCGGATCGACCGACCGAAAAGGTGCGGAAATCGCCAGCCGCCCGGTCCATTTCGGGGAGGTCCATGCCACGCTCTATCACGCCATGGGAATCAATCCCAACACCACCACGGTACCAGACCTTTCCGGACGGCCTCACTACCTCGTCGATGGCCACCAGCCCATGCCGGAGTTGATCTAGACGGACATCACCCCGCCACGGATGGCTGTCACGACTTGCATTGCTCGTGGGATAATCATGGCGTTCCAGGCCCGGCTGCTTCTGTTCCTCTCGCTGTGGATACTGCCGTCAGGCAGCACGGCCGAGGAGGACCCGACACGCTATATCGGCACCCGCCCACAACTGCTTGTGGACGATTTTGTCATCAGCCAGCAGCAGAATGTCCAGCGGACACTTGGCACGGTGACCCGGCTCAACCAGGGAAAGCCGATCTTCACCGACGGCACGTTTTATGGCACAGTGGCTTTTGACCAGGGCCGTTTCAAGATGTGGTGGCGGAAGCCCGAAAAGCAGGGCTTTGGCTACGCCGAGTCGGCCGATGGCATCCATTTCAAGAAGGTCGCGGACATCCAGGGCATCCACTTTGCCGGCGACTGCACCCTGTCGGTCACGATCCGCCAGGAAGAACTCTTACCTGCCCACCGGTACCTGGCCGCATACGACGCGCCTGGCATGGCCGCCGGGATTGCCCACTCGGCCGATGGCATCCACTGGACCCCCTACAACGATGGCAAACCGGTGCCCCCCCGGGCAGCCGACACGTACAACCAGATTACCTGGGATCCACACGATGCGACCTTCCGGCTCTTTACCCGCACCGATTTCGGTACCCCGGGTGGGGATGGGGAGGTGCGGGGCGTCCGCAGCATGGCCAATCCCAATCCCAGGGCACGCCCAACCGACTGGAAACTGGTCCGCAACTGGAT
>CAYYZW010000087.1:0-4916 GCA_964476375.1 uncultured Pirellulaceae bacterium
TGCTCCTGGCGATCGACATAACCGGAGTACTTGGTGTCAAAGCGGACCTGGTCTGCCACATCGGCTGGAAATCGGCCCAGTTCCGGAACCTGCTCGACCACCTGCTCCCAGCTTGTCTCCGGTCGCCGCAGGTACTTGGCCAGTGTCACTTCTCCCATCCGCGAGGACTCCAGCAGTCCGGACGCCTGCTCAATATCTGCTTCCTTTTTCTCCAGCCGTGAAAGCCGCTGGTCGTTGACCAGCCCGGCCTGGTAACCACGTCGGGTCAACCGGCGGTCGGCATTATCCTGTCGCAGTAACAGTCGGTACTCCGCCCGGCTGGTAAACATGCGGTAGGGTTCATCCACACTGCAGGTCACCAGGTCATCAATCAGCACCCCTATATATGCTTCATCCCGCTCCAGGATCAACGGTTCTCGATCCAGCAACTGCAGGGCTGCATTGGCACCTGCCATCAGCCCCTGTGCTCCCGCTTCCTCGTAGCCGGTTGTCCCGTTGATCTGCCCAGCCAGGTAAAGACCCTGGACCTGCTTGCTCTGGAGCGTCGGCAGCAGCTGGTCAGGTGGACAAAAATCATATTCCACCGCGTACCCGTAACGCATGATCTCCGCATTCTCCAGACCGGGGATCAGCCGCATCACCTGGTCCTGGACATCCCGGGGCAGGCTGGTGGAAATACCGTTGACGTAGATCTCCTCGGTCTGCCGCCCCTCCGGCTCGAGGAACAACTGGTGCTGCTGCCTGTCGGCAAAGCGACCGACCTTGTCCTCGATCGAGGGACAGTAGCGGGGGCCACTGCCGGCAATCTGCCCGCTGTACATCGGCGCCCGGTCCAGGTTATCACGGATTACCTGGTGAACCTGCTCGTTGGTGTAGGTGATCCAGCAGGGAAGCTGGTCGACTTGCAGACTGTCGGTCAGGAACGAGAAGGGGTGCGGTTGCTCGTCTCCCGGCTGGCACTCGGTACGATCAAAATCGATGGTGCGGCCATTTAACCGTGGCGGAGTTCCGGTCTTGAATCGCTCGAGCTGAAAACCTCGCTGCTCCAGGGCCGCACTCAGCCCGCTGCTCGTCCCCTCCCCCGCCCGGCCGCCCGCGGTCTTGGATTCCCCGGTGTGCATCAGTGCCTGCAGGAAGGTACCTGTTGTCAGGATCACGCAGCGGGCATGGTAGAGCGCGCCGCCACGAACGACCACTCCCTGCACCTGCTCCTTTCCCCGGACAGTCTCTGTCAGCAGGTCATCGACCAGTTCCTGGCGAAGCGTGACTCCCTCGGCCGACTCCACCCGCCGCTTGATCTCCTGCTGGTACGCCCGCTTATCTGCCTGCGCCCGGGGGCTGTGCATGGCGGGGCCCTTGCGGAGGTTGAGCATCCGGAACTGGATCCCGGTCTGGTCGATGACCTCCCCCATGATGCCCCCCAGGGCATCGATCTCACGTACAATCTGGCCCTTGCCAACTCCCCCAATGGCCGGGTTACAGCTCATCTGGCCGACCGTATCGAGGTTCCCTGTGAGCAAGACCACCTGGGCTCCACACCGGGCTGCCGCCAGGGCCGCCTCGGTTCCGGCGTGACCGGCCCCCACCACGATGACATCATAGGTATAAGCAACAGTTTCCATCGTGGTCATCGTAGAACAGGGAACTGTGGCATGTAAAGCGGTCCCACCTGGCAGACGCACAAGCTGGCATGACGCATGATGGCTTGAGTATATTAGCGGAACCGGCTGGGATCATGAGGACGTTAAAAAAGGATCGGGCAGTGTTAAAAACAACCAGGCTCACCTCGTGGATCCTGCTTCTGCTGCCCCTGTCCGGCAGTGCCGCTGCTGCCGAACCGACTTTTCGCGTACACGCCATTAACGCCGATTCCACCTACAGCGCGTGTGCCGCATTCGACGTCAACCAGGATGGCAGGGTGGACGTCATCAGCGGCGGATTCTGGTACGAGGCCCCGGACTGGAAAAAACACTTCCTCCGTGATGTGCAAGTCATCCGCGGCCGGTATGACGGATACTCGCACCTGCCGATCGATGTGAACCGGGATGGCTGGATGGATTTCGTGAGTGCGAACTATCGCAGTAAGGCGATCTACTGGATCGAGCATCCGGGCACCACCTCCAGGCCCTGGAAAAGGCACCTTATCGATACACCCGGTCACATGGAGACGGCACGACTGGTCGACATCAATGGCGACGGACAGCTGGATGTGCTGCCAAACTGTATTCGCCGCCCGGGTGGCGAACCATTTGCCGAGTGGTGGGAGCTTGGAAAGAAGAGGACATCAAGGCAGCCGGAATGGATCCGCCATCCCCTGCCGGCTGAGATCGCGGGACATGGGATCGGTTTTGGAGACCTGGACGGGGACGGTCGTGGCGATATCATTGGCCCCCAGGGCTGGCTCCAGGCACCCGGGGATCCCCGCGGCGGACGCTGGATCATGCACTCGGAATTCATCCTGGACCGGGACTGCGGGATCCCTATCCTGGTACTCGATGTCGACACGGACGGAGACAACGACCTGGTCTGGGGTCGCGGCCACCGGTTCGGGCTCTACTGGCTGGAACAGGTGAAGGGGCCAGACGGGACGCGACACTGGAAACGGCACGCGATCGATACCAGCTGGTCACAGCCACACGCTCTGCTGATGGCCGACTTGGACAACGATGGGACGTCGGAGTTGATTGCCGGCTCGCGGTACATGGGCCATGACGGCAAGGATCCGGGCGAGCACGATCCACTTGTTGCCCACCGCTACTGGTTTGATCCAGGGCAGAGAACATGGCAAAGCCAGCTGATTGCCCCCGGTGGACGGGCTGGATTTGGGCTGGACCCCAAGGTGGTGGACCTGGACGGCGACGGCGACCTGGACCTTGTCGGCGCCGGCCGAAGCGGACTTTACTGGTTTGAAAACCTGCTGCTGAACGAGGCCGGTGTGGCGCCGGCCCGGGTTGCGATGCCGCGTTACCAGGACCACGCCAGGCTGCTGGTTCTGAAAGACGAAGCGGGCGGGGAACAGGACATCAAGACCGCCGCGGACCTGGGCAGGCGGCGTGCCCACCTGCTGGCGGGCATGCAGGAAGCGATGGGAGCATTGCCTGGATCCTTCCGCCGCGTGCCGCTCGAGATCAAGGTTCTCGATGAAACCGAAACCGACAAGTACGTCCGGCGGAGAATCCGGTATTCTGCCGAGGCGGGTGATCGCGTGCCGGCCTACCTGCTCATCCCCAAGGATCTGACCGGTCCGGTGCCCGCGATGCTCTGCCTGCACCAGACCACGGGGATCGGCAAGGACGAGCCAGCAGGGCTGGGGGGCCGCGACACGCTCCACTACGCCCATGAACTCGCCAATCGCGGCTACGTCTGCATCGTGCCCGACTATCCCTCCTTTGGCGAGTACCCCTACGATTTCAAGCAACAGGGTGCCCATTACGCCAGTGGCACGATGAAAGCCATCTGGAACAACATCCGGGCAGTCGATGTCCTGGAGACGCTGCCGGAAGTGCAACGTGACCAGATCGGCTGTATCGGCCATTCCCTGGGAGGCCATAATTCGCTCTTTACCGCGGCTTTCGAACAGCGGATTCGCGCCGTCGTCACCAGCTGTGGCTTTACCGCTTTCCACCACTACTACGGCGGCAAGCTGGCCGGCTGGACCAGTGACCGGTACATGCCCCGCATCCGCGACGTCTACAAGAATGATCCAGACCAGGTCCCTTTCGATTTTTACGGGGTACTGGGTGCCATTGCCCCGCGCGGGATCTTCATTAACGCCCCGCTTCACGACAGCAACTTCGATGTCAGCGGTGTCAGGAAGGTGGTCGAGGTGGTCCGTGGTGCGTACGCCATCCGGGACGCGGAAGACAACCTCGTGGCGATCTACCCTGACAGCGGACATGATTTCCCGGACGAGATCCGGCAGCAGGCCTACCGCTGGCTGGATGGCCAGCTGAAAAAGTAGTCTGGCCCGGCGGTTTCAGGACTTCGGCTTGTGCGTGCGGACCACCACCCGGTTCCCCTGGATCTCCACGATCCGGACCTCCTCGCCCGTGTCCACGAAATCTCCCTCCGAGACCACGTCAAAGAACTCCTCGCCAAACTCCACCTTCCCGGCGGGCCGCAACGGGGTTTCCGCCACTCCCACCAGCCCGACAGACAGGTGCTCCATCCCCGCACCCTCTCCCTTGTTGGCCGTCAGGCGAGTGACCCCCGCAAGATGACCCCCGGTTCTTTCCGTGGGGACCAGTGCAAGCCGGGAAAGGATCGGGATCTCGCCAAAAAAGCGGGTCAGGAATATGGCAAGGACAATGAAACCGACTCCCGATCCGAGTACCACCAACAGGGAGTTGCCGGTGGTCTTCCAATCCGATGCCGTGGTCGGCATCAGGAAGCCCTGGATAGCCATCACCAGTGCAACAACCATCAAGAGAATACCGGCGATCCCCGGCACGCCGAATCCCGGCATCAGGAAGACCTCGACCATCACGAAAAGGATACCCAGCACGAACAGCAGCACTTCCAGCCAGCCCGCTGTTCCTCCCATGAATCGCGACCAGAAAAAAAGCGAAAAACAGAGGAGCGAAAGCAGGCCACCGATACTGATCCCCGGGGCCGAAAACTCGACAAAAAGCGCAACCAGCCCAAGCAGGAAGAGCACCCCGGTAACCAGGGGCATGTTCAGTATGAAGACGGTCGTATCGACCCAGGTGCGCTGTAATACCCGCCACTCACCCTGTATACCCATGGCGCGGGCCAGTTCCTGCCGATCCTGGACAACCCTCTCGGCCAGCTGCAATTCGACTGCCAGTTCACCGGTCACTTCCAGGAAATCCTTGTCATTCGGCTTAAAGACCTGATTCAGCTTTTTCCACTGCCCCGGGTTCTCGGTCGCCTTCAGCTCATTCTCGTTCATGAAG
>CAYYZW010000088.1:0-4830 GCA_964476375.1 uncultured Pirellulaceae bacterium
ATTATGACCTGACCGACAGCTTCAAGCTCAACGTGGAGACCAACCACGCCACGCTTGCCGGTCACACGATGATGCACGAGCTGGAATATGCTGCCAGCCAGGGGATGCTGGGGAGTATCGATGCCAATACCGGCGACCTGATGCTGGGCTGGGACACCGACCAGTTTCCAACGGATTATTATCTCACCGCACGCAGCATGCTGGTGATTCTCAAGTACGGCGGCCTGGCACCGGGTGGCGTGAACTTCGATGCCAAGGTACGTCGCGAGAGTTTCGAACCGATCGACCTGTTCTATGCCCACATCGGGGGCATGGATGCTTTCGCCCGGGGATTGAAAATCGCTGCTGCAATTCGTGCCGATGGCGAACTGGCAGCGCTGCTCAAGGAACGCTACAGCAGCTGGGACTCGGGCATCGGTGCCAGTATTGAATCCGGTTCTGCCGACCTGGACGCGCTGGAAGCCTACATGCTGGAGAAGGGCGAGATCGCACCGAACCAGAGTGGGCGTCAGGAAATGCTGCTCAACCTGGTCAACCGGTATCTCTAGTTCCCTGCTCAGGCGACCTTGGCCAGTGCCTTGTTAAACTCGTCCAGGCGAAAAACCCTGGGGGGCTGTTCATCGTCACCTGATTGCGGGAGGCTGTCCGCCAGGATCATGTCTGCCTGGGCCTGCTGACTTGCAGCCCGACCTTCCTCGCTCATCACAAGAATGTTGCAGTCCGCCTTCCCGCTGAAACGGCCCTCGCCAGGCAGGAACAGCACCTCGACCTCGGTTCGCTCCTGTCCGACGGGCGGATCGGCCAATCGCGGAGCCACCTCTTCCACAGCCGCCGTCCTGTCAGGTGTACCCACCAGCCGCACGACCAGTTCATCCGCATTTCTTTTCTGGAGTCCGTTCAGGCAGCGCGTGAGACGGATCGGGCGTTTCAGGTAGGCCACGTTGAGCCCGTTCTTCCATTCATCCGGCTGGGTCTCCTCGGTCGGGTGCCAGAGATGGTAAGTGTAAGTCCAACGCAGTATCGACTTGACCTTCAAGCCAGCGCGGTGGGCCCGCAAGCGGAGATCATCATCCTCACAGCCCCAGCCCACGAAGTTCTGGTCATATCCGTTGAGCCGCTGGTAATCGTCCCACCAGATTCCAATATTGTTGCCAATCAGTTTCGGCTTGGTCGCATGACCGATCAGGTTATAGAACCAGGCCTTGCGAGCCTGGCTGCGCATCCGCCGTTTCTCCGCTGGGGGCGTGGCCGGGAAAAGACCCTGGCGCAATGTTTCAAGTGTCACCTGGTCGGATGGTTCCTCGTCCAGCCGAACACAATCCCCCCCCATCACCACTCCCACCTCTCGCCGCCTGAGGTGTTCGGCAAGGTGGTTCGGCGGGAGGATACAGTCTCCATCCACAAACAGGATATAGCGGGCCTGGCTGGCAGCCGCTCCCTCGTTACGGCACCGCGCAAGCTGGAATCCATCATGTGGATGGGTCACAAAAGTGACCGGAAAATCAACCCGGTCGGAAAACGCCTGGACAAGCTCTGCCGTTTCATCTTCGGACCCGTCGTCAGAGATCACCACCTCGAACTTTCCCTCCACACCCTGCTGTAACTCGATCGAGGTTAACGTCCTCATCAGGTGATCAGGTCGCTGGTAACTGCTGACGATCACCCCGATTTCGATATTCCGTGTCATCATCGACTCCCTTCACTCTTATTCCCGAGAGAAACCGAACCACCAGACTGCCGTGTCCGGCCTGTGCTGGTAGAGGTGCCTGGAATCAACCTGCTTCCAACCCAGGTCGATAAACAGCTGGCTTGTCTCTTCCACGGTTCGGTAATAACCGGTGTAGTGTGTCTTCAGTTCACTGGAGTACTGATTCACCACGTTGACTCGCTTGTCCACTCCCACCGATGATCGAACCAACAGGGTGCATCGATCCGCCGCCCAGGAGTCGAGCTGGTGAAGCATCTGCTGGCACTGCTGATCATCCAGGCAGGGTAGAATCCCTGACAACAACACGACATCGAAGACACCGTCATGGCTGAAGGTCGTCACATCGTCCTCGAAAAACGTGGCTTCCAGGCCCGCTGCCTCCAGTCGCCGCCGGGCAAGTTCCAGCAGGTCGCCAACATAATCGACACCCACCACCTGCTTGAAAACCTTGGCCAAATGGACAAGCAGACGGCCATCACCACAGGCAATATCGAGCAGGGACTTGTCGATCGGCAGGTCAATTGCCTCCGTCACCAGTTCGACTTCCCGCTGCGTTTCGGCGGTGATTTTTTCCTGGTCACCACCAAAGCTTCCCAGGACTGTCACGCCCGCCGGCAGATCACTGTCCTTCGCTGCCCGGGAAGCCCAAAACTCCTTGAGCCGAGAGCGAATCCGTGTCGATGACACGTGCGGGGTACGGGGGATACGGGCAACCTGGATACCGTTTTGCTCGCAGTAGGAAAGTGTCTTCCGCTGCTCCGGAAAACGATCGTCGTGGCCGTATTCCTCGCCACAGGCAAAGACACCAATTCCCAGGGCCTCCAGCAGGGGACCCTGGAAGACGTCGATGTAGCTGATCACCTCATCGACAAACCGAAACTGCTCGATGATGGCTATCCGTTCGGCCAGCGTGTTGACCAGCTCCACTCCCTTGTGTGCCTCCACCTCGCGATCATCCTGGATACCCACCACCAGTTCATCGCCGGCAGCAGCAGCAGCCATCAGGTAATTCAGGTGTCCCACGTGAAAGACATCAAACACGCCAGGCACAAAGACCCTTACCATCGATTACCCCCTGTCCAGCGATCGCGCCGGATAATGGCATTACTGTCGATGTAAAACGTGTAGTCCGAAGAGGGTGTTTTCCAGTCCCCGTAAAGGGACTCCAGGTACAACTCCTGGTCATCTGGCTTGAGCCAGTCCCGATCATAGAACTCAAAAGACTCCAGCTCATAGGCCGGAACCTCATTGAGGAACTGCCGCGGAGGCCGGTGGTAATAACAGTACCAGCGGACGCGATCCTCATGCCGGGTCGCTTCAAAAAATTCGAACTTGATCTCACGGTAGACGAGCACGTACTCGGTCGTATGCCCATCATTATTCACCCAGCGAAAACACTTCTTGAAACCGGACTGCTGGAGAATCTCCAGTGTCTGCTCGAGTGCTTCCGTATCCTCCCGCCAGTAGTGGAAGTCAAAGTCAAAGTCATTCTTGATCAACTGGCCTTCCCGGGCATAACCCAGGAGCATACCTCCACAGACCCAGTATTTACCAGCCATCGGAGTCCGGCTCATCACATCATGGAAGTGATGCAGGCTGTGGACCAGGTTCTCCGGTGTGAAGTAGATCCGCTGACGAATTTTTCGCAACACACCCATCAACTAATCCGTTAGCTGGCAACCCCTTGTTCGTTGAAAATGGCATACACGTGCCATTCCCCTACTCCACCCTTCACGGGAGGCTGATAGCTTAACTTTCACGAAAAACCGAGGTCAATGGCAATGTCCCGGGTCAGCCAGACTCCATGCGCCGACAAGAAGAATGCACATCGCCCCATGGTGCAGGAAGGATGCTAGGACGCATCTCCGATTCGCTCGATACGGATCGCATCGGCAATCACCCAGAGTGAGCTTGCCTCGTTGCTCAGCTCAACCGTGAGCGTGCCACTGGTCACATCGATATCTGCCAGCTGCTTCCAGGACGTTCCATCAGCACTCAGATCCCCGGGCTGCTCCTGCTGGTTGACAAGGACCGTGCCACGGTCCGTGGTGCCATCCAGCATCCGGTAGGGAGCGTCGGTTGGCCGTAAGGATGCAACCCGCCAGGTCGTCCAGATACGGTAGTTGCCCCCGGTCAGGCTATCAAATGTCCAGCGAGCCACTTCCGACCCATCCCCATTCTGGGCATAGTGGAAGTCATTCCCGTGGCCACCATGGCCGATGTAGGGGATAAATCCGGACGTGGCACTGAAGCCACTGTCTCCGCTATCCACGATCTGGACGACCGGGGCGTCGACCACATCGGCACTGAGGACAATTTCAAACGGGTTCTCATCCCCGTCATTGTTGACAAACTTCAACGTGCCGCTCAGTGCGCCGGTGGAACTGGTATCAACCCGAACCGTGAAGGTCGTCGTGTCCCAGCTGGCAAGCGTGGTCACCCCGATGTTGTTCGGCACAGAGAAACCCGAGGGAATATCACCAGCCTGGATCGCCACCAGTGTCAGGTCTGCCGTACCCGAATTTTCAAGCTCGAACTGCAACTCGACCGTAGCATCCTTATCGACTTCTCCAAAGTTGACCGTCCCACCATCGGCGACGTTCCCGGTTACAGCGTTGCTAACCACAACCTCAGGTTCCAGCACCACATCCGCGACCTTCTCGATCCGGACTGCATCGGCAATCCCCCAGGAATTGTTGATCGCGTCGGTGATCTCAACCCGCAGAATCCCATCGAGAATAACATGATTTTCCCCCAGCGATTCCCAGGCCGTGTCTTCCGCTGTGAGGTCATTCGGAACCTGGTTCTGGTCCACCGCGATCGTCTCCAGTAATGCGTCGTCCTCGAAAATACTGTAAGGGACATTGGATGCTCGGCTACCGGCATTTTTCCAGGTCGCCCAGACACCGTATTCTCCAGGGCTTAGCCCTGCGAACGTGTAGCTGGCAACCTCATTACCTGAACCACTTGACACGTAAAGGTAGTCACCGTCGAAGCCACCTGCCTTGTCCCAGTTTTGCCAGCCCGCTGTCGCCGTGAACCCCTGGTCCCCGTCGTCGATGATCGTCACCGGCGGGACCGGGACCACCTTGGCCGTGAAGTCGATGTTATACGGATCTTCT
>CAYYZW010000089.1:0-2503 GCA_964476375.1 uncultured Pirellulaceae bacterium
ATCATCCACCGCGGCCGCATCCTGGCAGCCGGCTCACAACGAGATCTCCTGGAGGCTTCCGACCAACCGGATCTTGAAGAGCACTTCTTCGATCTGGTCTCGCAATTCGAAAACCCCGTGAACGAGGACATGACAACGGGCACCCGACCAGCCAGCGAGGCCGGATCATGACCGCTCGCCCCCGGCTGGACCTCCGCAAGATTCGCATCGTGTTCCAGAGAGAACTCCGGGATCAGCGCCGGGATCGGCGCACACTGTTCATGGTCATGGCTCTGCCGGTGCTGCTGTACCCCGCCCTGGGTATCGGCATGCTGCAGATGGCCGTGGTCTTCAGTGAGAAACCTCGAACGGTGGTGATGCTGGGGTCCGATTCCCTGCCGTCCCCCGGGCTGATGGACGGATCGGGATTCGCCGCCCGCTGGTTCTCGGATCCAACCGACGCACAGCGTTTGACGGTCGAGACAACCGGCCGGCCCGACACCTCTCCAGAGAGTGCCAAGAGACTCTCCGACGCCGGGGCCATTCGCAAACTGTTTGACCAACGCTCCGAACTGATCGGGACCGACAATCTCGATTCGCCCCCACCGGAAAACGTTCAAGAACTCCAGCGGCTCAACGAGCTGATCAATGTGCGGCTTCGCGATGCGGGCATCGACGTCCTGGTGGTGATCCCCAACGGGTTCGCCGAATCGCTCGAGGAAGTCAATCGACTGATCGCTTCGCGAACCCGAACCGCTGAGGATCCCTCAGGGTATCCACGACCGGTGATTCTGGTCAGTGGAGATGAAAAATCACTGATCGCTTCCCGACGGGTCCAACGTGTATTTGACTCGTGGGAGAACGAACTGCTGAGACTACGTCTCGAAGCGGCCGGACTTCCCCGTTCTCTCCCCTCGCCGGTTGATGCCGCCGTAGTGAAGATCGTCGGCAGCAAACAGGAATCCGCCCTGGTTTGGGGCAAGCTTTACCCCGTGATCCTGGTCCTGATGACCGTCACCGGAGCTTTCTATCCCGCCGTGGACCTGGCCGCTGGCGAGAAGGAACGTGGAACGATGGAAACACTGCTGATCAGTCCGGCGCGACGAATCGAGCTGGTGCTGGCCAAGTTTCTGACGGTTCTGGTCTTCAGTACCGCCACCGCAGTCCTGAACCTCATCAGCCTTGGACTGACCGCCACCTACATGGTCCAGCTCGTTGGGTCGGTCAACCCCACCGCCGAGGCAAGCCTGGCCCCCCCACCCACGTCGGGGGTGATCTGGATTCTGATCATGATCCTTCCTCTGGCGGCATTTTTCAGTGCGATCAGCCTGGCCCTGGCCACCTTCGCCCGCAGCACGCGGGAGGGACAGTATTACCTCTCTCCTCTGATGATCATCGTGATGCTGCTGGTCGGCTTGGCCGCCTCACCGGGAGTCGAACTGCAGCCATTCCATTCGGTCCTGCCTGTCCTGGGTCCGATCCTTTTGCTCCGGGAACTGCTGGTCAACCCGACCGCCGCCGAAACGCTGGCCTACCTGCCGGCTGTCCTGGGTGCCAGCTTCGTTTATGCCGGACTGGCCCTCTGGTGGGCCGTGTCCCAGTTCCACAGCGAATCGGTACTATTCCGCGAGGCCGAACGGTTCGACCTTCGACTGTGGGCAAAGCGGCTCTGGACCCATAAGCCTCCGGTTCCCGGCGCCGGCGGTGCGATCACCTGCCTGGTTGTCGGACTTTTCGGCCAGGTGTTGCTGATGCCGCCAATGGCCGGATGGCTCTCGTCACTGGCCGAGTCCGATCGTGCGAGGGCGGCCATCTGGGCCTTGGTCGGCCAGCAGATTCTCCTGTTCCTGCTGCCAGCCTGGCTGCTGGCCACCACCCTGGTCAGCGACATCCGTCGTACCTTTCGACTGCGAGTCGCTTCACCGGGCGCGATAGCCGTCGCCGCAGGGTTGGCAGCGGCCCTGCATCCACTGGTTCAGGAGCTGATGCAGCAACTTCAGTGGTTTTTCCCCCAGGGCCTGCCCGAAGGCAGCCAGGACTTTCTCAAGACCATGCTGGGGCCCACCCAGCCTGCCTGGCTTCTGCTGCTTGCGGTCGCCCTCATACCGGCGATCTGTGAGGAATTTCTCTTCCGCGGTTTCGTGCTGTCTGCCTTCGACCGACCGGGACGAAGCCATGTGGCTGTCCTGCTGTCGGCTGTTGCCTTCGGGGCCGTCCATATGATCCCCCACCAGGTCTTCTACGCCACGCTTTTGGGCCTGGTGCTGGGCCTGTTGGCCATCCGGACCGGCAGCATATGGCCGGGCCTGACGTTTCATGCGGTGTTCAACGGAATTGCGGTCCTGCGAGAACGATGGGACGTTTCCGACACCTTGCCCACCTGGAAAGACTGGCTGATTTCGATCGACACCGACACGGGCCTGAGCTACGACTGGCCTCTACTGCTGATCGCCGCGTTCGCCGCAGCCGCCCTGCTCGGGGTCCTCTGGCGATGGCCCTCACCCGGGAGCGACCGGTGATCGGT
>CAYYZW010000090.1:0-7162 GCA_964476375.1 uncultured Pirellulaceae bacterium
AGTTACTATTGTGCTGGCCTGTATCCGTACAGCTGTTTTCCTGATGGACGGTGGTTTTGATTCGAAAGAGAGTATCGGAACACCTTTAGATTCGTCACCCGCCGCTGACAGCGAGAGTACCGAGCCGGCGGACGAGTGACGCGGGGCCTGCCCCGGGGCCTCCCCCCTCGGGGTTCGACTTCCATGCTCGGCTCCAGGCTTGGTACAATAGAGCCAGCCGAGGCAGGAACCCGCCACGGCATGAATCGATACCCACCCAGGTCACCATGAAAAGAAACATGATCAGCCTGATCGGCCCTGGCCTGGCCTGGCTGGTCATCCTGGCCCCCCTGCTGGGAGGAACCGCAGCGGCACAGGAAGAGAACAGCCCGGCTGCCGTTGTCCTGACACTTGACGAGCTCAAGGCGGCCGGGGCCGAGCGGTCCAGTTACCTTCAGCAGCAGTACCGGCCCGCCAGGATAAGGACGCCACGGGCCAACCTGGCCGTCTTCCGAAAGGAGATCGCGCCCATCCTTGCGAAAGCCTGCCTGGCGTGTCATGGGCCCGAGACCCAGGAAGGCAATATCCGCATCGATACGCTCAACCCCGACCTGGTGCAGGGGGAGGACGTGAGCTGGTGGCTGGAGGTCATGGCTGTCCTCAACAACGGGGAAATGCCCCCGGCCGATGCGGACGAACTGGCCGACAGCGACCGCAGTCGCCTGGTTGAGTGGCTCTCCTCGGAGATCCAGGTCGCCTCGGCAGTCCGCCGCGCCGAGGAGGGGCACTCGTCGTTTCGCCGCATGACCCGCTACGAGTACAACTACACGCTGCAGGATCTGCTGGGGCTTCCCTACAACTTTGCCAAGGACCTGCCCCCCGAGGCGAGCTCGGAGGATGGCTTCCAGAACAGCTCGGAACTGCTGCACATGTCCGGCGTGCAGTTTGAAACCTATCGTGCGCTTGCCCGCACGGCGCTTTTTCGCGCGGTGGTCCAGGGGCCCCAGCCTGCCATGCTTCACTGGGGTGTGACCATGGAGGAGGCTGCCGAGCGGGAGTGGCCCGGCCAGGCCGAGCAGCTGGAAAAAGTCAAGGAGCAGTTCAAGGATGATCCGGCCAGGCAAAAGCAGCAGCTCGAACGCCTGAGAGCCAGTTTCAGAAATCCCCACGGCAATACCTACTACAGGGATCTCAGCAGCGGCCGCACCGCACGGGCCAACTGGGCCTACTACGGGGCAAGGTATGCCTTTGCACCGCAGGAGACCCCGCCCCCGATGCCAGCCTCGTTTGACCACGTGGCAATCATCCCCAGGAGCCGGCACCTGATCGTGGAACTGGGGGACAGGCTGCCGGACGAGGGGATCATGCGCGTCCGCGTCCGTGCCTCGCGGGCATCGATAGAGGAAGCAGGGATCCCCAGCCTGCAGCTTGAATTCGGCTGGCGGGCCAGTAACGAGGGACAGGCCACGATCCGGGTGAGTGCCCAGGATACCCCCGTTGAAGCCGGCCCGGATGCTCCGAGGGTTTACCAGTGGGATGTTCCGCTGGGCGAGATCTACCCGCGAAACTCGATGCGAAACATATCGAAAATGGGCGCGCTCCCCAGCCCGTCGGAGTACATCCGCTTTATCAACAGCTCGGTCTCCCAGGGGGATATCCAGATCGACTACGTGGAGGTCACCACGTCCGTTTATGACCGCTGGCCGCCGGAATCGCACAGCCGGATTTTCATCGAATCGGAGAACCGTTCCGATACACCGGCCTACGCCCGCGAGGTGCTTGCCGGCTTCATGCCTCGAGCCTGGCGACGGGATGTCTCCCGGGCCGAGCTGGACCAGAAAGTCGCGCTCTTTGCCACGCTCCGCCCGCAGTGCCGCAGTTTTGAAGAAGCGATGGTGGAGGTGCTTGCCACCGTCCTTTCATCCCCCCGGCTGCTTTACCTGGTCCCTGCAGAGGGGGCCGGCGGCAGGGCCGGGCGACCCGGGCATCCATCCCTTTCCGATCACGAGCTGGCCACGCGGCTGGCGATGTTCCTCTGGAGCAGCACCCCTGACCGGGAGCTGCTGGAACTGGCGGCCGGCGGGCAGCTGGGCAAGGCCGATGTCCTGGATCGCCAGGTCAACCGGATGCTGGCCGACCCGCGCAGCCGGCGATTTTCACGGCACTTCGTGCGGCAGTGGCTCGACATGCAGCTGCTGGAGTTCCTCCAGGTCGACCCGAAGATTCATCCCCAGTTTGACCCGGCACTGAAAGAGGCGATGCTGGAGGAACCGGTCGCCTTCTTTCACGAGATCCTCGGGAACAACACCAGCGTGCTGGATTTCCTGCATGCCGATTACACCATGGCCAACGAGCGACTCGCCCTGCACTACGGGCTGGAGGGTGTGCTGGGGAACCAGTTCCGCCGCGTTCCGCTCGAGCCCGGGCACCAGCGGGGTGGCCTGCTGGCCCAGGCCGGGCTGCTGGCGATGAACTCTGACGGGGTCGATTCCCACCCGCTCAAGCGGGGCATCTGGCTGCTCGAGAGCCTGCTGAATGATCCTCCCCCGCCTCCCCCCCCGGCGGTTCCGGAGATTGACCTTGCCGATCCGGAGATTGCCAGGATGACGCTCAAGCAGCGGATCGAGAACCATCGCAACCATGCCGCCTGCATGTCCTGCCACGTGAAAATTGATCCCTGGGGGATCGCCTTTGAGAACTTCGATGCCGTGGGACGCTGGCGGACAGAGATCAACGGCGAGCCGGTCGATGCCTCCAGCCTGCTGTTTAACAGCCAGGAGCTGGCCGGCATGGACGGACTCAAGCGGTACCTGCTGCAGAACCGCCAGGACCAGTTCACCCGTGCCCTGGTCTACAAGATGACAACCTACGCCCTCGGCAGGCCCCTGGTCTTTGCCGATCACTCGGGCCTGGACCAGATTACAGCCAATCTTCGCAAGCAGGGCGACGGACTTGCTACAATGGTTACATTGATTGTTCATAGCGACCTGTTTCGGTCGAAGTAAAATCCAGCGGACGGGAAAACGGACGGGAATACAACTTTTTTAAGAAGCATGCTGCCATGACGATTCATCTCAACGCACTTGACCGTCGTCGTTTTCTGCGTGGAACCGGCATGGCGCTGGCGCTGCCCCTGTTCGAATCGGCCTCGACCTCCCTCGGGGCGGCCGGGGATGACGAGAACCCAAGACGGCTGGCCTGCTTTTACTTCCCGGACGGCGTCCCCATGCCCCTGGCCGAGGACCCGGCCCACAAGGACTGGTCCTGGTTCCCTCGTGGCGGTGGCAGGGACTTTACCTTTACCAAGTGTTTTGAGCCGCTCGAGTCGCTGCGTGACGAGCTGACCGTGCTCTCCGGGTTTTCCCACCCCCGCGTGCGAAGCGTGCACGGCCATAACAACGCCGACCAGTTCCTGACCGCCGCGGCGACTGGTTACCGCGGGGAATACAAGAACACGATTTCCTTGGACCAGGTCTACGCCGGCCACGTGGGGGACGAGACCCGTTTCGCCTCGCTGGTGATGTCCACCGACGGGGGGACCGGGACGCCACGCGGGGCGCAGACGCTCTCCTTTAATCGCAACGGACGGGCCATTCCTGCCGAGCACCGTCCCAAGCGGGTCTTTGACATGTTGTTCGTCAAGAGCGACAAGGATGCCGCCCGTCGTCTTGCCCTCAGTACCAGTTCGCTGGATGACCTGCTGGCCGATGCCCGCTCGCTGCGCAGGTCGCTCTCCGGTGTCGACCGCAGGACCCTCGATGAGTACCTGCAGTCGGTCCGGGACACGGAGATCAAGGTCGAGAAAGCCAAGCGCTGGATCGACACGCCGCTGCCGACGGTCAACGTGGACCACCTGAATCTCGACGTGACCCCCAGCGATCCGCGTCTTTACCTGCAGGCGATGTTCGAGTTGATCTACCTGGCTTTTAAAACAGATTCGACCCGCGTGGCGACCTACCAGATCGGCCGCGAGAACGGGGTCGGCAAGAGTGACCACCTTGCCCGGGCGGTCGGCTACAACCTCTCCCACCAGTTGTCCCACGAGACCAAGGATCCTGGTGGCTGGGAGCGGTTTGCGATTTACTGCCGCTTCCTCAACGAGGAATACGGCCGTTTTGCCACCCGGCTCAAGGAAACGCCCGAGCCGGCCGGCAGCGGGACGATGCTCGACAACACGCTGCTGCTGTTTGGTTCGGCATCGAGTGCCTTCCATCTCTCTCGCAACTACCCGCTGATCCTGGCCGGTGGCAAGCAGATGGGCTTCCGGCACGGCCAGTACCTCAATTACGGGCCGGAAAAACCGGCGGGTGGCCCCTGGAACGGCGGACGCGAACCGTGGCAGAAGGATATCGTCCACGATGATATCCCGCTGTCGAACCTTTTTGTCACCATGCTGCAGCGGCTTGGCATGCAGACCAGCAGGTTCGGCGACAGCACCGGGCTGGTCGAGGACGTCTAGCACCGATGGGATTTCAATCGATGCTCCTGGGAGCCCTGCCCTGGTTGAAAATGACCGCGGGCATGGGGGTTCTGCTCATACTTTTCCTGTTCATTGGCCACCAGGTCTGGGTCGGGAAAAAATCCGGTGTGGGAGCCGGGTGTCTCCTGGTTCTGCTGTTTCCTGTCGGCATCATTCTGCTCGCATTTGGAGGGCTGGGCCTTTACGAGGATCGTGAACTGCTCTCGCTCAATTCAGCCCTGGCGGTGGCAGGACTGGTACTGATGGCCTTGGGTATTCTTGGCCTCTTGGTGGTTGACCGGAAATCCGAAGAGATCAAGGAGACGAATGGGACGAGTATCGCATTCGGATTTTTCTTGCTCTGTATTGGAACACTTAAGCTGACTATGAAAGCAACGACTGGTAAGCCGTTCTGGGCGATTGGGATTGCGGCTGCGGGGTTCCTTTTCATTCTTTACAGAATTGTCGGAATATTTAGAGAAAGACGTCGGCAGGCCGAGGCCGAGCAGTCATCCGCTACCGACGAGCCGCTCGCTGCGGACGAGGAGCGTGACGAGCAGGACGACGAGCAGGACGACGAACAGGACGATGATCCGCTGGGGACGTGACCAGGAACCTTTACCCGCTGGTCGCCGAACAGTACAGGGATTTCACCATCATTGATTGCAAGGAGAGTACAGTGACCACTGGCCAGGTCGCATTTTTTGGATGTATTGTCGTACTCTGCCTGCTCAACACGATCCTGGGTCTCGATACCCAGCGGAACCTCCAGGCCATTTCTCGAGAGGAGGACTAAAATGAATTCCCTGCGGACGATTTTCTTGTTCGCTCTCAGTATCGCCCTGGGAGCCTGGGGCGTGCTCGATTTCAGGCAGGAGATCCAGGATGGCAAGGCCGGGGTTGAGTATTTAAAAGGCTCCGGTGCCCGGTTGATTGTGGCCAGCCTGCTGGTTGGTGGGATGGGCCTGGTGTCGCTCCAGGCAGGACGCCGCCGCCGTCGCCGGCAGCTTCGCCGAGGGGACTTTGACTTTCTCAGCGGACAATTGATCGCGCTGGGACTGGAGAAGTCCGATCTGGAAGAGCTTCAGATTGCTCTCGAGGCGGATCCACCTCACTCGACCGGAAGATCTTTCTCAGCGGGTGAGCAGCTGAATGTCTGGATTCATCAAGCCGTTGGCCGGCTGGCAAAAAAATATCCGGACAACACGACCAGTGAGCTTCTGCAGCTGGTGTCCAGGCCGATCCTCGAGTACTACGGCTGGGACTAATGCCCCGTTTTTTGGGGGGGCGACGCCGACGACTTTTCCCCACATCCGCTGGTAAAAACAGGGCTTTTTTGTGCCCGGGGAAAATATCGAGGGAATTTCTGGCCGCTTTCCCCGCGCCCTGGCAATCCCCCCTGTAGAGAGAGATGCGACAAACATTGACCACGAAAAAGGAGCCTGCCATGACCTTTCAGATTCCCGTCAACGGCCACTGGATCGAGCTCTGGCTGAGTGCCTGGACCGGCAAGGAACGTGTCCACTATGACGGCCAGCTGGTTTCCGAGAAGCGCAGTTTCATGTTCGAAACGATCCACTCTTTCCAGGCTGAGGAAGATGGCCAGAAGGCGGTCTACGAGGTGGTCGCCACAACCGGGCTGACCGGCTACGGCTATGCCGTGCGGCGCAACGGTATCATCCAGTCCCACTCCCCCTGAAGCGGATGAAATAACAGCAACCCATTCTTGCCGTAAGGAGAAAATCATGACGACGGAAAAGACCCCCAGCGACCATTCCCTGATCGGAACAGGGCCATTGCTTATCGGCGGAGTGATCAGCCTCTGGTGTGGAGCAGCCGGCCTGCCCGGCGATGGCCTGCTATTGTCCTGGGACCTGGTGCTGGTGGCTGCCGGCCTGGCCCTGCTTTCAGCCGGAGTCGTCCTCTGTATGAAGGTCCGGCCTGTCAGCGGAAGGCCGCTTTACGTCGCCGCGAATATCGCCTGGATGCTGGCGATTATCGCTTTTGTCCAGGGAGAAGGTTCCGGCGGGCATATCCTGGGCCAGGGGGCCGTCTGTCTGCTCGCGGCAGTCTACGGGGTAAGTGCCCTTGTCTCCTGGTACCATCAGCAGCAGGCTGTGGGAGGGGCCGTTCTCCCGGCTGGGGAAACAGTAGCTCGCTGATACGAGGCGTTTCAATCTCAACAAAAAGGAAAATCGACCATGAAGAAGAAGCACATGGACCATTCGTTTGCCGCTATCTGTTTCGTTGCCGCGTTGGGAAGCATCGTTCTCGGCCTGATGGGAAATGACTGGAAATTCACGGGGACTCTTTTTCCCCTGACAGCCACCTTTGCCTTTTGTATTAACGTCCATTTTCGCCTGGCCAGGCTCGAGAAGGAGCGTGCCGGTGAGGGCCATCCAGGGTGAGCGTCCCCGGGCTGGCCTGCCACGAACCGGAGAGGTGAGATGCTCGGCCGGAAGCGGAAGAATTCACCCCCGGGCGCGGAGAATTTTACTGGCAATCCAGCAGCCGGCCGATCAGCATGGCATAATGGGACGCGACCCCACCCAGGACCATGCCCGATCCCCCGGAGACGTGATGCGACGCAGGCACCTTTTTATTGTGCTGGTGATGCTGGCGATCCTGGCCCCCCCCCCCCCCCCCCCCCCACACGAAAACCCCCAAAAGGAACGATGGGAGAGAGAAAAGCCACAACCCAAAAAACCCCCCACCAAAAAAAGG
>CAYYZW010000091.1:0-34182 GCA_964476375.1 uncultured Pirellulaceae bacterium
GATGGCTTTACAGAGTGGCAGGATGGCGAATTTCTATGTGCCGCCCCACACGATTCAAAAGGCACAAAGTTACCTGGACCAGGTACAGTGGCGAAACGGTGCCTGGTACGGTTACATGCCTGGCCAGAAGCCGTCCTTCACAATGACTGCCGAGGGACTTCTCTGCCGGATGTACCTGGGCTGGACACTGGAATACCCGGGTTTGGTGGAGGGAAGTGAATGGCTATTGGAAAACCATCCTCCCTCCCAGAAACCACGCAACATGTACTACCTGTACTATGCAACCCAGGCACTTCACCACGTCGGGGGAGAAACCTGGTCCCGTTGGAATACCGAGATGCGGAATGTGCTTGTGGAATCCCAGGAAACACGCGGGCACATGCTTGGAAGCTGGACGCCCGTGGACCAGCATGACCGGGCGGGAGGACGCCTCTATGCGACCAGCATGGCAATCTGTTGCCTGGAAGTCTACTACCGGCAGCTTCCGCTTTTTAAACGTGTTGACTTGAAGTGAAGGTGAGCCGTTCCTGCCTGCCGGGCTATCCGCTGAACACTTCTCGAACCGCTTCTCCGCCGTCGACGACCATGATCGGCCGCCCCACGTTGCTCATGTTTTCCTGGTCGGCATCCACTCCGACCGCCTGGAAAATTGTCCGTAACAGGTCGGGGATGCCGACAGGTCGATCTTCGACACCGATCCCTCCCGGATCAGTGGAACCGATCACCTGGCCACCCCGTACTCCTGCCCCTGCGAGGGCAACATTGTAGGCACGTGGATAGTGGTCTCGTCCGCCACGGGCATTAATTCTCGGGGTTCGTCCAAATTCTCCCATCCAGACAACGAGTGTCTGCTCCAGGAGTCCCCGCTGCTTGAGGTCTTCAAGAAGAAATGCGTATGGCTGGTCGATCTGTTCGCAGAGACTGGAGGTTCGATCAAAATTATCCTGGTGCGTATCCCAGTTGCCGGCGGCGACCTCCACAAAGGTCACACCTGCTTCAATCAAACGGCGAGCCATCAGGCATCCCGAGGCAAATGCCGATGCCCCATACTGCTGGCGAATCGTTCCTGGTTCCTGGGAGATATCGAAGGCCTTCATGTCACTGCTGAGCACCATGCGGGATGCTTTACCATAGACCTTGCGGTGGTTCTTGACTTCCTGCTTCGGATCCTCGTATTCATCGCTGCCGTGCAAGCTGTCGAGCAGGCTCAGTCGCCGGCTGTAACGCTCGGTGCTGGTTCCCGGGGTCGTGTTGTCGGGAGTCCGGTTCGCGTCATTGAGGACAAAGGGGTCATAGTTGACCCCCAGCAGACCGCCCCCGGAGCCACTTCGGACACGACCGATACGGACGAAATCAGGCAGATTGGAATTGGGATCTCCAGCCTGCTGCGCCACGTGAGACCCGATAGTCGGATGCTTGATGCTGGCAGTCGGGATGTAACCGGTATGGGCCAGGTAGGAGGCCCGTGGGTGGCTTCCCTCCTTGCTGTTCATCGAGCGGATGATACATATGTCATTCATCGCCCGTGCCACTGAGGGGAGATGTTCAGAAATCTGGATCCCCGGAACGGATGTGGCGATTGCTGTGGTCTGACCACCATTGGAATGGCCTGGCTTGGGGGAGAGTGTTTCAAACTGGCTGGGACCACCCTGCATCCAGAGCACGATACATGCCCTGGCCTGGCTGCGAAGCTGGGGAGCCTGGGCAGCCAGTTTGCTTCGCCAGTCCAGGCTGCCGGCTGCCAGGGCGGCGGCGGGCAGGCAACGGAGAAAGCTGCGGCGGCGAAGCTGACCGTGGCGGCCAAGCATCACATCGAGCTGGTGGTGAAGATGGTCATTCATGGTCTGGTATTTTCCTCTGACGATTGCCCCTGGCTGCTTCAGATCGTCTCCGGATTACTTTCGATGGATGAACTCCGAGTGGTTCAGCAGGGCCCAGAGGATATCCTCGAAGGCCTCTCCCCGGTCAGTAATATCCCGGCGATAGTCCAGGCAGACCTTCAGCTCCTGCCGTGTCGGTTGCCTGGAAAGCACCTTCAGGTAGAGCTCCTCAACCAGTTGCCGGTCGCTTGTGACCTCCGCCAGCATGCGTGGCAGCACTCGTCCGCGCTGCGCGTCGACCTGCTGGTTGATGAACGGAGAGTTCATCATTGCCAGTGCCTGCGGAATGGAACCGGTGATTTCATCTCGTCGCGTGCTGGGGTCAAACCCGAAGATGCTGTTAAACAGCAGGCGAGGAGCAGACCGGTTTTGCCGATTGGCCGTTCCGTACCCGCTGGAGCGGCCAGTCGGCTGGTCCTGGATCTCGAAGACCGAGAGGAGCGAATTGAAAAGCTGGTCAGACCGTAGCCGCTGTGGGCAGTTGGCCTGGAAGGGTAATTCATCGATGGTACGACGGTTACTCGATTCGAGCTGGTACGTCGCTGTCAACTGGATCGTTTCCATCAGCCATTTGAGATCGTACTGGTGCTCCACGAACTGGCTGGCAAGCAGGTCCAGGGTCTTCGGGGCGCTGCACTCCCGGTCAGGGCCGATATCGTCAACCGGTTCATAGAAACCCTCTCCAACCAGTTCGGACCAGAGACGGTTGACTACCGCCCGGGCAAACCAGGGGTTTTCCGGGCCTGTAAGCCAGCGCGACAGTTGTTTTCGTCGGTCTTCATCAAGTGCCCCTGTTTCCATTTTTTGGCCGGTCACGAAAAACACCGGTTGCATCAGTGTTCCTTCTGCCTGGGGATTCTCCAGGTCTGGCATGTAATGTTCCGGTGTACCACGGAAACGGTTGTTGTTGTTTGTCCGTCGTCGAGACGGCACGTCATCTGCCACCACGTTAAAGGACCGGGTATCCCCCATCGTTGGGCGGACAGCGACTCTGGGAAAGAAGGCTGCCAGCTGGTGAAACTGTTCGCGGGTCCAGCGGTCCGTGGGGTGGTCATGGCACTGGGCACACTGGATCTGGATGCCAACAAAAATACGGGAAATCTCTGCCACCGTGTCCTCGGGACGTCCCCCCTGGGCCATGATCAGTCCGGTGCGGCCATCTTCCTGGACATTTCCCTTGGCAATGATCAGCTCTGAGGCGATCTCATTCCAGGGACGGTTGGCATTGAACTGTTCCACCAGGAAACTTTCCAGTGACCGCTGGGCCAGCACTGCCCGGTCCTCGCTGCGGCGATACATGATCACATCCCGCCAGAAACGTCCCCAGTTCTTCCCGTAAGCCTCGTCGGCCAGAAGCTGCTGGATCAAGCCGGCGCGCTTGTCCGGTTGCTCGTCGAGCACGAAAGCGAGCACATCCTCGCTGCTGGGCAGTTCTCCAATGATGTCAAGAAATGCCCGTCGCAGGAAAACCTCGTCGCTTGCACCATGGGTGCCAGGCTGGACCCCCATTTCCTCGCGGAGCATACGGTCAACCTGGCCGGCAATATCCGCTGTCGAATCCTGTGCAGGCAGGTTCCAGCAGGTACACGGCAAGAGAGCCAGGGCCACGATCCAGACGGATCGTCTGGCGGGCAAAAACATCGACATCACATGTTCCTTGGAAAAAATCACTTTCTCCTGCCCACTTTTGCTTGCCCCGGCAGGAGAAACCATGCTTCCCTTCTCACTTATTATAAACCCATACAGAACCTAAAAGTTTCGCCCCAAGCCTATTTATTACTCATTCCTGTCTTCAGGAAGAGGGCTTGATAAAGGAGGGTGGCTTGAACTTGAAGGGTTCACCGGGCCTGGCGGGGGGGAGAGGGTTTGCCTTTGGAGGCGGGCCGGGAAGAACATTCCGTGCGGGAGGTTGTGCAGGATTGGGAGCCTGGCCGAAGGGCTTGTTGGGGTTCCGGTTTGCCGGAGCCAGGTTGTTGTTCCGTGGGGGATTGGGAAGTTCTCCCCTGGCCCCGTTGTTGTCCGCGTCGTTGGCATTATTCTTGTTACCAGCGGCGGCGGGTTTTTTCTTCATTCCGGGGGGCATCGCATCGGGAACCGTGGCGACCGGTTGCGGTTGTCCCGGAGTTAATTTTGTGTCGGCCACAATGTAGCCCGCCCAGAACCAGGGGTGGTTTGCCAAAAGTGGGTCGCTGGCGGTGCCACTGATACGGGGCTCCAGGTCCGTGTCGACCAGTTGCTGTCGCATTTCCATGACCACCTCTCGCCAGGCAGTATCGGCCGCTTTCTCAGGAAGTTGTGCTGCAAGTTTTCGCATCAGGTCATGACTTGTTTCCCCACCCGGTCGCCAGCGACTGAGCACAACGGTCCGTGTTCCTGAGGCCATCAAGCCATTGATGCTCAAAAAGACCTCCATACCGTTCCCGCCACGTTTGAGCGAGTTTTCTGCCGCCGTGTGAAAGGCTGGCAGGATTACCTGCTGACAACGCCCCCAGGGCAATGCCATCCAGCTTCCCAGGTTGCTTCCGGGACGTCCGCGATCCAGTGAAAGGGGGGCCAGGCTGTAAGGGGATTTCGCCATGTCGTCGAGTTCCGCCATCACGAACAGCCGGTCATAAAGGGTGGAGACGACGCTGGAAGGGCCGGCAAGGTCCCCGGAGAGCCTGTTGGAACCTTCAATTTCAGCGATGAATTTTTCTGCTCCCTGGGCGGCTATCCTCTCATCTTCGCCGGGAACCATGGTCGTGGAAACGAACCCGGTACGCCCCAGGGGAGGGTGGTTACGGCCGTCACCCATCGCCAGCGAGACATAGGGGCTGTAGCGGATGGAGAGTTGCTGGAGCAGGGGCTGGTCATTACGCAGCAGGGCTTCGAAGGGGAGATACCAGAGTGGGCCATCAGGAACAATGACCAGCCTGGTGACGTTGTCCAGGATCGTTGGAGGCGCACCAGAGAACAGCATCTCGGTGATCTGCGATGCACTCTCCTTCCAGCTCTCCGTTGCCAGGTTGGCGACCTTGATGTCCACGTTCTTGTCAAAGTGCCCAAGCTGGCGAAGCAGGGTCTTCATTTCCCCCGTGATTTTTCCTAGCGATGCCAGTTGCCAGTACTCGTACTTCTTGTTCCCCAGGGCGAAGGCAAGCATGCCCCGGCTGGTGGCAAAGAAGACCAGGATCATTTCTCCATCCGGGATCACTCGTTGGAGTTCCTTGACGTCCCGGATCCTGGGGAAGCAGAACTGGGCGGCATCTCCCTGCAAGGAGATTTCCCGCATCATGATTTCCTGGGCCCTGGCAAGCACAGTGAGTTGCCCATAGAGTTCTTTTTCCTGCCTGGCCTGCTCCTCATCATCACCACCGATTGGCATTTGCTGGAGTTGCTGGCTGACCATCCTCGCACGTTCCCTGACAGGACCATACTTGGGGTAATTGGCCAGCAGATCCCGGCGCTGCAAGAGTGCTTTTGGAGTCAGTGCATCCTCGGGAGCTTCCAGGGTCCAGCGCAGGGAAAGGAGCCGGCCACCCATTGGAAGGCTACTGTAAAAGCGATGTCGGCGGATCCGATCGGAGATTTCGATAGCACGCTCAAGCTCCTTACGTTGCATGACAACCTGGAACCAGTGTTCCATCGGAAGCAGGTGGGGAGAGAGAAGATAGGTGAGTGTTTCTTCCGGTTGAAAAACCCAGTCGGCCGAGGTCGGCTCGCGGAGTACACGCGAGAAGAGATCATCGGCGACTTTCTCTGAAAGCGCCCCGGCCTTGAAGAGCGCATCGGCCTGTGCGATCTGGAGTAACCAGTGCGAAGATTGTTTCTGGAATGCCATTACCTTGCTGAAGGAGGCATCCCCGAGATCCAGGTTACCCATCTGGTAGTGTGCCAGGGCCGTCACGTAGTTGACGCGGGCCGAAAGTGTTCCATTGGCCATGTCATGCCGTCGCACCGCAGTCACCGCCCGATCAATCATGGCGAGGGCTTTGGCTGGTTCACCTCCACGACCATAGTTTTCGGCTGCGGAAACAAAAACCGACGCTTGTACGAAATCAGATTCTGTCCGTCCCCAGGCAGCGGCAACAGGAAGCGGGACAAATAACCCCTTTCCCCCGACGATCTGGTGTGTTCGTGATGCCCAGCGGAGAGATTCCTCGACAGTGCGATATTCCTCAAACAGACCGGCGTTCAGAGAAGCTTCGATGAAGTAGGAAGCGGCCTGGGGGAATTGTTCCTGCTGGAAAGCCAGTTTCCCCAGTTCGAGCATGGCCACCGAGGTGAGCACGTGGTCAAATCGGCCACTTATCAGCATGGCTTGCTGCAGCTGTGCTGCTGCCTGGCCAGACTGGCCGGCCGAGGCTTGGGCAAGTCCCAGTTGCAGGCTGATCCATGCCTGGGACCAGTGATTGGGGCGTGTTGGCCTCCGTGAGAGGGCATCCAGCAGTTGCAGGGTAAGAGGCGAGTATGGACAGGTGGGGCCCATGATTGCCAGTCGCCTCCGCATGGCAAGGGCCGTGCACTGAACGATCTCCTCGGCATGGATTGGGAACAATTGCAGCGGGACGTAGACACCTCCCTGGGCGAGTACCTGGAGGTTGTTAAGTCTGCCTTGCAGGCTGTTGATTGTGCTGGGGACCTGACCGATGACCGGGGTTCTCTGGCTGATAGCCCAGGCGATAGGCTTGCGTGCCCTGCCGGAGAGCTGGATGGCAGCAGGGTAATCAAGAGCGAGCAGCCAGTTCTGGTGGGCGACATAAAGCTGCAGGGCAGCCTCAAATCGTTCAAGTGCTTCTGCTGTTCGACCCATCTGGTAGTAACACTCGCCCATCATGGCGTAGTAACAGATCGAGTCGACCCAGCGGCCTTCGGAACTGCGGATTCCAGACCGGGCTGCAGATTCGAAACCCCGGCTGGCGCGGACAAAATCACCGTCGCGCATGATTGCCTTGGCAAGGAAATAATCCTGCCTGGGAACTGCATTGAGGTTCTGTGATCTGGCCTGGTGTGCCGGAAGAGAAATGGCGATCAGGAAAAAAAACAGGATCACCCGCATCAAGCGGTGGAGAGCTGTTTTCTCGCCTTGCAAGGTGAAATGCATACCGATTTCTCCACAGCACGGGAGGGATCGTTTGTGACTCGATTCCGGTGCTTTATCCCGTCTATCGGCGACAGGACGGGGGGGATCGGCAGGGGGAATCCGGGGATCCAGGGCTGGATTCTTCCGGGCTCCAGTTTACCGAGTAACAACGAATTCCCCCAGCTTTCCCATGATAGTCAATTTGTAACGCTTATTAGGATTTTTGGCCTTAATCCCCCAAAGTCTAGGGGAAATCTTCAAAGTGTAACGGTTAGATAACCGATGAAGGTCGTGATGATATCACGGGTTAGCTAGTCTCTCCGGCTTGGCTCCCATCCACCACCCGGTTTGAATGCTCTACAAGGACTGGACGATGAAAAAGAGAACGCACAAGCAGTTCTATGCACTGTTGTTGGGGGTCGGCCTGGTTGCCGTTTCATTCGGCAGTGGTTGCCAGTCCCATATGGCTGGGCAAAACCTCCCCAGCCCCTGGTATACCAATGACGATGTCCAGTACTTTGCACCAGCCTCGGAAATGAAGCTGGCTCGTGAAGCGGCGATCATGAAAGAGTACGCGGCCCAGCGACAGCAAGACTAGAATCAGGCTAGTCCACCTCGGACAAGAGCTGCTGAAGGTGGAAGTGGTGTTTTCCCAGCTTCCCCCCGTAATTCCCAGCACCGATCAGCAGCACATCGTCTCCCGCTGCGGCGCGCGCTGCCTCAGCGACTGCTTTACCGACCACCTCGGCACTGGTCCCGTCAATGACCACCTCGTAGGCAACCTGGGTATCCTCGAGCAACCGGGATTCCACGCGGCCACGTAATGTTGGGCAGTAGGAGTCCGCGGTCGAAGCAGGAAGGCCCTTGTAGCGTGAACCGACCTTGCTTCCACTTCGGGCAACCCCTCCGGGGAAAGGGGTGATGAGTTGGTCCATTGTCGCCAGCGCATCGGCACTGCGGCGGGCAGCATCCAGCCCAGCCTCCTTGCTGGCGGCCTGCAGGATCACGTTGCCGCCCCCTACCCCGGTTTCAACCCCGACACTTTCCTCGACCAGGAATTCACCATCCATGACCGGAATTCGCCAGTACCGCCTGTCACCAACCAGCTTGCTCTTCTGGTACCCGTCACCAAAGAAACGAATTTTCTTTCCCAGTGGGATTCGCTTCTGGGAAGCAGGGAGGCCGTCGTAGACAGCCGTGGAAGGACAGGTCATGAGGCATTGTCCAGTGCGGGGAGGGACTGCCCCGGCCAGGCCGCTCGCAGAGAACCCGAACATCAGTACCGAGGCTCCCGGCCTGCCGTCCGGTGTCTGGCTATGGTCTATCCATTTTTCTAGTCCAGCTTCTACATCACAGGCAATCACGCTACTGGCATACCCGGTGACCTCCTGGACAGCAGCCTCAAGCCATGTCCTGTCATGGGCTGTGAGAATCAGCCGCACGTAACTCATGTCAAAGGCTTCTGCGAACGTATCTGCAACCTGTGTTGAGCCTATCTGCACCGTTGAAACCTGTCTTGCGAGGGAGGAAGTCCAAATCCCCTCGAATCGCCACCAGACTCGGTTGCTTTCGCAGGGGTTCCTAGCGGGTCATGATGACGATATGGCTGGCTGTTGCCAAGATGGGAAAGGGGATTGTCTGCCGGGGAGCCGGATGAGAAGGGCCAGCCGGTTAGCTCCGGCTGGCCAGTTGCCGGTTGCCCAGGAAGTTGTTCCGGGCCTCTCCGACGCCGGTACGGACTGCTCGTAAACCTCGCCGACGCTCCCAGAAGCGGCATGCCAAGGATGCTCAGCTGGGATGGATTATCACCTTGGCCGTGGTTGCGGTATTGCTGATTTGTATCCTTGTCGGTATCTTTCTCTCCAACTCCCAGGGATCGGACAAGAAACCGGGAGAGAATTCCAGGGTGCCACCGATCCCGGCCCCCCATCTTTCACTGGCCAGTTGTCCATGTCTTCACACCGCGTACTAATTTCTGATTACTCCTGGCCGGATGTTGATATTGAACGTCAGGTTCTGGCCCGGGCAGATGCCGAGCTGGTCGTGGCTCCCAGCGACGATGCTGCCACGCTTCGTGAGCTGGCGGATGGCGTGGATGCCATCATGACCTGCTGGGCGGTAATCCCGGCCGAGGTGATTGGGGCCATAAAAGATTGTCGTGGCGTGACACGCCTGGGAATTGGCCTGGATAATATTGACGTTGATTATTGCACACGGCAGGGAATTCCTGTCACCAATGTCCCCGATTACTGCCAGCAAGAAGTTGCTGAACATACGCTTGCCCTGATCCTGGCACTCGCCCGTAATCTCGGTGTTTTCCACCAGGATGCACGAGATGGAATTTACTGTCGTGAAAATGGTCCCCCGCTCCTGCGTCTTGAAGGACGGACACTTGGGCTGGTAGGCCTGGGAAACATTGGCAGGGTGGTGGCCAGTAAGGCCCGGGCACTTGGACTACAGGTGATTGCCACCCGGCGTGATTTGTCGCGCTCGACAGATGGGATTCCCGTGATGCCACTTCCGGATTTACTGCAGCAGAGCGACTTTGTTTCCCTGCACCTTCCGCTCAACGATGAGAACGTGTCACTGATTGGTGAAGTGGAACTGGCAGCCATGAAGCCAGGGAGTTTCCTTATCAACACGGCGCGAGGCGGCCTGGTGGATCACCAGGCCCTGGCCGGTGCCCTGGATCGTGGACAGCTGGCTGGTGCTGCCCTGGACGTGCAGGATCCGGAGCCTCCTCCTCTGGACCAGCCTCCCTACAATCACCCACGTGTGATTGTGACACCGCATGCGGCATTCATTTCCCAGCAGTCGCTGCTTGACCTGCGCACGCGCGCCAGCAACCAGGTTGTTCAGTGCCTGCGTGGGGAGGTGCCTGACAACCTGGTTAACCCGGAGTGCCTCGACGTGTAATCGAGAGGTTCCCTAGCTGATCATGCGGTGGATCACGTTACCAGCGATATCGGTAAGTCGGAAGTCCCGTCCCTGGAAACGGTAGGTCAGTTTCAAGTGATCCAGGCCCAGCAGGTGAAGGACCGTCGCCTGGAGATCATGGACCGGTGTTGAATCCTTCACGGCATAGTATCCCAGTTCATCCGTCTCACCGATTGTCTGGCCCCCCTTGATGCCCCCGCCACAAAACCACATGGCATAGGTCTCGATATGATGATCACGTCCTAGCGTGTCACGAGGTTCCCCCTGTGGCGTGCGGCCAAATTCTCCGCCCCAGATAATGAGCGTGTCGTCGAGCAGTACACGTTCCTTAAGATCCTTGATAAGAGCCACGCTGGGCTTGTCGACTTCACCACATCGTTGATCAAGCGGTTGTCCCAGGTTGGTCCCGGCGTTTCCATGGTGGTCCCAGTCGGTATGGTAAAGCTGCACAAACCGGGTTCCTTTTTCCACCAGTCGGCGAGCAAGCAGGCAGTTACGTGCGAAGGTCGGTTTGGCCGGGTCATCAATACCATATGCCTCCAGTGTCTGTTTGGATTCGGCCGCCAGGTTCATCAGTTCCGGGGCACTGGTCTGCATGCGGTAGGCCATCTCGTAGGTTGCGATGCGGGTGGCAATTTCCGGATCTCCCATCTGGCGTAGCCGTTCGGCGTTCAGTCCTGTCACGGCATCGACAAACTGGCCCTGGCCAGCCCGGCTCACTCCTTTTGGGTTCGTGAGGTTGAGAATTGGCTCTGCACCATTGAGAAAGGGAACACCCTGGTAGGTGGATGGCAGGAAGCCACTTCCCCAGAGTGGCGTGCCTCCACGAGGTCCACGAGGGCCGGAATGGAGTACCACGAAACCGGGCAGGTCTTCCGACTCGCTGCCGATTCCATAAGTTACCCAGGCACCCATGCTCGGTCGTCCGAATCGCTGGAAACCGGTGTTCATGTAGAGTTTGGCTGGTCCATGATTAAAGACCTCGGTCTTGACAGTCCGGACAATGGCAATCTGGTCCGCAATGCCTGCCAGGTTGGGAAGCAATTCGGAGATCTCCTGGCCGGACTCTCCATGCCGACTGAACTTCCGCCGGGTTCCCAGCAACTTGGCATCTTTTTTCAAGAACGCGAACCGCTTGTTTTTCACATAGGACTCGGGAATCACCTGTCCATCCATCTCCTGCAGCTTTGGCTTGAAGTCGAAAAGTTCAAGCTGGCTTGGCCCACCGGCCATGAACAGGTAGATCACTCGCTTGGCGCGGGCCGGAAAATGCGTGGGACGCGGGGCAAGAGGGTGCGTCGGAGGCGGGGCTGGCTTTTCCTTGCCCGCGAGGGGCTTGCCCGACAGAAGCGATGCCAGGCCGAGGCTTCCAATACTAAGTCCTGTATCGCCGAAGAAATGGCGCCGGGTGACCTGGCGAAGTGGGTTTGTCATGGGATTCATGTTCTATTCCCTGGTGATGAACTCATCCAGGTTAAAAAGGACTCGTGAGACGGCTGTCCATGCAGCCGCTTCTTCCAGTGGAAAGTCATCGGGTCGGTCGGCGGGAGCCACCACGGCCGCGTCGGCCGGGGTGGACCTGAAGTGTTCCCTCTGCATTTCGAAGAAATCCTGGAGACGTTTTATTTCCTGCTCGCTTGGAATCCGGGAGAGACTTCGGCGGAAAGCATAGACCAGTCGCTGTTCATCCTGGCTGATATCCGCCTTGATGATTTCACTGGCAAGGCCCTGGGCGAATTCAAAAAATGCCCTGTCATTCGCCAGCATCAAGGCCTGCAGGGGCGTGTTGGAACGTGATCGGCGGGTGCAGGCGGTTGTTGCTCCCGGGGCATCGAAAGTTGGCATCAGGGGATAGGGACTGGAACGCCAGAAGAAGGTGTACATGGTGCGCCGGTAACGCGCATCTCCCTGGCTTTCTGGCCAGGCTTTTTTCTGCTGGGTCAGAATATAGATCCCCGGGGGCTGGGGTGGATAGACGCCAGGCCCTCCCATCGTGGTGGAGAGCAGGCCGCTTGCGCCCAGTGCCTGGTCCCGAACGATCTCTGCTTCCAGGCGCATTCGGGTCTGTCGGGCCAGCAGCTTGTTTCGAGGATCGCGTTCCAGGAGCTCCTCGTTGACCCGCGAGGACTGACGGTAGGTCGCCGATAGCACGATCGTGCGATGAATGTCCTTGATTCCCCAGTCCAGCCGCATGAACTCACTGGCGAGCCAGTCCAGTAATTCCGGATGTTCAGGAGGAATCCCCTGGGTTCCAAAATCATTTTCTGTTTCCACGATCCCGAGCCCGAAAAAACGTTGCCAGAAGCGGTTCACGGTCACCCTGGCGGTGAGCGGGTTCGTGCTGCTCGTCAACCAGGCTGCAAAATCAAGCCGGTCAGGGTGGTCGCCTCGTTTTTCCAGGGGCGGAAGAATGGCAGGGACTGCCGGTTCCACAAGTGCCCCCTCGCGAAGGAAGTCCCCGCGAATCTGGATATGAGTCTGGCGGGGCTTCTCCATCTCCTGGATAACCATGCTGGTTGGGATCGCCTTGACGAGCAGTTCAAGTTCTTTCTTTAACGTGCTGACTCGCGCTGCCAGTGGTCCACGGTCCTTGTCTGTTGTCTTGTAAGCATCTTCCAGTTGCTGTTGCTGGGGGGCTGTCCGTTGTCCCTTTTCCAGCAAGGCGTTGTCGCGGATGGCGGTGGGGACCGAGAGTAATTCGATTGGTTGGTCACTAACGGAAAGGCGGAAACAGCCGACCAGGTAGTTGGTGTTAAGATCATGGTGCATCTTGATCGTTAGCCGCACACCGGCATCAGAGTGAATTGGCTCGGAGGGGAAGAAGATCGCTTCACGGTTGACGTTGGCGGATCCGGACTAGACGTTAATCGCCCAGCCGGTATTCGGTTTTCCATCGATGCTGTCGCTGACCGAGTATCCTTCCTGGGAATGATCCGCCACCGCCCTGGCAATCGTGACTGGCCGGGGTTTCGCTGTCTCATCGCCGATCAGTTCCGCGGTAATCTCGAATTCGGTCAGTACGAAATTCCCGTTTTCTGCTCTTCCTGGTCCATTACTAGGGAGGCTTTTATGGGAGAGTGTCTCCAGGCGGATCGCGGTGATTTTCTCCAGGGTTGTCTCGTAGGTGACAACGTAAGTATCGTTAGCCGGCACGCTGAAATCGACGAGCAGGGATTTGTCTTCCAGCTTGTTGAGGATGGCTCCCTTGAGTGTCGACCAGGAAGCCGGATCCAGGGACTCCCAGGAGACCTTCCCCAGCCCGGCGAGCCGTTTTTCCCAGTCCGGAAGACCGGCGACGAACCTGGTGTCATGTTCTTGAAGAGGTTTTTCCGCCACCGCGATGTTCTGCTGGAGTTCTGTCCGCCGCTGCATCTGAAACTCTGAAGGGACCTCGATGATGGGTCCGGAGCCGTTGGCATCGTTGTTGTCCGTACAGCTATTGAAGATTGCATAAAGTCGGTAGAAATCCTGCTGGGTGATGGGATCGAACTTGTGCTGGTGGCACTGGGCACAACCGACCGTGAGCCCGAGGTAGATCGAACCAACCGTGTTGGTGCGGTCGACGACGGCTTCCACTCGGAACTGCTCATCGTCGGTGCCTCCTTCCTGGTTGATCAGCGTGTTTCGGTGAAAACCGGTTGCCACCTTTTGCTGAAGGGTGGCATCCTCGATCATGTCGCCCGCGATCTGTTCCCGGGTAAAGCGGTCAAAGGAGTAGCCCCTGTTCAAAGCGTTGATGACCCAGTCACGGTACTTCCAAATCTTTCGGGCTGCATCGATCGTAAAACCGTCGGAGTCGGCATAGCGGGCAAGATCCAGCCAGTGACGTCCCCATCTCTCCCCGTATCGTGGCGAAGCAAGAAGTTTTTCCACCAGTTGCTCGTACGCGTCCGGGCGAGCATCGTGGAGGTAGTCGTCCACTTCAACGATGCTGGGTGGGATCCCTCGCAGGTCAAGGCTCAATCGACGGATCAGGGTTTCCCGGTCGGCCTCGGGCGACGGATGTATTTTCTCTTTCTCAAGGCGGGAGAGTACAAATGCATCAATCGGGTTTCGTACCCACCGGTGGTTTCGAACCGCTGGCGGACGAGGCCGGGAAATCGACTGAAATGCCCAGTGTTGACTCTTGACCTGGCCCAGGTTAGTGACCTTTTCCGTCTCCGGGTATCCCGCGCCCTGGTCTATCCAGCGACGTATCAACTCAATCTCCTCCATCGAAAGGGATGGCTTGTCCAGTGGCATTTGGGAAACATCGCCATCTCCTTCAATCGCCTGAACCAGGATGCTCTCGGGACTCTTGCCGGGAACGACCACTGCTCCCCGGTCCCCACCCTCGATCGCCAGTTCGGCAATATCCAGACGGTAACCTGACTCGTGCTTGTCGATGCCGTGGCATTCCACGCAGTGGCGGATAAAAAGAGGCTTGATCTGCGTGAGGTAATCCACTGCTGGGGCCTTGTCGTCCGCCTGCAGGGTGTGCGGGACAAGCAGGATAACAAGCAGGGGCAGGTACTTGCTGGGAGTCATCCGGATGCCTGTCTCGAAGAGGAGGGAATATTTATCGAACGGAAAGAACTCATGACGCCCCTTCAAAATACCGCAAATGGGGCTGGTTCGCCAACCTGAGAAGAAAGGTCGCTAACGTTCTGGCCGTTTCCTTTCCTGCCGGCGTTCCTGCTGCTTGTAATAGGCATTAATAATTTTTCCCTCATGTCCCGCGAAGGTCCATTCAGGCCAGCGAGGAGACTCCTCACGCACCTCCTTGTAGAGCGTCTGAAGTTGCTGGATCATCCGTGCCAGTTGCTGCGGTTCCCGGGTGGCAAGGTTGTTCTTTTCTCCGGCGTCCTGGCCAAGGTGGTAGAGTTCAAAGCTGGCGAGCTGGGCATTCTTGATAGCCTCCTGGTCGGCCTGACGCAGGTGCCCCGTGGGGGGCAGGCGAGGGCCTGTCAGGGTGGCCAGGATCTTCCAGTCCCCATGTCGCATTGCCACCTTGGCGGGCCCCTGGGCGTAGTTAAACTGCCAGTAGAGAGGTGTCTGTCGCTGTATCTTCTGCCCAGTGAAAATTGGCAGGAAACTGCTTCCGTCAATAGTGCGGTCAGCGGGAACCTCGGCTCCGGCCACCGCACAGAGCGTGGGTAAAAGGTCAATGCCACAGACCGGTTCGTCGCACACGTCCCCAGGCCGTGTGTGCCCAGGCCAGTGAATGATCCCGGGAACACGGATTCCACCCTCGCTGACAAATCCTTTCTTGTCGCGGAGGGGCCCGGCAGACCCATGCGGATGTCGACGGGTGATTGCCGGTCCATTATCGCTGGTGAAGATCAACAGCGTGTTGTCGCGCAGTTTCATTCGGTCCAGGGTGGAGAGCAACCGTCCCAGTGCGGCATCCATCTGTGTCACGTTGCCATGGTGGTTGGGCAGTGTGGAATCGGCAGGAGCCTTGTAAAGGGACTTGTAGCGTGGTGCCGAGTTGATCGGTTCGTGAGGCTCATGGAAACAGACATAAAGGAAAAATGGACTGGATGGATCATGGCCCCTGAGCCAGCGGATAGCCTCGTCGGCGACCAGCCCCGCAGAATATCCGCGCTGCGGTCCCACGGGGTGACCGTTACGGACAAAGTTCTGTGGATTGTGGTGAGTCGGGAGGGCATTGTTCTGGGTTGAAAACCAGTGCTGGAAACCGTGATCGGATGGTTGCGGATGCGTGGGGAGATTGAACTGGCCGTTGAGGTGCCATTTGCCAACCTGACAGGTCTGGTAACCGACATCTCGAAGCAGGCGTGCCACGGTTATCTCGCTGCGACGGACATGCATCGGGGAGTACATGGGAATCCAGTTATAGATGCCGACCCGCTGCGGAAACCTTCCGGTCATCAGGCCGGTGCGTGATGGAGAGCAGTTGGATGCGGCAGCGTAACAACTGGTCAGTCGCATGCCCCTGGCAGCAAGCTGGTCAATGACCGGTGACTGGATTCGAGGGTGGCCGTAACAGCCAAGATCCCCGTAACCAAGGTCATCCGCCAGCACGACAACGATGTTAGGCCGAAGACCATTCGGCCTGCCCATTTCCTGGCCTGCGACTGGCAGGGCCGTTGCAGCCAGCACCAGTGTGTACAGGAGTAAATGTCTCATCAACAGTCCTCTTCATATCCGAGGGGCAACGTCCCTTGAAAAGAGCTCCAGGGACCGGAGCCACCTGTCCCGGTCATCCCAGTCATGGGCGACGAGGACCAGGGTGCCAAAATCCCCGACTTCTTCACGGAGTGCACGGATGCGGGATACAACATGGTCTGGATCCCCGGCGATGATCACCTCGTCAAGGAAGTAGTCCAGGTTGCAGTCATCGTCCGCGTGCTCGTCATTCCTCTTCCACATCTCCACGCCTGGTCCCCGCCGGGTGAGTTCCAGGATGTACTCGATACATTTTCCCATCGAGTTACTGCGGACCTGGCGGCGGGCGTCCTCGGTGGTTTCAGCAACATAGATATTCCTGGAAACGCGCCAGTCAACGGGCCCGCTCTTCCGTCCCGCCTGGCTGGCTGCCTGCCGATAACATCGCCACTGGTCGGCGAGTACCTCGGAGGAGATCATGTGATGACTAAAAAGCGAGAAGCCGGATTCTGCCGCCTTCTGAATGCCCTTTGACTCTCGACTGATGCTGGGAACTGAAATAGGTGGATGAGGTTGCTGCAGCGGCTTGTGGAGTGGTCCCAGTCCCATTTCCAGGTCAATCTCCTGGCTCAGTTCCACGTTCCAGAAATTTCCCTTGATCTCGTAGGGCGGGTCGCTGGACCAGATTTCCATGATCATCTCGATTGCTTCGGTGACTCGGGCGGAGGAGTCGCGCGGGTCAAGCCCATAGACCTCCATATCCGTGGGAATGGCACCGGGTCCAAAGCAGACGTTGAGTCGGCCATGAGAAAGGTGATCCAGGAATGCCAACCGGCTGGCAACATGAACTGGATGATGATATTGAAGGCAGACAGGTGCAGGACCCAGCCGAATTGTGCTTGTCATCGCCAGGGCTGAGGCGATGAAGATCTCCGGCATCACGATATTCTCGATCGTGGAGGAATGATGTTCACCAACCCAGAATTCATCAAAACCCAGTTCATCACATTTCACCGCAAGTTCCAGGTCTTCATCAATGCATTGCCGAAGCGGTTTCTCCGGGTCGTGAATCGGCATCACGAACATTCCCAGCTTGATCCGGTTGGAGGCTGTCATGGAACAGATCCTTCCCATGGGGGTCGGGTTGTGAACCGAGGCAGGAGGTGGTCATCGTATTTGACCGTTCTTACGTGGTCAATGAAACAGATGGACATGGCAAAAGGGAAGGAAAATTCTTCTTGCAACAAAAAGTAAGCGGCAGTAGAACCAAAGACTGGACACAGCAGGAGAGAGCAGTCTTTTTCATTTATGCATGGAGTGCAATTATTCTTTCGTTTTGTTGATGGGATGTGCTGTGTCCATCGATACCAAGAAAGTGCAAGGTCACCGCGATATTTCCTACCAGTCGCTGGACGATCTCTCTGTCGATGCCACGCGCTGTGTGGAAGAGGGCTGGGTGACCATTGGAAACTGGTCGGTTGGCCAGATCTATCACCACCTGTCGGTGGCACTGCATGCATCGATGGACGGTTATGGGTTCAAGGGTTTCTGGCCAAAACGGTTGATTGCCAGGACTTTTTTAAAGAAGAAGTTTCTCACCCAGGGTCTCCCGCGGGGCACCAGGATACCTGGCAAGATGAAACGTCTTGAGCCGACCGACATGCCTGTCCATGATGCTCTTACCCAACTTGCTTCAGCAATTGAACGCTACCAGGCCAATCCAAAACGAGCACCTCATCCAATTCTTGGCAAGCTCACAAACGAGGAGTCAGACCAGTTCATGTTGCGGCATGCCGAACTCCACATGGGCTTCATTGTGCCTGCCAGGCAATAAGGCGGTTCGGTTTCATGACGCTCTCCTCCCTGACTGCCGGGGTTAACCTGGTAACGGATTCCCATCCCCTGCTGGTCATTTCGGCCTGCCTGCTTGGTGATCAGGTTCGTTATGATGGAGATCACAAGCGAGACTCGTTGCTGGTGGGGCCTCTGGCCGATCATGTCCAGTGGCTGCCAGTCTGCCCGGAAGTGGAGCTGGGATTGGGAGTCCCCCGGGAAAAAATCCAGCTCGAAGCTGCCACTGGCGGAATTCAACTTGTCGCCTCCCGGTCTCGGAAGAACCTGACAAAACCGATGAAGCAATGGGCTGCCGGCTGGGCTCGTTCTCACCAGGAAAGGGATATTTGCGGGTTTGTACTCAAGAGCGCGTCCCCCAGTTGCGGTGTTGGAGACGCCAGGGTCTGGGAGGGAAAAGCGTCTTCCTGGCAGGGAAATGGTCTTTTTGCCGAGTCCGTGATGAAGTCCTTTCCTGCCATCCCGGTTACCACGGAGAAACAGATTCAACAGCCAGGACAACTTGAGCACTTTCTTGTCCGTGTCTTTGCTCGAGAGAGATTGTTGAAGCTGCTTATCGAACCCCCTGGCACGCGACGGCGGCACCTTCTTGGGCAGGAAGAACTATTGCTGGAGACATACCAGCCGGGGAGTTTTGAAGAACTTGTGGGAATCCGGCAGGAGCGACGACTTATTGAGAAACATGCTGCGATCCTTACCCACCCGGTGACCTGGAAAGAGCACCTGAGGACACTCCTTGCAGTCTGTGGACAGCTGGACGGGGATGCCAGTCGGGACCTGGAAGAGCATTTGAAAGCATCTGCGAGCGACAGGAACTGGACATGGTGGGCAACAGAACTGCACAGGCAGGCTCACGACCAGGCAAACACGCTGGCGAGCCAGAGTTACCTGCAACCGATTCCCGTGGGTTGTTTACCGGCAGAGAAAGAAACCGGCTGCTGACGGAAGCGTGTTACCACTTGAGGCCGAATTGATCGCCACCGGAGGCCCGGTCAGTACCTCCCTTGAGAGGCTTCTTGCGACGTTTTACCGCAAGTTCACGAAGTGGTTCATCTTCCTCTTGTGGTGTTTTGTCAGCCTCCTTGGCAGCAGGCGCTTCCTGTAATTGCTTCAGCGATAGACTGATGCGTTGCTTGTCCGGATCCACACTGAGAATCTTGACCTCGATCTCTCCCCCCTCGCTGAGGACCTCGTCCGCCCGGCCGATGCGGTGGTGCGCCAGTTCACTGATGTGTATCAAGCCCTCGATCGCTGGTGCCAGCTTGACGAAGGCTCCAAAGTCTGCCAGCCTCGTGACGGTTCCGGTGACGACCTGGCCGGAACTGAACCGGCTGGCAATTCCCTTCCAGGGATGTTCCTGGAGGGCACGTGCGGAGAGCGAGATCTTGCCGGTCTGGGGATCGAGTTTCTCGATCTTTACGTTAATCTTTTCTCCCTCGTTCACCACTTCGCTGGGGTGTTTGACTCGTTCCCAGCTCAACTGGCTGACATGGACCATGCCATCAATGCCACCAAGATCAACGAACACCCCAAAGTCCTTGATGCTTCGAACCACACCCTCCACGGTCTGGCCGACCTGGAACTCTGCGATCTTTTCTGCCCGGTTCGTTTCTGCTTCACGTTCGAGCATGGCCCGGTGGCTAAGCACGAGGTTCTTTTTTCGTCGGTTTACCTCGGTCACAACGCAGGGGAGCTTGGTGCCGATGTAATCGGCAAAATTTTCAACACGGAACACACCAATCTGGCTGGAAGGAATGAACCCCCGAATGTGGTTCACCATGCATTCCAGGCCGCCGGTATTGGCTCCCGTGATACGGGCTTCGACGACCACGCCGTCTTTCAAGTCGCTCCAGTCTTCCACATCGATGGCTGCCCCGGGAACGGAAAGGTCATAAAGTCCCTCCTCCGCATTGAGTGACCGAACAACGACTTCCAGCTGTTCTCCCTCCTCAGCCGGTTTTTCCAGTTGCTTGGCTGGCAGGACACCTTCGTGACCGGTGCCAAGCGAGATGAAGACGTTTTCATTATCGGCCCGGATCACGACGCCCTGGTGACGGCTATTGCTTTCGAGCAGCTGGCCGGCTCGCGCTGACGTTTCCGTGGAGATGAGCTCTTCAAGACTGGCATCGCCGAGCGCGTCCTCGATCTCCTGCTCCAGGTCCACGGTCATGGTGTCGTGGATGGAGGGAATGCCCGCCGGGGCTGGAACGGGTTCGACAGCGGGGGCCGAGATGGCATCCGGCGTCGAACCATCGTCGCTCGCCGGGGGGGGCGTTGTGGGAATCGTCAAAGCACCATGCTTGTCGCCCGCCATCTGGGGCTTGCTTCCAATCGGCCCGCTCACTTTGTCTCGTCTGGAACCGACCTGGATCTTGCCAGCAGGGGAAGTGGTGCCCAGAGGCCCGGCTTCGCTGCTGGCTGCCTCGTCCTGTTCAGCAGGGGCAGGGTTTTCCGCTGCCTTACCCGTATCCTCGGGTTCTTCCTGTGGCACGCTTACGGGCTCATCGCTCATGGTCGGTTTCCGCATTTCTGCGGTGGGAACAGGGACTTTAATCGATAAGCTAGTTTACCTTCCCGTTCACCGGTGCCACAAGCGGACGACCTGAGGTCGGTCGCATCAAAGGCCCTGCTTTCGTAGAATTGACGTGGTTCGGGGTATTGTGGTCATCATGACGTGAGAGCCTGGGGGGAGATGGTGGACTTAACGACAATACCACGTTATGGCGAACCACTGGCCAGCCTGGTCGTACTGGACGAAGCAGAAACGCTTGATGCAGGTGTCTTCCAGGAGGGAAAGCGGGAACAGCTGAAGGAGCTGACCACGGAACGTGTCTTTCCAGGCCAGACGGTGGTGGATCAGGATGCCGCCCTCTGCTGCATTTCCGCACTCTGGCTCCTTCACCATTTCCTGGATGAATCTCACCATATCAGCCAGGAGATCGATACTCCAAGTGGGAGCTTCTGGCACGGTATCATGCATCGGCGGGAAGGAGATTATTCCAACGCGAAGTACTGGTTTCGCCGTGTCGGGAACCACCAGGTTTACGAGTCCCTGGCATCCGTGTCAGGAGAGCAGTTCGGTCAGGGCCGGCTGTCTGGAGCTCTTCCACTGGCGGAAGGAGAATGGGATCCATTCCGGTTTATCGACATGTGTGAGGATGTTGTTACCAGAGGGAAGGGGGACCGGGAACTGTGCCAGACCCTGGCCAGATTGGAATGGCAACTTCTTTTTGACACCTGTCATGACAGGGCCATTGGAGCGGCATGACAGCCTGTTCAGGGAGCGTAGACAATGGTATTTCAGTTTCAATGTCCCCAGGGCCATTTGCTCGAGGCGGAGGATACGGATGGTGGAAAGACCTGCCAGTGTCCGTATTGTGGACTGACCCTGGCAATACCCATGCCGGCTGGTGTCCCGTCTCCCCCGATGGTTCCGCCGCCCCCCCCGTTTCCAGCAACGCCGTCGCCTGTTGTGCCCCCTCCCCCGATCGCCGCACCTCCGGTCGCGCCGCCGGAACCGGCGCCCGTCGTGGGTCACCGGCGCCGGCCCAGGCTCGATGCAACTAACGAGGAGCTGAGCTTTGGGGAATCGAAGTCCGTTGAAATGACCGTTCTGGATGTCACGGAAAAAGAAGAGCTCTTCCATATCCCCTGCCCGAACGGACATGAATTGGAAGTTCCCCGTGAGATGCTGGATGAGACCGCTCTCTGCCCTCACTGCAATGCCCAGTTCAAGTTGCGGGAACGTTCCAGCGTGGAGTACCAGCGGAAGAAAGCGATACGCGAGGAACAGAAAGAACGCCACGTCAGCAATACCTGGCTCTACTGGATCGTGGGGATCGGCGTGGTCGTGGTGATTTTCCTGCTGTCTCTTATTCTCTTCTGGGGATAGTCCCTTATCCCGGCTGTTAGTTTTCTAGAGATCCTGGAGGATGACGGCTGCTGCGTTACGGCCACATGCTCCCATGACACCGCCTCCCGGATGACTCGCTGCACCACACAGGTAAAGTCCCTTGACGGGGGATCGATGGTCGGCCCAGCCCGCCACGGGCCGAAAGCAATAAAGCTGGTGTGGATTCATGGCTCCCTGGAAGATATTTCCCCCGGTGAGTCGAAATGTGTTTTCCAGGTCCAGCGGCGAGAGAACCTGGCGATGCTCCACGGCACCTGGCAGGTTTGGAGCGTAACGTCCCAGCAGCTCGATGCATCGATCGGCAAAGCTCTCCTTGATGTCATCCCAGTTTTCCTCCTGGAGCTGGTAGGGAGCGTACTGGACAAAAATAGACATCAGGTGCTTGCCTTCCGGGGCAATCGTACTGTCCAGGCTGGTAGGAATGGTCACCTCCATCACCGGTTCTTCACTTGGTCGGCCCTGGCGCGCATCAGCATATGCTTTTTCGATATAGTCCAGCGTGGGTGATATATGAATCGTTCCCTGGTGTTCCGGGCCGATCGAGTTCCCTGATGTATTCTGGAAACAGGGGGCCTCTCCAAGGGCCAGGTTGATTTTCATGGAAGCAGAACTGTAATCAATCCTCTTTATCGCTTGCAGGAATTCTGCTGGAAGCTCTTTTTCATCCACCAGTCGCCGGTAAGTCCAGTCTGCATCGATACTGGATGCAACCGATGACGCCGTGATGGTCCGTCCTCCGTCCACGACGACCCCTCGAACACGTCCTGACTCAACCAGGATCTTGTGGACTTCACATTCCCGAACAATCTCCACATGGAGTTCCTTGCAGGTGGCTTCCAGGGCGTCCGCCAGGCCTCCCATGCCGCCCTGAACGTACCCCCAGACACCACGATGGCCGGTCGCAAGTCCCATCACGTGGTGGAGCAGAACATAGGCGGTTCCCGGGGCAGAGATGGAAGAGAAGGCACCGATAATTGCATCGGTTGCCAGGGTTGCCCTGAGCACTTCTGACTCGAACCAGCGTTCCAGCAGGGGCCGGGCGGCACCTGTTAATAATTCGACAGCTTCCGGCAGGTCGTTTCCCAGGTGCCCGAGGGCCTGGTAGAGGTTCCATAGCTCGCGAGTCTGGCGGAGACGTTCTGGAAGACTCCGGCTGCGCCATTCTTTTGGTAACGGAACAATCTGGGGAGCCTGTTTCATCAGCATCGGTTCCATCACGGCGGCCACGTTTTCCAGGAGTTTCTGGTAACGGGGATAAGCGGTTGCATCGGTTGAGCTGAACTGGGAAATCTGTTGCTGGGTGGCTTCCTCGTCGGGTCCCATGGTGAGGGACCGTCCATCCAGCAAGGGAGTAAAGGAGGAGGGATTCCGACGCAGGATCGTCAGGCCATGGTGACGTAAACGCAAATCGGCGATCACCTCGGGCAACATCAGGCTGATCACGTAGGCTGCCGTGGAGACCTTGTAGCCGGGCCATAATTCCTCGCTACAGGCACAGCCCCCCAGCAGGTGCCGTCTTTCAAGAACACAGACCCGTTTCCCTTCACGGGCCAGGTAGGCAGCGGTAACGAGGCCGTTATGTCCTCCGCCGATCACGATGCAATCATAGTTGGCCATGCTGTTCCCTTGTCAAAATTCCCGCGGTGGATCTACTTTCTTTGAAATCGCTGTTGCCACTTCAATGCCGTTCGTCCGGCAAAGTAACAGTAGGTGCCAAACAGGATCAGGATGATCAGGCACCAGCCCGCCTGCTTGCCGGGGGAAAGAGTCTCCAGGTTCAACTGCAGCCTGGCGATAATCGAGTGATTCTCATCGGCCAGGATTCGTATGGCAAGCAGGAACGCATGAAGTGTCGCTACTGCCAGGGCGGATAGAGAGACAACCCAGAGGGAGCTGAAATCAGGTAGTTTCCAGAGGTAGCACGCGTAGGCGAGCTGAAGGAAACCGATCAGAAGGAGTAGGTAGACCCAGTTGTGAAGATCTTCTGGTTCATCGAGCCGGCTATTTTGAACGATGGAGACGATTGCCGGGATGACCTCGATTACCGACAGGACAAGCAGGCCGATGGCGAAACCGGCGATAGTTGAACGGTGTCGGGAATCTGGTTCCATCCCCTCTCGAGGCCGCCAGTGCTTTTTTGGCTGCTGGGTTTGAATGCCAAGCTCCACGCCCTGGTTGCGGAGACTGGGAGAGGAGGTTGTGTCCCGTGGCGTTTTCTTTGGGGGAGGGGGTGGTACGCGTGACAAGTTTTCCAACGGCGTGCCACATCGTGGGCAGTGGACAGTCGACGGAGATTCGCCCCTGACAGGAACATCGTGGCCACATGGGCATTGAATCGTGCGAGGCATTTTTCCGCTGGTGCCGGTCGGGGTATGGAAAGAAAAGAGCCGGAGCCGCTGTCTAGTGTTGTTCCGTCTCTCGCCAAGGTCAAGCGATCAATTGTCGGCATAAACCCTGGTACTTTCCTCCTTGGCAACAGGTACCCGTGAATCATCACTCACGAGCTGCACTCGAATCACATGATCTCCTGCCTTGATTCCCCGGACCTGGACGTGGTAGACCACTTCTGCCTCCGGTGCAAGTCGATCAAGAGGAGCAAAAACAATCTGCTGGCCATCCACTCGTGCATCGGTAGGGCCGTTTCCATCGACCGGTTGCATCTCTGCAGGCAGGCTTGCCGCCACGAGTATATTTGTTGCTGTCCGGGTTCCCTTGTTCACCACCCGGATCTCGTACGTGGTATCGCTTCCTTCCTCGATCGGATCCGATTCATCGGCGATTGTGAACAACAGCTGGGGTACCGATTCCACTCGCATCACGTGTTCGAAATGGTCCGTGATACCCAGGTTGGCTTTTCCATTGAGCTTCATGATATGGTTGCCAACTTCCATTGGAATGGTGGTAATCGTTACCGCATCCTGGACATTGGCGGGAAGTTCTTCCAGTTGCCAGTAAACGGCATGTTGCTGGGCTTCGTAACGGCCATGGTGGTCGGTGGAGATGAATTTCAGGCCCCGGGGAAGCTGCATTACCAGGGAGATGTTCCGGGCTGTCGCGGTACCACGGTTGCCGACTTCCACGGTATGTGTTGCCTGGCGATCGAGATAACGGATGCGAGGTCCCTGGACGTTGACCTGCAGATCCGGGGCGATGACTTCGAAGTCGATGTCGTGATTTGAGAGGAGCTGCCCATCTCCACGGGCAACCAGGGGAAAAAGGATCCGTCCAGCACTGGCTGCGTGAAGTGTTAACTTGAGCTGTCTTGTCTCCCCGGCCTGCAGGGTTCCTATCGGGTATTCAAGTTCACTTCCGGCGGCATGCCGCAGCTCCGCTGGAATATCCGCTTCCAGAACAACGCTCGTCGCATCTCCGCTCCCGGGGTTGGAGATCGTGATGGCAACGGTGATGTCCTGGCCTATGAGGACCTGTTCCGCCGTCGATTGTTGCAGGATCAACTGGGGCCGCGTACTGATGGTCCGGACGGAGGCTTCCGCCTGGAAATTTACCATCGCAACACTCCCGATCTCACCCTCCTGCCGGGGCACCAGTTTCATCGTGACCATCGACTCTTCTCCAGGCTGGAGCGTTCCCAGTTTCCAGACAAGTGCCCCGTCGACTGCTCGAGACGATTCCGGTGTCGTACTTTCGAGTGTTGTTCCCTTGGGGACATAGTCAATCACTTGGACCTGGTGGGCTGCAACGGTACCGACATTCTTGACGGTCATCGTGAAGGCTGCCATCCTGTTCACCTGGACTTCAGCGGGCGCATGCTTCTCGATTGCCAGCGTGGGAAGCTGTTTCCCTTCCAGCTGGAATTTCCCAGGTGCATCAGGTGATGTGGCATCGATTGGTGAGTCGGTCACGACTGCAGGAAAGGGATCCGGCTCGTCCAACGTGGGAATCTGCCCTGACGGCTCTCGTGGAAAGATGTCCGGTGACACGGTACTGCCATCCAGGTCCAGTTCCTGGCCTGTACTGGTTCCTGTGGGGAAGCCGGAATCGACTGGCTGGTCCCCCACGCTATAAGTTTCTGGGCTGTCACCGATCGAGTAGGTCTGGATACCGCTGTCCGGTACCGTGGGAAGTTGATATTCACCTGCATCGCTTTCAGGCATGACAAGTTCCAGTTCACCGTTTCCTGTTCCCGTCTGGGACAGGGGCATAAAATCACTTTCGCGATTACCCTGTTCGACAGGAAGATCCCCGCTGGTGGAGATGGTCATACGGTCAAAGACCTCATCGCCTGGCCCAGGAAGCGGTTGAGGGGCCTGGTCGTTGTCTGCTTCCACAGTGGAATCCCCATCGGTCGCCTCGGGAGTCACAACCTCGACACCCGGAGTATCCCGGAAAAAATACCACCAGGTTACGCTCCCGGCTGTGATCAGGAGCAGGCTCACGGCCACGATCCTTAGCAACAGAGGCTTTTTCATCTTTGGCTTGTCCCCGGTTTCTGGGGCTTGGATACCGGCATCACGATCTTCGGCGTCCTCATTGTGAGGTACATACATGGTGAATCCTGGGGGACGAGAAATGTGTAATAGGGGGTACCACGTGGTGGCGGTAATTACCAAATAATTGGGGTTGGGGAAAGGGCAATCGGCGTCCGGGACGATGGTTGAAATAGCCAGGGACTGTTATTCTGGGGAAATGAACAGCCATGGTGAGCAAAACCAGGAAACGGTTCTTGAGAGTGAAGTCAGGAGTCAGAACGAACCAGCATTCCAGCACGATGGGAACCAGGTGGAAACATTCCGGCTTGCAGTCTGGCCGGTGCGTCGGCGAGTTCGGCTGCCGGTTGTCCTGTTCCTGGTAACCGGTCTTTCCACCTTCTGGGCCGGTGCTTGCCGTTTTGCCCCAGACCATTACCTTTTCTTCTCAGATTCCTCGATGCGAGAGGTCCTGCTGGCCGGTTGGGCGAATGGCCTGGTCTACATGCTGGCGGTGATCGCCATCCTGCTGAGCCACGAAATGGGACATTTCCTGGCAACCGTCTATTACCGGATTCCTGCGTCCTATCCGATGTTCCTGCCTTTCCCCCTTTCCCCGATTGGCACAATGGGAGCAGTGATCGGTATGGATGGAAAGCAGGCGGATCGCAAGGAGATCTTTGATATTGGGATTGCCGGTCCGCTGGCAGGCCTGGTGTTTGCCATCCCGCTGCTCTGGGTCGGTATCAGGCAACTGGATCTTACCACTCCTGCCAGTGGCCCCTGGGCCCTGGAAATGCCACTCCTGGTTCAGCAGTTGCTCTCATTACAGGATCCGGCTGGATTCAATGGGGAAAAAACAATTTCCTTTGGCCAGCTGAACCCACTTTTCATGGCCGGATGGGTCGGGTTATTGATCACCGGGCTGAATATGTTACCCGTTAGCCAGTTGGACGGTGGGCATGTGCTCTACACACTGGCCGGTCGCTGGGGACGCTGGATTTCCAGGGGCTTCATGGTTTCTGCCATTGCCTACGTTGTCTTTGCGGAGAACTACAAGCTGATCATCATGCTGGCCCTGGTGCTTTTGCTCGGTACCGATCATCCCCCCACCCGTGATGACTCGGTCAAGCTGGGGTGGTTTCGGACTGTCCTGGGATTAACCTGCTTGTTGATCCCGATTTACTGCCTTGCTCCCGAGATTATTATTTTTCGGGACTAGGGAGAGGATCTTCTTGTCAGCATGCTCCCCAATCGAAGAGGCCAGCGTTACAATGGTGGTGTTATGAGACTTGCAGGAAAAACAGCTGTGGTGACCGGTGGAGGAACCGGGATTGGGCTGGCTATTGCCCGTTCACTTGCCAGTGAGGGTTGCCGGGTTGCCATCGCTGGACGCCGGGAGGAGCCACTTCGTGAAGCCATCACGGCCTGGTCCGGAGAACCGGCGATCGAGTGCCATACGCTGGATGTTGCTGACCGGGAGAGCGTGAACATTTTTTTCGAGTGGGCCGAGAGAACACTTGGTTCGATCGATATTCTGGTGAATTCCGCCGGCACGAATACACGCACCCGCACCATGGCCGAGATGGATCCTTCCGACTGGGACAGGATCATGGCGATTAACGCCAGTGGTGCCTATTACTGCATGCACGCCGTGTTACCCGGGATGCGGGAAGCGGGAGATGGATTAATCGTCAATATCTCATCGGTTGCCGGGATTCGTGCCTCCGCACTCGGAGGGGTTGCCTATTGTGCTTCCAAGTTTGCCATGACCGCCCTGGGGCTGGCTGTCTCCAACGAGGATGCCGTGCATGGTATCCGCGTTACCAACGTCTATCCCGGGGAAGTCGACACGCCGATTCTTGAGCACCGCCCAAGTCCCGTCTCGGAGGATCACCGGTCGCGGATCCTGGATGCGGATTCCCTGGGCCAGCTGGTCCTGGCGATTGCCTGCCTTCCTCCCAAGGCCCATGTGCCGGAAGTGACAATCAAGCCGATCTCGCAGGAATTCTGCTAGCTTTCCCGGTGATCTGGCCCCGGTGATCTGGGCCCGGTGATTTGGACCCGGTGATTTGGACCCGCTGATTTGGACAAGGACGAGCGGTTCAGGAGATTGTCCAGGTATCGCCGGAATGGAAAACCTCGTTGAGGTCTCCGGGGCCCTGCTTTTCACGAGCCATATCGACCTGGTCGTTCAGTTGCTGGTCATAGATTGGCTGCTCAACACACCGATAGACACCGATTGGTTCCGGGAAATCAGGATGTTGCATCCGTGAGAGCAGATATGCCAGGCTCGGTTCTGCAGCTTTCTCGTCATGGAACAGGAGATCATCCTCGCTTATTCCCTTGCCCAGCTCGACGACTTCCGGCTCAAGACCGTTGAGCCGAATCCCCTTTTCACGATCCTTGCCGAAGATCATCGGCTTGCCATGTTCCAGTTCAATCAGGGTGTCCGATTTGAGGTTACGATCTGTGGCATATTCCCAGGCTCCGTCGTTAAAGACATTGCAGTTTTGGTACACCTCGATGAACGAGGTTCCCCGGTGGTCGGATGCACGACGCAATATCTCTCCGAGGTGTTTGATATTCACGTCGATCGAGCGAGCCACAAAGGTCGCCTCACATCCCATGGCGACTGAAAGCGGATTGATCGGGTTATCAATGGCCCCCATGGGACTGCTCTTGGTGACTTTTCCCACTGGCGAGGTAGGGGAATACTGTCCCTTGGTGAGCCCGTAAATACGGTTGTTGAAAAGGATGATGTTGATATCCACGTTGCGGCGGATGGCATGCATCAAGTGGTTGCCACCGATACTCAGTGCATCCCCGTCCCCGGTAATCACCCAGACATGGAGGTCCGGGCGGGTCCCCTTGAGGCCGGTTGCAAAAGCCGGGGCACGCCCATGAATACTGTGAATACCATAGGTATTCATGTAATAGGGAAATCGACTTGAACACCCGATTCCGGAAATAAAAACGAGTTGTTCCTGGGGGATGGCCAAATGTGCCAGTGCTTTTTTCATCTGCGCGAGGATGGAATAATCACCACAGCCAGGACACCATCGGACATCCTGGTCACTTCCATAGTCAGCTGGCTTCAGAACGGGGAGTTCGGTATTCATTTTTTTGCCGTAGTTGATACTGGAAAATAATAAACCGGTATGAAAACGTTGTTACGTCAGCAGTTCCTTGATCTTTGCTTCAATTTCCGAGACAGCAAAGGGACGTCCCTTGATCTTGTTCAGTCCCTCGCATTCCCGAAGGAACTCATGACGAATTATCAGTTGTAGCTGCCCGGTATTCAGTTCCGGGATTAATACCTGCTTGAAATTACCAAGGATCTCTCCCAGGTCTGCCGGGAAGGGATTCAGGTAACGGAGGTGGGCATGAGAGACGGAAAGGCCGGCAGACTGGCATTTGGAAACTGCTGTGGTGCAGGCACCGTATGTCCCACCCCAGCTAAGGACGAGCAGGTCACCCTCGGCAGGTCCATCCACATGCTGGGGAGGTAAGCTGCTGGCAATATTTCGCACTTTCTGTGCTCGTGTTTCAATCATGTGCTGGTGATTGTCCGGGTCGTAACTGACGTTTCCGGTCCCGTCTTCTTTTTCCAGTCCTCCCAACCGGTGCATCAGTCCCTTGGTCCCAGGCAGGGCCCATGGTCGGGCCAGGTGTTCATTTCGCTGGTATGGCAGGAAGACCTCCTCGCTGTCGGCTGGTCCAGGGTGGGTGATTTCTATACGAGCCATCTTCTCGAGATCCGGGATTTTCCATGGTTCCGCTCCGTTGGCGATATATCCATCGGAGAGAATAATCACCGGCACGGTGTATTGAACGGCAATCCGCCAGGCCTCGATAGCGACATCAAAACAGTCACCCGGTGTACTCGTTGCCAGGACCGGCAGAGGGGATTCACCATTTCGGCCGTACATGACCTGGAGCAGGTCCGACTGTTCCGTCTTGGTCGGCAACCCTGTACTGGGGCCACCTCGCTGCACGTTGATGACGATCATTGGCAACTCGAGGATCAACGCCAGCCCGATCGCTTCACCCTTGAGTGAAATGCCGGGTCCGCTGGAGGTTGTTACCGCGAGGGCTCCACCGAAGGCCGCACCGATCGCGGAACAGGCTGCGGCGATCTCGTCTTCGGCCTGGAAAGTCCGCACGCCGAAATTTTTGTACTTGTTAAGCTCGTGCAGGATGTCACTTGCCGGGGTAATGGGATAGGACCCGTAAAAGATCTCCTTGTCACTCAATCTTCCTGCCGTCACCAGACCCAATGCGAGGGCCTGGTTTCCCATCATGTTCCGGTAGGTTCCGGCTGGAAGCTTGGCCGGATCGATCTTGTAGGTGCTGATCGCTGCCTCGGTTGTTTCCCCGTATGCCCAGCCTGCACGGAGGGCCTTTTCATTGGCCTTGGCGATTTCTGGCATGTTGCCAAACTTGGATTCAATGAAACGCAGCGTGGCGTCCATGTTGCGATCGTAGAGCCAGTAGACAAATCCCATGGCGAAAAAGTTCTTGCAGCGATCTGCAACTTTTGTGCTCAGCCCAAGCTCCTCCACGGATCCCCGGGTGAGGGTCGTCATCGGCATCTTGATCAGCCGGTACTTGTCCATCTCGCTGCTCTCGAGTGGATCCTCATCACATTTGGCCAGCTTGAGATCCTTTGCCTCGAAACTGTCCGAGTTGACAACCAGGATTCCTCCTGGGCGCAGATCCGCCAGGTTCGTGACGAGGGCGGCAGGATTCATGGCGACCAGGGCATCCAGTTCGTCCCCGGGAGTGAAAATGTCCTCGGATGCAAACTGAACCTGGAAGCCACTCACGCCGGCACGGGTACCACGCGGTGCCCTGATTTCAGCAGGGAAATCAGGGAACGTGGCCACGTCATTCCCGGCCAGTGCCGAGGTATTGGTGAGCTGTGTCCCTAGCAGTTGCATACCGTCACCGGAGTCACCGGCGAGGCGGATGGTGGCTCGGTCCAGTTGATCGACGTTACGAGAGACCTTGTCGGATCCCTCAATTGTGGCTGACATGGTTGTATCTTTTTCAGGCTGAACAGGGCCTGTCCTATTTGAGTGAGAAGCGAGAAAAGACCCAGGTTCCGGTGCAATCCAAATGGTTGAATTGCACCGTTATGGGACATTAAAGAACTCATCCCCAGGTGGAATCGTTTGTGAGGTGAGTGATCTCCTTTAGCACCGATCCTCCTGATCGAAAATGACGTTCCTTCGAGATCCTGAGTGGAGTGGTGGTGGGAAATTTCAAGTATGGAACTGGCCTGGTATCTGGTTCCGGTCGGCCAGCCCACTATCGAAAATTTAACATGAGGGCGTAGAAGGTAGAACCGCAGTTTCACCGAAAAAGCACCTATTTTTTTTCTCGACCGCAGATCACTTTTCTCAATCCAGTGGGGGGATATCGATGCCATCTCCATAAAAACGACTCAGGTCGATACCACTTCGCTGTTCCTCTTCTACCAGCTTCAATCTCTGGGCAAGTTGTTCCAGTCGCCGGGTCATCTGGGCAATTTGGCGAGGCGAATCATCCACCGGCTTGGGGCGTGGCACCTCGGGATAGTCGAGTTGTCGCTGCAAGGCGGAAAACAGGAAAAGAGGATCTTTCTGGCGATTGGCCAGTGCTATTTTCCCCTCCCGGACACCAAACAGGACTGGTTTGGTGGGGTCGGTAGGCCCCCCTCCTCCTTCCTGCTGCCGATGAATAAAGTGCCAGCTTCGTATGTAGATCATGTCGGCAAAGTCAATGATGCCTACCTGGCGTCGGATCACAAGGATCCATTCCTTCCAGTCGTTGTCGTAGGCTGGATCCTCGGAGATGGCCAGCAGACCAGGGTCATATTGGAGGCGATTACGACAGAGGGATTCGAACTGGTAAAGGAACAGTCCCTGCCGGGAAAACTCCCTGGCCCGGTATTCTGCCTCGTGCCGGAGTATTTCCACGGCCAGTCGTATATCAAACCGTCCGCGATCATTCTCCGATTCATCAATCAGGTATGTCTGGAAGGGTGCGAAATAGTGATTCAATTGTCTCATCGCAGGGGCCATGGTCCCGCTGTGGCGAAGTTCTGCCAGCAGGTAGTCCACGGCCAGTGGTAGCCGGGTGGTGCTGAGCGTTTCTTCACGAACCTGTTCCAGCACGGACTGGATCGGTATGTTCTCTGGCAGACGTTCAAGGAGCGCCTGGAACAGGTAAGCTTGCTCGATGTATTCTTCGCTGTTGAGCATGGTTTCAGGTTGTCCTCGACCAGTCCTCGCCGTGCCTAGACTGCATAATCCCTATCCCCTTCGCCCCTATCCATGAAGAGTGCATGCCGCGACCTAGAAGGCTGCCTGGTATCGGGTCTATAATAAAACGAGTCGTCGGGCATGTCATCTGCTTGTGGTTGTCGAACACGACGAAAAAACACGTTACCCAAAGGACTCCATGATGGACGGTGAACTCTCTTCCATTCATGATGCTGTCGCTGCCATTTCCCGTGGTGAAGTGATCATCGTGATTGACGCCGAAGAACGAGAGGACGAGGGGGATTTTGTCTGTGCTGCGGAAAAAGCCACACCCGAGAACATCAATTTCATCCTCGGTGGCCGTGGGGATTTCTGCATGTCGGTCCTGCCGGAGATCTGCCAACGGCTGGAATTAAGCCCCCTGGTAAGTGACAACACGACCAAGATGCAAACGGCCTTCGTGACCCCCCTGGACCATGTCAGCTGCCGTACGGGGATCACGGCGGAGGAACGGAGCCAGACCGTGATGTCGATCGTTGACGAGAGAAGTCAGCCAGGTGACTTTGTGCGTCCCGGGCATGTGCACCTGTTGCTGGCCAAGGAGGGCGGTGTACTACGACGGGCGGGCCATACCGAGGCGGTGGTGGATCTGGTTCGAATGTCGGGGCTTTCCCCGGCCGGCGTACTCTGTGAAATTCTCGGTGAAGGAGGTGACCGGGCCTCGAAGGACGAGTTGTTCGAGATTGCCCGCCAACACGAGCTGGAGATTATCTCGATAGAGCAGTTAATTGCTTATCGCCGGCAGCATGAAAAACTAGTCCAGCGAGCTGCCCAGTCCCGGCTGCCGACGCAGTTTGGAACATGGGATGTTATTGTCTATGACGTCAAGTTCGAAAACCAGGAGCCGATCGCCCTGGTCATGGGGGACCTGGCCTCGGCCAAGCAGCCCCCGCTTGTTCGCATGCACTCGAGTTGCTTTACCGGCGATTTACTTTCCTCCCTTCGCTGTGATTGTGGTGACCAGTTAAACCTGGCCCTGGAAATGATCGCGCGAGAGGGAGTTGGAGTGGTTGTTTATCTCTCCCAGGAAGGGCGAGGGATTGGCCTGGCAGAGAAGATCCGCGCCTATAGCCTGCAGGACGATGGGCTCGACACCGTCCAGGCAAACCATGCCCTGGGTTACAAGGCCGACATGCGTGATTACGGGGTCGGACTCCAGATCCTCAAGGATCTTGGATTGAATTCCATTCGCCTGCTGACGAACAATCCCAAGAAAACCGAGGCGGTGAACCTGCGTGGATTCGATTTACAAGTGGTAGACCAGGTACCGATCCTGCCGCAGGCCAACGAGCACAACCAGCAGTACCTGGCGACCAAGCGTGACAAGATGGGCCACATCATCCCGGATGAGGAATAGTGTCGCCTATTTCTCGGCCGGCTTCTTGACCAGCTTTTCGATGGTTCCGGTCAGGTCCGCGACACGATGAGAAACCGCCACGACATTTCCCTGCTGGTCCACGACCATCATAGTTGGAATAGCCCGCACCCCGTAACGAGTTGCCGCCGTCCTCGCCCCCTCCGCCACCAGGTTGGTCCAGGGGAGGTCGTTTTCCTTGAGAAACTTATCCAGGTCTTCCTGGTTTCGGTCGAGGTTGATGGCCAGTACCGTGAACCCCTGTTTTTCCAGTCGCTTGTGGAGTGCCCGGACATGAGGCATCTCTCGCAGGCAGGGTCCACACCAGGTTGCCCAGAA
>CAYYZW010000092.1:0-5577 GCA_964476375.1 uncultured Pirellulaceae bacterium
TCGTCTTAACACGATGGGCTGGAAGGATGGCCAGGACCAGGTCCTCTGCATCGACACGGCCACTGGCACGACCATCTGGAAGCAATCCTACCGTTGCCCGGCGTACGGCAGACTGAGCGAGGGGGACAAGGGGATCTACTCCGGCCCCTCCTCCTGTCCCAGTTACGACTCCCGGACAGGGTACCTCTACACGCTCAGTACCGACGGTGACCTCCACTGCTGGGATACCGCCGCAGAGGGCCGCACCGTCTGGAGCATGAACCTCTACGACAGCTACCAGGTTCCCAAGCGACCCAAGGTAGGCCGGCGGCAGCTTCGTGATTACGGCTACACCACCGCACCGCTGCTGCAGGGGGACGCAGTGATCGTGGAAGTGGGAGATGACGAGGGCAACCTGATGGGATTCTCCAAGAAGACCGGCCAGCGGCTCTGGGTTTCCGAGTCCACGGACCCGGCCGGTCACACCGGGGGGATTGCTCCGATCGTGGTCGAGGGAGTCCCCTGTGTGGCAGTCCTGACCATCCGCAACCTGCTGGTGGCACGGATCGACGATGGGCAGGAAGGGAAAACGGTCGCCGAGTTCCCCTGGGTGACGGATTTTGCCAACAATGTTGCCACGCCCTCCGTACGGGAGAACTCGGTCATCATTACCTCGGAATACAACCAGTACGCGACAGCACGAATCGACGTCACCCTCTCCGGGATGAAACAGGTCTGGAAACAGCCCTATGCCTCCGGTGTCTGCCCGCCGGTAATCTACAACGGCCATGTCTACTGGTGCTGGCGAGGCGTCTACTGCCTGAACTTTGAGACCGGCACACCGGTCTGGCGAGGAGGGGTTTTCGGTGATACCGCATCCTGCATCGTCACCTCGGATGGACGGCTGGTGATCTGGGGACGACGGGGGGACCTGGTACTGGCCGAGACGGCCGATCGTTCACCCGACAAATACACGGAACTCGCTCGCCAGAAAGACCTGATGGAGAATGACGCCTGGCCACACATCGTGCTCGCCGGCGGAAAACTCTACTGCAAGGACCGGGATGGTAACATGAAGTGCTTTGTCGTGAAGCCGTGACCGATCCCTAGCGCCGGATCCATAATTCCGCACCGACCAGCCTGACCCCGTCCTTCCTGGTTTTCACCATCACCCGGTTGGCTCCCTGCTTGATCGCCTGCAGCGGGACCTTGCAGACGTAACGCTGTACGCCTGCCACTTTCTTCCCCCCGGCGGTGGGCCCGAAGTTCGCCGACCCAAAGAGAATTTCTGGTGTACTCTCCTCGTCCAGGCCAGTGAAATCCACCCTCAGTTCCGCGGTCACATCAAAGCCGACCCCGCTGAGATCTTCCGGCACCTCCATGCTCGACCGCTCAAATTCATTGGCCTTGAGAACGAGGGGGAGTGCCTTGCTAAAATCCGCTGCATCCTTGGCCCAGTAATGCGAGGGCATCCAGAAACCCGCGTCCGAGATCCCGTACATGATGTCCGAGTCATGCAGCTTGTCCGGAGAGCCAAGCCTGCCCAGGATCGTCCTGGCATAGGCTTGATCCTCTTCGCTCCCTGGACCCGGAAAAAGGTTGAACGTGTAGATCCCGTCGGCGCCCTGGGCGAGGTGACGCGAGGCCACCCCATACCAGGCTTCCGGGGGCTGCTTTGCACCGGTTCCCCGGGGAGAACGGTAGATCAATCCGGACTGGCTGATCGCCGGATAGATCGGGACATCGTGTTCCCTGGCCAGGGCAACCAGTTCACCGAGGGGAAGATCAAACGTGACATAGCCTCCCCCGCCCACCAGCAGATCCAGGTACTTCTCGGTCAGCCAGGATTGAATATCGATCCCGATGGTACGGCAGCGGGCCGGCGTGGAGGGAACACGTGCTGCCAGCAGGAACGGCTTTCCCTGCAGTTCCCCCTGCGTGCGGAGCAGGCCGTGGATCTTGCTGACCAGCCTGGTGAGAATCCCCACCTGCTTCTCCGTCGTCGGTTTTCCGTCATACGTGCTGCGAAAATAGCAGGGTGCCCGCAGGAAATCCAGCTCGACACCATCCACATCGTAATTCACCAGTACTTCCTCGATAATCTCCAGCATCCGCGGCTCCACGTCAGGATGCTCGAAATCAACCAGGCTCCAGAGCCGGCGACGGTCGTTGTACTGCTTCGCCTCTTCCAGCGTTGACATCACCCGACTGGGATCCTGCTGTTTCCACTTGGACAGAAACGCCGGGGTCCAGGCATCATGGATATCGTTCATCCGCAACGTCCAGATCGTCTCCAGGCCGTTGGCCCGAGCAAACTCGCTCGACATCCGCAGGCCATCTGTCTCCTGGTCGATGAAGCGGGCGAGCTGGTTATCGGCAAATTGCCCCCCCTTGGCCCTGAAGATCTCGGCCACGCGGGTATCGTGGCTGAAGTGATTAAAGCTCTGGGTCGTACAGTAGAAGATGCTGTCGACATCGGTCCCCAGAAGTGGCGTGTGGCGGACCGCAAGAAACTTCTCCCGAGTATCTGCCCCCTTGGCCCAGATGTCGTCACCGTCGTTGTTGAAGATCACGCGGCGGCGGATACGACCGGCATCCCTGCGGGCAGCCCCCAGGGCCGCCCTCTCCATCGCCTCCAGCGGCTTCCCCCCTGTCCAGCCCCGACCAATCGCCATACTTCCGGCCATCATCCCAAGCAGGAATTCACGGCGCGCTGTTTTCATGCTGACATCTCCATCGATTCAACAAGGGCGCACCCGGGGCGCAGAAGGGACGCGAGTGGCTTACTCTTGCCGAGCATGCCCTGACTATTTCTCCGGTGTCGTCTCCTTGAGATCGACCTTCTCGGTACCGAGCAGATCGGCAACCTTTCCGGAGAGGATGTTGGCGATCAGGCCATTGGGATCACAGCCGGCTGCGATCGATCGAATACGGCCACCTTTTTCGATGAGGAAATTGGTGGGCATCGTCTTGGTCTGAAATGTCGACCAGCTCTTGCCTTCCTTGTCCACGGCGTAGAGCATATTCAGCTTCTTCTGCTTGACGTAATCTTCCACCTTCTCATCCGGCATGCGGAAGATGGCCACGCTCGTCAGGCCCTTGCCCTCGTAGGCCTTGTGAAGCGACTGGAAATAAGCAAGTTCCTTGTCACAACCGGAGCACCCACAGGTCAATCGGACAAGCACGGGGCCCTTGGCACTGAGTGCCTTGAGGTCCACCAGCTTTCCCTGGGAGTCCTTGATCTGGAAAGCCGGAGCCTGGCTATCAACCACGACCGTCTTCTCAGGCTGCTTGGCTTCTTCCTTGGGCTCATCGGCACCAAGACCTTGAAATGAAAACGCAAGGGTACAAGCCATAATTCCAAGAATAAACCGTCTCATGCCACGCTCCTTATCGATCCAGGGGACTGAATGTAATGTTTGATTGCACATGCAGATTCTAGCGGCCAGGCAGGATCTACTGCAAGTGGTTTTCTTGAAGCCCCCCCCATCAGGACGGTTTTAAAGGGCTATTTTTACCATCGGCACCATTTCCCTGTTCACTTTCCGGTATCTCCGGTAACTTTGTCAGGAAAACCGGGCGTGCTGGAACGGACCAGGACATCCTTTTTGACGGAGAGAACCTGTGTTTCCACACCACGCCAGTGCCGCACCAGCCTGGTACCGCGACGAGGCCCCAGAACACTGACTGCGGATGCCACGGCGTCGGCCAGCGTTCCATTGACGGCGATCACGGTCACGCTGCTCCGGTTTACAAGGCCAATCCCTGTCCTGGGGTCCACGATATGGGAATAACGGACACCCTTGATCTGAACGTACTGGTGGGCATCGCCGGAGGTGGCAACTCCCACATTGGCCAGTTCCACGACCCGCTCCGCCCTTTCCGGATCCAGCCCGGCGACACCGACTTTCCAGCCACCACGTCCTGGAGGCGCGTCCCCCAGGGCCATGTCCCCCCCACAATCCACCAGTGCGGAGCGGAGCCCCATACCGGAGATCTCCTCCAGTGCCAGGTCGGCTGCCATTCCCTTGCCAATACCTCCAAAATCGAGCCGCATTCCTGGCCGGGTTAACTGGACCGCCCGTCGTCCCATGTCGAACCGGAGCAGCCGGTATCCAACCGCCTGACGGGCGGCAGCCAACCGTTCAGTCGAAGGCAGCTCGCGCTGCCTGTGGGCTCGTCGCCAGAGCCGGCTGAGCGGCCCAACGGTCACATCAAAAGCCCCATCACTTTTCCGCGACACGAACACGCTTACCTGCAGAGCCTGCCAGAGATCCGGGGAGACGGGCTCGGGTTCCGCCATCGGCGACAACTGCCCAAGACGACTGGCCTCGCTCTGCTGGTCGTAATCACTCAGCACCCTTTCGAGTTTTTCGATCCGGGAAAACCCCGCCCGGAACGCCGCCTCGGCCTCTTCGTCTGACCCCGCGTAAAGGATGATCTGGACATCGGTTCCCAGCTGCCGCTGCCTGGCTTCATACCGCTTGAGCGGCTCGGCATCTGCCATGGAGGGGATGACCAGGGGCAGCTGGATCAGGAGGAAAGAAATAATGCCAGGAAAGAACCGCCCTGTCCGGCCAAGACCCCTGCATCGTGGAAATAGTCGTGGCTGTAGCGGTGGATTCATTGAAGACATCTCGACCAGCCGTTATCCTGTAAGGTGGACTTTCCAGGTATTCCCGGGGAAGTGTAACACGCAGCGTGGCCCGCATGTCAACGGGTGCGGTGGGTGCCCACAGTGAAAAACAGGACACATTTCAGAAGAGAGAATCCCATGAGCCAGCAGCCCAAGGCTTCCACAAGCACACGACGCAGTTTCCTCAAGAAGTCATCGATCCTGGTGGCCGGCAGTGCCGTGGGTGGCAGTCTGACTATCGCCCAGGCGGCACACCCCTTTGGCACCGACACGATCAAGGTCGGGCTGGTCGGCTGCGGTGGCCGGGGTACCGGGGCGGCCATCCAGGCCATGAACACATCCGGCGGCGACGTCAACCTGGTCGCCATGGGAGATGTTTTTGAAGACCGGCTGCAGGGCTCCTACCGTTCGATCAAGGGCAAGCACGGGGACAAGGTCAAGGTCACCAAGGATACCCAGTTTGTCGGCTATGACGCCTTCGAGAAGGTGCTTGGCAGCGAGATCGACATGATCATCCTGGCGACTCCTCCCGGATTCCGCCCCATGCACTTCGAGGCCGCGGTCAAAGCCGGCAAGAATGTTTTCATGGAAAAACCGGTTGCGACCGACGCGCCTGGCGTCCGCCGGGTCCTGGAAGCAAACAAGATTGCCAAGGAGAAGGGCCTGGCAGTCCAGGTCGGCCTGCAGCGACGTCACGAGGTCGCTTATCGCGAGACGATGACCAAGATCAAGGAAGAAGGGTTGATCGGTGACATTATCCTCACGCGTGCCTACTGGAATAGCGGTGGCGTCTGGGTCCGGCCCCGCCAGGAGAACCAGACCGAACTGGAATACCAGATGCGCAACTGGTACTACTTCAACTGGCTCTGTGGTGACCACATCGACGAGCAACATATCCACAACATTGACGTGATCAACTGGCTGATGGACGGTTTTCCCGTCACAGCCCAGGGGCAGGGAGG
>CAYYZW010000093.1:0-47868 GCA_964476375.1 uncultured Pirellulaceae bacterium
GTCGCTTCTCCCGGCCTGCTGCCGCTTCCCTTGGCCAGTTTCTCGGGGTCCTGGACAAGGACCCGCCGTCTCCCCCCGGGGGGCGCCCCGCTGCCCCCCTGCCATGCCCGCGCCCCACGACTGTTTGATGTGCCAGATCACGATGCGGGACTGGTCCGGCAGCACCTTGGAGAGATTCCCCTGGCCGGATTTTTTGCCCAGGGAGAAATAGGCCCGGTAGGGAAACAAAATTTCCTGCATGGATTCACGGCCAGCATGATCCTGTTTGCCTGAGGACTCTTGAGAGGAGAGATGATGATGAAGAACCTGGTCCTGGCTCTTGTGATAGTCATCCTTGCCGGACAGGGGGATGACCTGGAGCAGCGTAACGGGGACCAGCTTCTGCTCCAGCCTCTGCAGGGATTTGTCGGGAGCTGGCGCGGTGTGGGACAGCCTCGCCGTGGATCCACGGTCGGTTCATGGAAGCAGCTTGACGAGTGGCAATGGAAGTTCGAGGAAGGCCACGCCAGCCTTTATTTTTCTTCTGCGGAAAGCAAGTTCTTTCGTAGTGGGCAGCTCCGTCCGACCGGCAAGAAGGGATTTTTTGAGCTGGTTGTTCAGCCCCAGCCTGAGAAATCGACCCCCCGGCGATTCCAGGGGAGACTGGATGAAGCGGGACGGCTGGTGCTGGTGAATCCTGACGCGATCCCAGGGCAGCCGGCACGGATCACGATGCGTTTACTTGCCCGTGGGGATCGCATGACGATGCTTGTCGAGCAACGACTGGGAAAGTCATTTTACGGACGGCTTGCCGAGATTGGCTGTACGCGGCAGGGGAGTGGCTTCGGGAAGGGACAGGCTTTCCCGGAATGTATCGTCTCGGGCGGCCGTGGGACCATCCAGGTCACGTTCGAGGGAAAGGACTATTACGTCTGCTGCAGTGGCTGCAAGGATTTCTTTGACGATGATCCCGAGCAGGCGCTGGCCGAATACCGGCAACGGCTGGCGGAGAAGAAATAATCACCTGCCAGGTCGTCAGCCGGCGAGAATCGATTCCCAGCTGCCACTCCGGGCGCTTTGAAAGATCGCCTCGATTACCTGCATGTTCTCCACGGCATCTTCAATCGGCGTGGGAACAGGGGTGTCATCGATAATTGCCCGTGAGAAAAGGTCCCCCTGGATTCCGTACTGGTCACAGATATCAAAGCAGGTTTCCTCGATCCCGGTGGTCTCGCCCTGGTGCCAGAGCCTGCAGGGCTGGTCCGGCGGTGCGTTGAAGGGGATCTCGATTTCAATCCGCCCGGTATCACCGACGATATGGACCCGTTGGTAAGGTGCCAGCTGGGTGGAACAGGTAAAGGTCGATGTGCCGCTGCCAAAGTCCAGCATCACGCTACTCAGAATGTCTGTCTGGAAGTCTGGATCTCGTTCCACCCAGGCCATCGCTCGCTCAGGCAGCCGGTCAAAAATGAACCGTGACAGCGAAATCGGGTAACAGCCGATATCCATCATGCCGCCCCCTCCGATATCGGCCTGGTTGCGAATATTGTCGGCATCGACGTTGTGGTAAGAAAAAAATGACTGGATTGTTCGCAGTTGCCCGATGGCACCATCCTGGACGAGCTGCCGGGCCTTTTGCCACTGGGGATGGTGGCGGTACATGAAGGCTTCCATCACCTTCAGTTCCGGGTGGGCCCGGGCGGCATCCACCAGCTGCTGTCCCTCGGCCGAGCTCAGCCCGATCGGTTTTTCGCAGAGCACATGCTTGCCCGCTTCGATGGCCTGGATCGAGACCGGCACATGCAGGTGATTGGGAAGCGGATTGTAGATGGCCTCGATTTCCGGATCGGCAAGTAACTGCTCGTAACTGCCATAGGCCCTGGGAATTCCCAGTTCCGCAGCGGATGCCTCCGCCTTCTCCAGGTTTCGAGAAGCAATCGCGCGGATGTCGCAATAATCCGCCCCCTGCATCGCCGGGATCACCTTGGCCGTGCCGATCAGCGCCGTGCTGATCACGCCCCAGCGAATTTTTCTTTCATCAGTGGTCATGTGGATTCCTTGCTGTCGAGCGGTGAGGAGCAGTCAACGGGGCGACAGGATACCAGATTCACGAAGGGTAAAAAAGCAACCCGCCACTTGCAAGCTGGCCGGCAGGACAAACAATGAACAGGTCAGGGCTTTTTCTTGCCAGGTGGAATGTCATGTCCCAGGACCAGACAACCAGTTCCGAGAATGATGGTCTCGAGGTCCAGGAAACGGAACCGGCCGTGTACGGGCTAATACCCCCCCGGCCACGCCGCCTCCCTATCGGCTGGTTGCTTCTGGTCCTCGTGGCAGGAGGCGTCTTGTTTGCTGGGGTCTCCTGGTGGAAGACCCGGCAGGCGGTTCAGCGCCGCCTGGCTGAACTGGAGAAGGATCGCGAGGCCGAGCAACGCATGCTCCAGCCTGCCGATGGATCGGATCATCCCGTTGATCCGGTACTCAGTTTTGCCCGGGAAAGCCTGGCCCGCTTTCAGCAGGAGGTGGTGGATTATACGGCGACGATGATCAAGCGGGAGAGGATCGAGGGCGAACTTCTTCCAACGACAACGATGTTTACCAGGATCCGGAATCCCCTGCAGCGGGAGGGAGATGCCTCGATTCCCTTGAGTATTTATATCCGCTTTGATGACCCGGCCGGCCAGAAAGGTCGTGAGGTGATCTGGGTGGAGGGAGAGAATAGCGGCAATATCATTGCCCACGAGGGGGGGTTGCTGGGGTTCAAGCGGCTGTCGCTCAAGCCGACCGGGGTCCTGGCCATGGTTGGAAACCGGTATCCCATTACAGAAATGGGTATCGAGAGGTTACTGCAAAAGATGATTGTCCGTGTCCACCAGGACAGGCAGTACAAGAACTGTGAAGTGCAGCTGGAACCGGATGTTGCACTGGGAATGTCCAGGGGTGTGCGGGTTGTAATCACGCACCCGAAACGATCAGCGAACCATGATTTTTTCCGGGCCGAGGTGGAACTGGACACCCGCCTGTTCAGTTACTTTCGGTATGCGGCCTATGACTGGCCGCCGGAGGCCGAACAGGAGGCACCGCTGCTGGAGGAGTACATCTACCAGGACGTGAAACTCAATCCAGGCCTGGAAGATCGTGCATTTGATCCCGATAACCCGGAATACAATTACCCCTGAGTGACCGTTGCCCTGGGGATATGTAGCGAAAAGGGGCTATTCATTTTCGGTCGTATCGCCGCCGGGTCGACCACCACCACCGCCACCGCTTTCCCGCTGGGCAGCTCGCTCGGTGTAGTACTTTAACATTTCATCTTCTGAAAGGGTGCCATCCTCGTCCGCATCGGCTGCTGTCAGGCGGCTTCGGAACTGCTCGGGGATTCCCGCGATTTCCTCGGCCGAAAGGATGCCATCCTCATCCTTGTCATTACTCTCCATGATTCGATTGACGAGTGCTTCTGGATTAAAGGATCCACGTCCCCGGCCACCCCCTCCACTGCCACCGCCGGGCCGTCCGCTTCCACCACCAGCGCCACCACCGGATGGGCCCATGGGTGTGGACATGCTCTCACCCGAGTCAATGCCGGTATCCGGCAGGGCGTTCTGGAGTTTCGCCACGGCCACAGGTGTGATACCCGTCTCGGAAATGACAAGGGCGGAAAGGTTGGACAGGTTCTCTAAAAAAGGAAGACCATCGTCAGAGATCTTGGTGCCACGGAGTTGAAGTGTGTGTAGCTTGGTGAGTTGCTGTACATGCTGAAGACCCTTGTCGGTAATTCCGGTGCCTTCGAGGTTCAATCGGTTGAGACTTTTCAGCGAGGCAAGGTGAACCAGTCCGTCATCGGTCACTTGGGAGTTTGCCAGGTTGAGATAATTCAGTTTCGTTGTTTTTGCAATCGAGGCGAGTCCTGCATCACCGATATTCTCGTTACAGGTGAGCTGGACCAGTTCAGTAACCTCTTCAAGATGGGCCATGCCTGCATCGGTTACCTGGGTGCCGCTTAGCATAACAACCTGCAGGCCCTTGATTTTCGGCAGGTAGGACATCGCCTCGTCGCCGATCGTGGTTCCGTTCAGGTCGAGATAGGAGACGTTCTCCAGTTCAACCAGGGCGGCCAGGTCACTATCCTGGATGTCCTTTTTCGTGAACTGGACGGTCACGGAATGTCGTCCCTGGATGGTTGCTCCCAGGTTTTTCACGGCCTGGCGCGCCTTGAGCTGGGCCGGATCGGGCTTCGTGGATTTATTGCAACCGGTGGTGATGGCGAGCACGATCAGCAGGGTGATGGAAGTTCGCATGGAGGCAGGCCTTCAAAAAGAGCGTTTTAATCAACTTACAAGCGTATCATCAAAAGCCGGGGAGTTCACTCATTTGCCATGGCCTTTTCATGATTCATGTTTTTTTCGTTAGGCCGCTGGTGAAGATGGTTTTTTTGTCAGCCAAAGCAGCTTATGGTGATACATGGCAATCCGTCGAATGACGGCTGACAGAGTTCTTCACTTATCAGGTACCTGGAGCACGTTGGTGGTCAAGCGATTTCTTTTTGTCTTGTCATTCGTGTGGTTCTTCCATCATGAGGGGTCTCTCCTGGGCGCCCGGGCCGATGAGCCCTCCAGGCCGAATATTATTCTGATCATGGCCGACGACATGGGCTATGGCGATCCCCGCTGCTTCAATCCGGACTCCCGTATCCCCACTCCGAACATCGATCAGCTGGCGAGGCAGGGACTTCGTTTTACCGATGCCCATGCACCGGCGTCGGTCTGTGTACCCACGCGATATGGACTGTTGACGGGCCGGTACCCCTTTCGTAGTGAACGGTCAGAGCGCGTGGAAAGTCGTATTGAGCCTGGGAGGATGACCCTGGCATCCCTGCTCTCGGGCCAGGGGTACACGACGGCCTGCCTGGGAAAATGGCACCAGGGTTTTGACGGCGGCAAGGTACGACAGGATTATGCGATGCCCCTGAAAGGGGGGCCCGTGGATCGTGGGTTTGACTTTTTCTTTGGCATTCCTGCCTCGCTGGACATCCCTCCCTATTACTGGATCGAGAATGACCACTGCCTGGCCGCTCCAACGGAGACCATCGAGGATAATTTCAGTGAAGGCTGGACTCGTATCCAGGGTGCCTTTTGGCGATCCGGGAATATTGCTCCACGTTTTCGCCATGTCGATGTGCTTCCTCAACTGCGCCGCCGTGCGGTTGATTACCTCAAGCAGCACCAGAAAGAAAGTCCGGAAAAACCACTTTTCCTTTACCTCCCACTCCCGGCACCCCATACCCCCTGGCTGCCGACTCGCCGTTACCAGGGGAAAAGCGGCGCGGGGGAGTATGGAGACTTTACTTTCCAGGTCGATAGTGTCGTGGGGGAAGTACTTTCAACGATCGAGGACCTGGGGATCTATGAAAACACGCTGGTGATTTTTACCAGTGACAATGGTCCCGTCTGGTATCCGGCTGACGTGGAACGGTTTAACCACAATGCCACCGGCCCGCTCAGGGGCATGAAGGGAGATGCCTGGGAGGGAGGGCACCGGATGCCATTTGTTGTCCGCTGGCCAGGACATATACGTGCCGGCGGCACCTGCCACCAGATAATCTGCCACACGGACCTGATAGCCACGCTGGCGGCCATCCTCCAGTTTCCACTTCCGGAGGGTGCCGGGGAGGACAGTATCAGTTTCCTTCCACTGCTAAAGGATCCCCAGCGAGAGAATCCAACCCGGACGACCCTGGTCACGCAGTCGTCGGGACGCGTGCTGACGCTTCGCGATGGAAACTGGAAACTGATTCCCCAGCTTGGCAGTGGTGGATTCTCACAACCGCGCAAGGAAAAACCGGTTGCCAACGGGCCCAGGGGCCAGCTCTACCGGCTTGACCTGGACGTGGCAGAAACCACGAATCTCTGGCTGGATGAAGAGAAACAGGTGATGCAGATGACCAGGCTGCTCGAGCAGATCAAGGCCGGCTCGAATCCCTGACTTGAAACAATAAAGGGGTTGCCGCTTCCCTGGGGAAGCAGACAACCCCTTCAAGTCGCCGGTACGAGGGGCACGGCAAAATTTCGTACCGAACGTTCTCTCTTCTCTGTTTTCCGACCCATATTTTCAGCACTCTTTGCCTCTTGTTGTATGCACAGGGCATGCCAACCGCGCACCATTATTCTCTTAATTATTGGATGTGGAAGGACTTAGGGTTTTTCTGGAGGTTCGGAAGATGATTGGCCAGAAACACCTCCTGTCATCAAATTGATAGCAGAACGTGTTCATTCGATAACGGCTGTCATATAAAGGGGCGGGCGCCGGGCTGGAACACAAGCTGGGAGAAAAAAACGATGAGAATGATTTGCATGGCCTTTTGGAGCGTGATCCTGGCAAGCGGGCTGGTTTCACCAGTGGTCGACGCCGAGTCACCGCGGGATATCGGTTCACGACTGGAGCTTTTTGCCGATGACGCGCTGATCGAGAAACTCTCTGGCAAGGCAGCACAGCGCCTTCACCGGCCGGTTCCCCGTGACGTTGTGCTGGTGACAGACAAGCCCTGGGAAGGGAACACGTCTGCCTACTACACGATCTTCCAGGATGGAGACCTCTACCGGATGTACTATCGCGGATCCCATTTTGATGAGGTCAAGAAAGCGGCCACCCACCGGGAAGTGACCTGTTATGCCGAGAGTCGTGACGGGGTTGAATGGAAAAAACCGGAACTTGACCTGTTTGAATTTGACGGTTCCAGGGCGAACAATATCGTCTGGGACGGGATCGGCACCCATTGTTTTACCCCTTTCAAGGACGCCAACCCGGATTGCGCCCTGGATGCACGCTACAAGGCCGTGGCCCGTGGGCGACCGCTGGGAAAAAAGGGCCTCTACATCTACAAGTCACGGGACGCGATTCACTGGAACCTGATGGCTGATGAGCCGGTGATCACGACCGGTGCCTTTGATTCCCAGAACCTGGCGTTCTGGGATCCAGAGCGTGGGCTCTACGTTTCTTACCACCGCAATTTTGTCGACGGCGTGCGGGCGATTATGACCTGTACCTCGGAGGATTTCGTCACGTGGACCGAGCCGGTCTACCTGGAATACGGTGACGCTCCCAACCAGCACCTCTATACCAATGCCATCATGCCGTACCTGCGGGCACCCCATATCAAGGTTGGTTTTCCAACCCGTTACCTGCCCAGCGAGGGGAGCCGGGTGGAGCCAATTTTCATGATCAGCCGTGACGGGCTGGTGTTCAAGCGATGGAACGAGGCGCTGATTCCCGAGAATGCGCCGGAGGATCGGAATGGAAATCGAAGCAATTACATGACTCGAGGCCTGCTGCAGCTTCCCGGGAGTGACCGCGAGTTATCGGTCTATGCCACCGAGGCCTATTACACTGGACCGGACAGCCGGGTCCGCCGTTTCTCTTTCCGGGTGGATGGTTTTGTGTCGATCCATGGTGAGGCGGCTGGCGATACATTGCTGACCAGGCCGTTTACTTTCAGTGGTGACCAGCTTGTCCTGAATTACCAGGTGGCCAAAAAAGGGGGCTTGCGGGTGGAAATCCAGGGGGCGGACGGAAAACCGCTTGAGGGTCTTTCGCTGGCGAACTGTCAGCCACTCGGAGGAGACGAGATTGAGAAATCGGTACGCTGGCGAGGCGGTTCTCTCAAGGGGCTTTCCGGAAAGCCTGTCCGCCTGCTCTTTGAGCTGGATGGTGTGGATCTCTACTCCCTTCGTTTCCGATAACCCCCGCCCCAGATGATTCTCGATGGCAGCTCTACAACCTGGTACCGCCCGGCTGGTTCCGGAAGATGATCTGGTCGCGGGCAGCCTGGCCAGCGTCCAGCTTGTCTACGAGGCGGCCGAGCCGATTCAGCCAGGAGGCCGAATACGCATCTCGACGGATTCCGATACCGACTGGGGAATTCCCCAGTTCGATGACCGGGCGGGGCAGGATTACATGAGTGTCAGCGGGCCGGAAGGTATCCAGCTTGCCATGCTGACGGTTGGTGTGCGTGGCGTCCAGGTGTCGCTTTCGGGCCGTGCGCTGGTCGCCGGTGAGCAGATTGTTGTCCACTGGGGTGATCGAAGTGGCGGCAGTCCTGGCAGCCGCGTGCAGACGTTTAGCGAACCCGACCGATTTTTCACCGTTGATGTGGACCGTGGCGATGGCGAGTGGATTTCGCTGGATGATCCACCCCGGCTGCCCGTGATTGGCGGACCTGTCGTGGCGATGAAAGTGGTGGCTCCCTCCCAGGCAGTTGTCGGTAAACCACTTCGGTTCATTGTCAAGCTGGAAGATGCCTGGGGGAATCCAGCAAGCGGTTTTGCCGGACGAATCCACTTGTCAGGAGATGGCCTGGATGGTTTCCAGGCCGATATCGATGAGCAGGACGAGGGTGTGTGCCAGCTATCGAGAGTTATCCTTGACCGGGTGGGTGTCAGTCGGATTCAGGTTCTCCTGGAAGGGGAAGAAATCACTGCGACGAGTAACCCGATCCAGGTCGTGGATCAACCGCAGCCGCTTCAGCTGTTCTGGGCCGATCCGCATGGTGGGCAGGTTGTGCTCAACAGCAAGATCGCTGCCTTTTACCGGTATGCCCGTGATGTGGCGGGAGTTCATTTCGTTGGTTACCAGCGGAATGCCGATGTGATCTCCGAGGCTGACTGGCGGGTCCAGCAGCAGCTGGAAAAGGATTTTTTCCAGCAGGGCCGGTTTGTACCGATCCCGGGATTTGAATGGTCCGGCCGAACGTCCCAGGGAGGGCACCACAATGTTTATTTTCGGGATTACGACCAGCCTGTACGCCGGAACCGGCCGGCCGAGGCGCCGGAGTCAGTTGACCGGGAGACCGAGTTGGAACACTCCCAGGACCTGTTTGATTATTACCGTGGTAAGGATGTGATCATTACACCGCATGTTGGTGGAGAGCATTCCGATATCAACTATCACGACCCATCACTCGAACCGGCGGTGGAGATTACTTCCACCCATGGCAGCTTCGAGTGGATGCTCGAGGACGTGATCAGGCGGGGATACCAGCTTGGATTTCTGGGTGGAAGTGACTGCTATACCGGCCGGCCGGGGGATGATAGCCCTGGTTTTCAGCAGCGACGGTATGCCAAGGGCGGGCTGACCGGGATCTACTGCCCGGATGTGTCACTGGAGAGTTTTTTTGAGGCGATGCGTGCCCGGCGTGTCTATGCAACAACCGGCCCACGCATGATCCTTGCGCTCCAGGGGGACGGGCACTGGATGGGAGAACGCTATATGACCGCGGATGAACCGACCATCACGGCCTCGGTGGAGGCGGTCGCGCCGTTGGAAACCATGGAGCTTTACCGGGGGCTGGAGAAAGTACATGAGTGCCCGCTGGTCAAGGGATTTGACTCGAGGCGGCTGCGTGTTCTGTTTCGAGGATCCAGCCGGAAGACCAGTTACTCGGGGGTTGTCTGGGATGGCCGACTGGAGGTGGAAGGTGCCCGGATTGAAAGTGTCGAGAGGATCCGTTTTGAGAGTCCCCGTTCGTGCCTGACCGGGCAGTCAGACCAGCGAATCGAATGGACTGCCTGGGGCTGTGGGTACCCGATGGGACTGGTGATTCGACTGGATGATCCAGCCGGGGCACGCTTCAGACTGGCTGCCAGGAGCCGTGTTATCACCGGGCCTGGATATGGTGGGCATGGCGAGGGCCCACCACGACGGATCTCCCTGGCCGATGCCGAGCGGGTCAGGTTGCAGGTGGAGGCCGCGGACCTGGAAAGAGGAGGAGTCACCCTGGAGATGGGGACCCTGGATCGGCAACTGGAGTTGTCCTGGCTGCCGCACTGCGAGCGACTCTCGGCACGCCTGGAGTGGCGGGATAGTCGGCCTTTGTCCGGGGTTCAGCCTTACTGGTTGAGGGTGGTCCAGCAGGACCAGGACATGGCATGGTCCAGCCCGGTTTTCGTGGAATATACCGGGCTCGCAGCGGAGACAGAGGGTGACTAATGGGTCGTTTTCCCATGGAAGCAAAAGAAATGGGTTTCCATTTTCCCTGTCATTGACCATGCTGGGAGAAGTTCCAATGTGAGCCCCAAGAGGTTCACTCATTCGATGACAGGAGAAAAATGATGGTTTCGAGCACGCGTGTCCTTTCAATGGTTTTGACGGCGTCCACCTTGCTGCTGCTGGCATGCGCTCCAGTCTCGGCTGAATCGACACCGCGGACCAGGATCCTGTTCATTACCAGCGATCTGGACCATCCCCATGGATCGCACATGTACGAGTTTGACAGCCAGTTGCTGGCCAGCTGTCTTTCGCAGCATCGTGGTGTCGAGGTCGTCGTGCGAAAGGGATTTCCCGAGGACGAAAAGGAACTACAGGAAGTCGATGCCATCGTTTTCTTTTCCAAGCCCGCCGGGGAGGTTGTGCTGGACCCAAAGAACCACGAGAAATTCAGCCGCCTGATGAAGACCGGTGCCGGCTTTGTGGCAATTCACTGGGGGACCGGGGTCGGGTACAGCAAGCTGGCGCAATTGCCCGAAACCCGCGAGGCCTACAAGAATATCCTGGGAGGCTGGTTCGCCCGCCCACCCTGCGGGGTCACGATTGGAGATTCCCACCTGGAGCAGCTCGATCGACGACACCCGATCAGCCGTGGCTGGTGGGGATTTGATATCCGGGCCGAGTACTATACCGACGTCATCCTCCATGAGGATGCTCATCCGCTGATCTCGGCCAGCGTGGATGGCACGGACCAGGTCCTGGCCTGGACTTTCCAGCGAGCAGATGGAGGGCGATCGTTTGGCACCACGCTGGGACACTTTCATTACAACTTCATGCGACCACCCTTCCGCCGGATGGTGGTCAATGGGATTCTCTGGGGAGCGGGCCACCGGGTTCCGGCGGGCGGTGCCAGGGTCACGCTGCCGGTGGAGCAGATGGAGCTTCCGCCGGAGTCGCAGTAGCCACGGCTGGAATCACCAGGTCACCGGGCGATCGAGATGGCGGTGATAGAGAGATCGAGTTTTCCCGGCAGCGCATCTCCATCGAGTTCCAGCTTGAGTTTCCCGACCAGGCGGAACTTGAGTTCGTTGTGCGTGATCGCGCCTCGCTTGTTGTCAAACAAGATCCTGCCGCTGGAGGACTCTACCTTGAGGTCGCTGCCGGTGATCTTGACGGGGGTATCGGCATCGGCATTTTGTGAGAGCTGTGCGGATAGCACTTTCATCTCAATGGCATGGACTTCCGTGCCGCCCACGGAGGTGGTTCCCTTGTAGGTGAAGGATCGCTTGATCGCCAGGATCTGCCCTCCTCCCAATCGCATCGGGAACGTTACTTCCCAGCTGTCCCCTTCCTCGATGGGTGTTCCAGGAATTTCCTTGAATTTTTGATTCTCGGCATCCTTGAGATAGTCCTTGTCCAGCTGGTCCTTGACAGAATCGCGCAGCGCCGGGGCCAGCTTGTCGAACCCCTCCATCTGTGTGGAATACGAGAGGCAGCGGTTCTCCTTGTCCAGCGAGCGGGTCGTCTTGGCGGTCGAGAGTACCTTGTAGAGGTCCAGCATCACATCGAACTGGGTTCCTTCCGGCTTGTTTTCACGTAATGAGTCAAACCGCAACATGACCCCGTTGGGAAAAGTGGAACTCACTTTCATCGCCTCGGTCGTGCCGGTGATCTGGATGACGCCATCCTCCCCTCGCACCCCTGCCTGTTCCTTGAGGATGGCTTTTTGGGATGTCCGGGTCTCGATCTCCATGTCTCCAAGCGTGAGTACCTGGATCGTGTGGGAGCTGACAATCGTCTCGGAGGAGCTCTTGTCCGGGGTCTGGAACGTGAGCGTGACCTGCGCCGAGATTCCCAGGGGACTGGCCAGCAGCAGCAACAGGGCGAGTCGGATGGAACGGGTCATCTTGTTGGCTCCCTTGTTCATGAAACAGGAAAAAGACTTCATTGATAGTAGTAGAAAAAAAGAAGGATAAATAGTCGTGGTCGATCTCTGGCATCGGGAACCGCCAGCCGATATATATTTTTCCAGGAGGGCATGGTTCGATGCCATTTTTCTCCCGAGTGTTATCATAGGAAAAAGGAGTCATACCGTGAATCGGCCAGGGAACCAGGGACAATCACGACGTTCATTTCTTGCCACGGCTTCTGCCCTGGCTTCGACTTCCCTGCTGAAAGAGGCGACGGCAGCAGAACCGGCAGACCTGATCGTCGATACCCACATGCACACCTGGTCAGGGGATGCCAGACGGTTTCCCTTTGCCCATCCCTACCAGGATGACTTCAAGCCCCCGGAAATAGCTGCCACGGTGGAGACGCTGGTAGAGGATATGGATCTGCATGGTGTACAGCATTGCATTATCGTCCAGACCATTTTTCATGGCTGGGACAACACGTACACGGTTTACACGGTCAATCGTTACCCCGACCGTTTCAAGGGCCATGGACTGATCGATCCGACAGATCCTGATGTCTCGGACAAGCTCGCATACTGGATGAACGAGCACGGCCTGGTGGGAATGCGGTTGAGCCCGATCTACTACCAGCAGGGTGCACACGGGGGTGACGCCTGGCTGACGTCACGGGCGCATCACCGGCTCTGGCGGAGGGCATCCAGGCTCGGTGCGGTGTTTAACATGTTTATTGGCTCGGCCCAGTTGCCGAGACTCGAGACGATGGTCCGCCGTTACCCGGAAGTGAAGGTCGTGGTCGACCATGTCAGCCAGATCGACCTGGCGAGTGAGGACGCCCAGCAACAGCTCGACAAGCTTCTCCAGCTCGGCCGATATGACAATGTCTGGGTCAAGGTGACCGACCTGACGTCGGTGTCGCCATCCAAGAAATATCCCTTTCCCGAGGCCATGCCGTTTGTCAGGCAGGTCTACGATGCCTTTGGCCCGGACCGCCTGCTCTGGGGAACAGGTTACCCGGGAGCGGTGCGAGGGCAGTACAATCGCCCTGCTCTGGACGAGGAACTGGCGCTGGTGAGAGACCAGTTTGCCTTCATGACAGCAGAGGACAAGCGAAAATACCTGGGTCTGAATGCAGCCAGGCTCTGGGAGCTTGGTTAAAGTCGCTGCCGCAAAGGGTGGCTGAGGGGATTTGAACCCCCGACCCCCGGAACCACAATCCGGTGCTCTAACCAACTGAGCTACAGCCACCATGGGTCGAAAGGCCAGTTTAATTCTGGCTTCAGGGGCGGTCAATTGGGCCGCTGCTTTCAGCGAGTGACCCTTATGGCTGAAAGGGGAACTGGTCGTCGATTTCCGCGCTGGAGAGTTCCGCGAGGAAACTACCCAGCCTTTCGACCAGGTATTGCATTATCTGCTCTCCCTTTTCCTTTGTTGCCGCGTGGGGATTTCCACTACCACTGTTGGTGGTCAGCAGGTGCCAGGGCCGAGTTATCGATACCCATCCCTGGTTGATTGCATCAAACTGGGACTCTCGAATGGCCCCCTCATCGGCCGCCAGTGTGCCATCTTCGTTCTGGACCACCAGTTCGGGAAAGAAAGCCAGTCCGAAAGAGGTTTCCATCTCCCCGGCATGGTCCTCCTTTTCCGAGAAGATCTCGTCGTAAACATCCTCCAGGACAGTGAACCAGTTGCAGAGGAAAAGCCGTGCATCGGTCTTGTTATAAAGTTGCCGCAGCAGCGGTTTCATCCCGTTTCCCCCGTGGCTGTTAAGCAGCACGATCTTGCGGATATTGCTTGCCACCAGGGAGTCCACCAGGTCCGTGATCACCTGGTGAAGTGTGGAGGGATCCAGGTTCATGGCCAGTGGAAAGGCATTCATGTTGGTCTCGGTCCCATAAGGGATCGTCGGCAGCAGTACCACCCGGGCTCCCTTTTCATGGGCTGCCTGGCAGATCCGATCTCCCACGATCGTCGCTTCCAGGGTGTCGGTGCTATAGGGGAGATGCAGGTTGTGTGGTTCGGTAGCCCCCAGTGGCAAGACAGCCACCTCGTACGGGTTGTCCTTCACGAGGGCATAGTTGGTCTCGGCTAGGATCCAGGGTCGCATGGTACTTTCCAGGAGAGGTGTTGCTAGTTTTCTTTTAGTCCTGGCAGCGTGGCTCGCAGTGCCTTGAGCTTCTCTTGGCTGACATCTGTTCCGCTCAGCTCAAGGAGCTCGAGTTGCTTGAGAGGCTCCAGGTGCTGTAGGCCCTTGTCGCTTACCATGGTACCGGTCAACCAGAGCCGCTTGAGCTGCCGTAGTCCCGAGAGGGAGGAAATGCCCGCATCTGTCACCTCGGTGCCGCTTAGGTCCAGTTCCTCCAGGTTTTTCATCCCGGCGAGGACTTCCAGGGAATGGTCCGTGATCCTGGTTCGCTCCAGGGAAAGTTGCTCCAGTTGAGTTGATTCTGCCAGAAATGAAAATCCCTTGTCACTCACCATCGTACCGGTAAGGTCCAGCCATCGCAATTGGTGCTGGCCGGCCAGGCGCTGCAGTCCCCGGTCACTGACGGGACAGTCTCCCAGGACAAGGTTTTTAAGCGGGAGGCCTGGAGGAAGGCGAAGCAGGTCCTGGTCCTGGACAACCAGGAAGCGGCCATACTCGTCGTCCAGCTTGGCCATCGTCCTGCCGGTCAACTCGGCAATGGAGTGGGCGTCGTCCCTGCCTCGATAGACCTGGTCGAGGTACTTCACCAGCGCCTGGCGATGCTCTCCCCCGTTCCCATCCATCAGCAAGTGGGCCAGGCCTGACGACTGGCTGTAAAGACGCCTGATCCTGTCATCCATCTGGACCTGGTCGCGACCCATCAGGACGAGCCGCTGGAGTGGGATGTAGAATTTTTCCGTCATCCGTCGATAGCGAGCATACTGCAGGCGATTGGATTCAAATCCACCCACTGTCAGGTAACAGTCATGGCGCTGAAGTGATTCCATGTAGAGGGCGATCCCCTCGACAATCCAGAAATTTTGTTCTTTTCCAACCTCCCTGACGGCGGGCCGCATTTCCTGCATCAACTGGTGCGTTACTTCATGGTTCCATATCGTCGTGGGGGCTGGGTTGGCCATGTAGAAGAAGGCGGTGGCCGCATCGTACTGGTAAACCCCGGATGTCAGGTGAATACGGGACTGGGTGGCCGAAAGCAAATCGACATATTCCTTGCGATCGGCGATGAGCACGACCTGGTGCTTCTTCTCCGGCCCCAGTGCCACGGTCGGATCCTGCCAGCGCCTGGAAAGCAGTTCAGCGTTGCTCCAGAGCGGAAACAGCAGTTGTCGCCAGGCAACATGCAGCATCTCCAGCTGTTCTGCCAGGTCGACCCCGGCACGAGCCGAGTGGTTGGTGACGATCTGGAAATGGCGACTCGTGATCGTCCAGTAGCGGCGAGCCGGCCAGCCAAGCTGGGGGTGCGGGGTACGAGCCTGGACTGCCCGGGGCCGGGAGGACGAACGTCCCAGGCCGAGGATCTTCGCCGCCTGTCGGTGAGATGGGTCCAGGAAGAGAATTTCATGAAGCAAGCGATAGGCCCGGGTCGCATCTCCCTGGGTGTTCATCTGGCTGGCGATCGGGAAAAGCCGGCTGGCCTGGGCCTGGCAGTGCTGCCTGAGGTGGGCGTACCAGAAGGTCGCATTTTCCCCGGCGGTGGCCGGGGGTCTCAGGCCGTCGGCCAGGGAGGGGACGAAGATCCGGTTTTGATCCGGTCGCTCGGGAGTTGCCAGTTGACGGGTGAGCTGCGCCTGCTTTACCAGCTTCAGGTCATCACAACGAAGGGCCAGCTTTTCCAGATCCTGCTGAAACGTTCTGTCCGATTCGGCCCGTGCGGGGGAGGGGATGTCGGCGAGGGCTGTCGCTGGTAACAGAAAAAAAGGCAGGATCAGGACAGCCTGTATGGACCGGCGGGAAAGACGGTTGCCCGCCGGGGTCGGTCGTGAGGAAGTTTCATGCGCCATGCTGTTGGTATTGTACGCTAAGCGTCAGCGAGCGGAATTTTTCACGGCACCCTAGTCGTCTGAAAACGCCGAGTCAAAAGCACGGGCGCTGGGGGTAAAGTCGAGCTGCTTGGTAAAGGCACAGGCCTCTTCTGCACCAAATTCTCGATCCATTCCCGAGTCTTCCCACTCGATCGAGAGTGGCCCCTGGTAGTCCACCTCGTTGAGAGCACGGATGATCTCCTCGAAATCTACCCCACCCCGTCCGGGACTGCGGAAGTCCCAGCCACGACGGGCATCTCCGAAATTCAGATGGCTGCAGTTGATCCCGGTCTTGCCGTTGAGCGTGGTGATTGCATCCTTGATATGGACGTGGTAAATCCGATCCGGGAAAGCACGAATGAACTCCACCGAATCGACTCCCTGCCAGTGAAGATGGCTGGGATCAAAGTTGAACCCAAATTCCTCGCGATGGTCGAGTGCTTCCAGGGCTCGCTCGGCCGAGTAAATATCAAAAGCAATCTCGGTGGGGTGGACTTCCAGGGCGAATTTCACCCCGCACTCACTGAATACGTCGAGGATCGGGTTAAACCGCTCGGCCAGCAGATCAAAACCTGCCTGGATCATCTCCTCGGGAACAGGTGGAAAAGAATAGTTCAAGTGCCAGATGCTGGATCCGGTGAAACCGTTGACGACACCCACGTCAAATTTCTGCGCGGCCCGGGCCGTGTCTTTCAGTTCCTCGATAGCCCGCTCGTTGACCCCGGTCGGGTCTCCATCGCCCCAGACGTAGTCGGGAAGAATTCCCTCGTGGCGCTGGTCAATATTGTCCAGTACGGCCTGGCCGACCAGGTGGGCACTAATGGCGTGGCATTCCAGTCCCAGTTCCTCCAGACGGTCACGGTGCTTCTGACAGTAATCGTCCTCGGTGACAGCCCTCTGGACCTCGAAATGATCTCCCCAGCAGGCCAGTTCAATCCCGTCGTAACCAAAGTCCCTGGTCTTCTGGGTAATTGTCTCGAAGGGCATATCCGCCCATTGGCCGGTAAAAAGGGTGACGGGACGTGCCATGATTGGCTCCTTGTCTTGTGCTGTTTGGAGGTAATGATTCCCCTGGAAGCATGTGCAGTATGAGCACTCCTTCCAGGAATTGTTTGCAGAACTGAAGGAACCAGTTATTGTTGCCTTGAGTTTGGGCCGATGCAACGGGATGGGAGAGTTGTCATCCAGGTGGCTCCGGGAGAGAAACAGATGCGACAATGCACGTTGCGTGCCGGCCTGCTGCTGCTGGTGCTGGTGGTACCCATCTCGCTTGATGGTGCTGCGCCGCTTGTCCAGTTTGAACTGGCGGCAGCCCCCGGTTTTCCGGCAACAGGGCAGCGCAAGTGGATCGACTTCATGAAACAGTGTGGTATCACGTCGATCCGTATCCGGGGTGCCAAGGCGTCCGATGAACCGGAGGTGGACAACCTCGGTACCGCGGTACGGCCTGTTTACGAAGTGACAGGCCTGATCTCGACGGACAACCGGCTCTACGTGGTGGGCGGTACTTTCCGTCATGGTGACAAGACCGGGCTGGTGGCCTGGATCAACAAGCTCAAGGCAGACGGGGTCGAGGCGCTGACGGCTCGAACCGGTGCCTTTGGCCTGACAGACAAACAGCTGGTGATGGTCCATGAGCAACTCACCCGTCCGGTCCGCTTCTCCACCCGCGGCGAGAAAAACAGCGAGGTGGTAGAGCGTATTACCAGCCAGCTGGACCTGCGCGTAACGCTTGATGCTTCTGCCCGGCCGGCGATGGCCGGCAGTGAACTGGTGGTGGAAGAGATGCAAAAACTAAGCAGTGGCACGGTGCTGGCGGCAGTCCTCCGGCCGCTGGGGCTGGTGCTGGTACCAGGCCGACCCCAGGGTCAGCCGGTCCGGCTGCTGATCACATCGACTGCCTCGGCAAAGGAATCCTGGCCGGTCGGCTGGCCCCTGAAGAAAACACCCGGCAACGTGGCTCCGACCCTCTTCAAGTTCCTGAACGTGGAGATCCGGAACATTGTCCTGCAGGACGCGCTCGATGCACTGAAGCCGCGAATTGAATTACCGATGCTGATGGACCATAACGCGATGGTCCGCTACCGGATTGATCCCTCCACGGTGAAAGTGACCGTGCCGGCCGGCAAGACGTTTTACAAGAAAATCCTTGACCGGCTACTCTCCCAGGTCGGACTGACCTGCCAGCTGCGGGTCGATGAAGCAGAGAAGCCGTTTCTCTGGATAACCAGTGCCAAGAAGAAATAGCGCTGACCTAGAGAAGCTCGCCCAGTTCTTTGACCAGTTGCTCGAAGTGATCGAGCGCCGTTTCCACTGCCTGGGGCTCTTCCATGTCCACCCCGGCATCCCGCAGCAGATCCAGCGGATCCTTGCTGCAGCCTCCTTTGAGAAAACCGAGGTACTTGTCCAGTTCCTGCTGGCCCCCGGCAAGAACCTGTCGGCTGAGCGTGATGGCAGCCGACAGACCGGTCGCGTACTTGTAGACGTAGAAAGCCCGGTAGAAATGCGGGATCCGGAAACACTCCAGTGGGAGTTCGTCATCGATCACAAAGTCCGGTCCAAAATAGTCCTGGAGCAGGCTGCCATAGGCACCACGCAATGACTTCACGGTCAGCGGCTCTCCATCTTCGGCCATCTCGTGGGTGACCTTCTCGAACTCGGCAAACATGGTCTGCCGGAGGATGGTGCCGCGGATATCATCCACCAGGCGGTTGAGCAGGTAGGCTCGCTCGCGGTCGTCAGCCGCGTTCTTGAGGAGATGGTCGGCCAGCAGTTGCTCGTTGAACGTGCTCGCCACCTCCGCCACAAAGATCATGTAATCATAATAGGCAAAGGGCTGGTTACCGGAGGAGTAATAGGAGTGCATCGAGTGCCCTGCCTCGTGCGTCAGCGTGAAAGTGTCGTTGAGCACGTCGGGCTTGTAGTTCATCAGGATATAGGGATCCCCGTCGAAAGAACCACAGCTAAAGGCACCGCTCTGTTTTCCCTGGTTCGGGTAGCGGTCACACCAGCGACCTCGCAGCCCTTCTTCCAGCACCGAGGTGTAATCGCTTCCGAGTGGTTCCAGGGAGCGGATCACCAGCTCCACCGCTTCATCCCAGCTGCGCCGTATTTCCAGGTCGCTGAGAATCGGCACGTAGGTATCGTAGTGATGGATGTCATCGAGCTCCATCGTCCGCCGCCTCAGGTCGTAGTACTCGTGGAGTACGGGCAGCTTGTTGCGGACCGAGCTGATCAGGTTGTCGTAGACCGACTGGGGCATGTTGTCCGGGAAGAGGGCTGCTGCCAGGCTGCTTTCATGGCCCCGTGCCTTGGCATAGTAGACATCCTTCTGGATGGAGCCGCCAAGTGTGGCCGCCAGCGTATTCTCGTGTGCCTCGAATTGCTGGTAGTACTGCTGGAAAGCAGTTCTGCGGACATCCCGGTCGGGAGAATGCAGCAGTTCGATGAAACTGGAATTACTCAGCTCTACCTGCTCCCCCTTCTCGTTGGTGACCAGGCCGAATTTCATGTCGGCATTGTGCAGCTGGCTGAAGGCCTTCCGTGCCGCCTGGGACATCTCGCTCTGCATCGCCAGCAGGCGTTCCTCGTTCTCGCCAAGCGTGTGTGGCCGGTAGCGGACAATCCGTTCCAGCAGGAGTCGCTCCCCGGCCAGTTCTGGATCCCCCAGCAGGGTATCCATGACAGCTGGATCGATTGCCAGGATTTCCGGTCGAATGAAACTGGCCGCCTGGGCTGCCTGGGAGGCGATGTTCTGAAAGCGACTGAACATGCCCTGGTAATCACTGTTTGCCTGGTCCTCCGTCGTTCTCAGGAAAGCATAGGTGCCAACCCGTTCCCCCTCCTGCTCGATTGCCAGGTCCAGGGTGAGGCAGGCCTTGAGCGTTTGTGCATCGTCGGAGAGCTGTCCCTGGAATTCGCTGTAACGGTTGATTTGCTTGCTGAACTGCTCCAGGGCCTCCTCCCACTGCTCGTCCGAACCGTAAAGGCTAGAGAGATCCCACGTATCCTCCAGGGCAATCTCGCTGCGCGGAGGAAGCCGTTTAATGCTCGTGTCTGTTGTCGGTTTTACGCTTGTTTTTTTTGTCATCGGGTTAGATTACCAGCGAATAAGTGCCGTCCCCCAGGCAAGACCAGCCCCAAAACCGCTCATCAGGACCAGGTCTCCGCGATCGATCCTGCCCTCGCGGCAGACCTCGTCCAGGACCAGTGGGATGCTGGCTGACGATGTGTTGCCGTAGCGGTCCAGGTTGGAGGGGACTTTCTCCGAGTCAATTCCCAGGTGTTCCACGGCCGCATCGAGAATGCGGATGTTGGCCTGGTGAAAAAGGGCGATTTGGACGTCCTCGATAGAGTGGCCGGTGGAGTCAAGAACCTGGCGGGTGGATTCCGCCAGGGTGCGGACGGCCCACTTGAAGACGGCCCGGCCATCCATAATAAGGAAATTCTCGTTCTCCTGAAGCATCTTGAGCGTGATCGGCTTGCGTGTTCCCCCGGCTGGAATCTGCAGAAGTTCCGCTCCACAACCGTCCGCTCCGAGGGTGTAGGCGAGCATCCCCTGGTCTTCATTCCCCGCTCCCAGCAGGACCGCTCCGGCCCCGTCTCCAAAGAGTGGGAAGGTTTTTTTGTCCTCCGGATTGACCGTGCGGCTCATCATGTCTGCACCGATCACCAGGACGTGCCGGTAGGTTCCGTTATGGACAAACTGCATCCCGGTCACCATGGCGTACATGAACCCGGCACAGGCGGCACTGATGTCCATGGCCGGGGCGTTGGATCCGATGGCCCGCTGGACATGGCAGGCGGTCGATGGAGTGGGCTGGTCCGGCGTGATTGTGGAAACGAGGATCAGGTCGACGTCCATGGGCTCGAGTTCCGCCGCTTCCAGGCAGTGCAGGGCGGCCCGGGTGGCCATGTCACTGGTCGCCTCTTCCGGCCCGGCACAGTGCCGGGACTGGATCCCGGTTCGCTGGACGATCCAGTCGGCATCGTAGCCGTGTTCAGCCAGTTCCTCGTTATGAACCACTCGCTCGGGAGCGGCCCGGCCGGTTGCCAGCACCTGTACCCCGGTCAGCTTGCTGACCTGCCGGCTGACTGAACCGGAGGTCAGGGCAGCAGGCTTTGCCTGGTCAGCGGGCGTTGTCTTGGGAGGAGATGCCATGGCAGGTTCGGGATGGAGATGGTCTACAGTGGAACAATATAGACGTCCTCAGTTGCTTTCGAAAGTCACAATCTATGCCGGCTTAAGCAGGCTGGCTGGATAAATCAATCCAGCTTCCAGACTCGTGTGACTGGAGAACCGAATCGGCAACAAGCTGGGCCCGGCGGCCATCCTCGAAACTTGGTACGGCAGGCCGCTCTTCCACGATGGCAGAGACAAATTCCCAGACCAGGTCGTAACGGAACACCGTTGCCGGTTCCCCCTCGGATGGATCCCGTGGGCTCTCCGCTGGAGAAAGAAATTCTACCGGGACATCGACCGGTTCCAGGTCCTGGCCTGTCCGGCCAAGCAGGAGCGTGTTTGGCTCGTGGAGCCGGTACACGGCCGATGCCTGGCTCCCGTTGATTTCTGCCCACTCGTGGCCGAAGCCGTTCAGGTCGTATCCCTTGGCCAGGGTTGTCCCTTCCCAGACACCCACGCTGCCCGACTGAAAAATACCGATCATGGCAGACCAGTCATCGACTTCAGATGGTTTGCATGCTTCCCCCTGCTCGGTCTCTGTGCGGGGCGCATACTGGGCGACCGCCCCGCAGACACGTTCGATTGGGCCCATCAGGTCCATGGCGAAATCAATGCGGTGAATTGTCATGTCAAAAAGGTCTCCGGCGCCAGCCAGGTCCTTGTACTGTCGCCATCCCCAGCTTGTCTCCGGCCAGTCCAGGAAGCGCTGGCTACGGAAATGGCGAAGGTCTCCCAGTTGTCCTGTTGAAGCGAGGTGCTTGAGGTACCGCATCGAGGGTGCAAAGCGGTATGTGAAGGCGGTCATGTGGACGATTCCAGCCTGTTCAGCCGCATCGACCATCTGCTGGACTTCCCCGGCGTTGAGGCCAAGCGGTTTCTCGCACATCACGTGTTTGCCGGCTTTGGCGGCCGCGACTGCCATCGGGCAGTGGGTGAAATTTGGAGTGGCGATAATGACTGCATCGATGTCAGGATCCTCACAGATCTCCAGGTAGTCGGTGGTCACCCTGTCGATGGCCCAGTCTGACTTGCGCTGCTCCAGCAGGGATTCACTGGAATCACAGGCTGCCACGAGCTCGGCTCGAGGGTCCAGTCGGATTCCCGGAACGTGGTGATAGTCGCTGACAGCACCCGCACCGATGATCGCGATACGTATTCGTGCGTGACCAGGTTGTTCTGACATGGTGTGGCTCCTCGGCGTGTGTAGAAAAAGTCAGCCTGAATGGTTTTCACCAACTGCTGGTAACGAAGGGCGGTATGGATTCGAACATTACGGTGCTGGCCGGTGGTACTCAAGGGGGGGGATAGCCGGGAAACCAGACAAGCGGATGATAACCTGCCCTGAGGGTGGAGCCTGAAAACCCTTACCATACCCCCCAATAGGGGGTGTCATGTGTCAGATTATGGTGTAGATTTGAAGGTTTGTCTTTAGCGGGCAGAAGTCCCAGAGGGAAGGGTTCCCGGATGACTGCCTGAATTGCTCTTTCGGCCTGAAAACAGGGCGTTAGGGCGTAAAAGGAAATTGAGCGAGCGTATGTGTTTACTTGCTATTCAGTACCGACTTGATGAACAGACACCGATCCTGGTGGCTGCCAACCGGGAAGAATTTTATGACCGCCCGAGCAGTCCGCCATCGATCCAGTCGGGAAAGCCTCGTGTTCTTAGTGGTTTGGATCAACAGAGTGGTGGCACCTGGCTGGGTGTCAACCAGTACGGCATGTTTGTCGGAGCCAGTAACCGGCGGAAGCTGATTCCACCGATCGCGCCCCGCAGTCGTGGCACGCTTTGCAAGGATCTGCTCCGTTGTGCCTCTGCCCAGGAAGCGATGCACCTCGCGATGGAAGAGCTTGCCACGAATCGATACGAGGGGGTGAACTTTGTCATCGCGGATGCCGATAGCGGCTGGGTGGTCCACGGGGGTGACGAACCGAACGTGGTCAAACTGGAAGAGGGTCTCTCGGTGATTGCTAACCGTGACCTGAACGATCCTCGTGATGAACGGGTCGCGCTGGCTCACCGGTTCCTGACACTGCAGACACTGGATTCTCCGGTCAAGTTCCTGGCAGTTGCCAGTAAGGCCTTCGCACGACCTGCCACGGCGCCGGGACGTCCCAGCATGGTGGTTCGCAGCAAGGATCGTGGAACGGTTAGTTCGACGCTGTTGTGCCTTGGCGAAAAACCCCGCGATGCCATTTACCAGTACGCGATGGGGCCCCCAGACGAGGCAGTCTACGAGGATTATTCGCCTCTCCTGCGGGATATTCTCAGTCGTGGCCTGAGAGAAGCCAGGACCGAAGCAGAGGCCTAGCCCGATTGCCAGCACAAGGATGGAGCCCGTGTACGATAAGCAGGCATTGATGGACCTGGTGCGAGAGCATGCCCTGGAGTTCGGCCAGTTCACCCTGGCCTCCGGAAAACAGGCCAGTTTTTACCTGGACTGCCGAAAGGTTACCCTTCATAGCGAGGGGGCACGCCAGATCGGTGCGGGGATTCTGGAGCTTCTGGGTGATTCACTACCCGATGCGGTAGGTGGCATGGCGATTGGTGCCGATCCGATCTCCGCGGCAGTGATCACGACTGCCGCCTACCAGGGCCTGTCCCTGCGCGGCTTCATTGTCCGCAAGGAAACCAAGGAGCATGGCAAGGGCCGGATGGTGGAAGGCCCAGTCGAACCTGGCCAGCACGTGGTGATTGTCGAGGATGTGGTCACGACAGGGGGAAGTTCGCTTCGGGCGATTGAACACGTGGAAGCTTTCGGGCTTCATGTCGATGGGGTGATCGCCATTATCGACCGCCTGGAGGGTGGTGCGGAAGCTTTCGCCGAGCGCGGATATGAGCTGCGAACCCTGCTGACGATCGAGGATCTTGGAATCCCGACCGGTGACGGCTAGGGGGCTAGCGGCGGATCAGCACCTGGGAGCCTGCCGAGAGAATCCCGTAGACATCGGAACTGTCTGTCTGGTTCAAGCGGATGCAGCCAAGTTGTGAATTGGCAACCTCCTCGCTCTGTGCTGAAGCATGCAGACAAACCTGGTTTCCTAGGTCCAGCCAGATATGTCCATAGGGGTTTCGCGGATCACCACCAGGGATAACACTTCCATCCCCGACATAGTAGGACCGTTCCTGTTGCTTGGCCAGCACCGTGTATTGACCCGGTTCCGGGTAGGGATCGGCACCCACCTGGCAGGGAAAGCGACCCGCGTAAAGCTGGCCTACGAAGAGCGTGATTTCCTTGTCCGACAGGTCCACACGTGCTCGGAACGGTCCTTTCACGACCTTTAATTCTGAACCCGGGGTCAGGAGTGTGGCATCCTGGATCCCATTAATATTCTGCAGCAACCTGGCCGGAACCCGGTACTGGTGAGCGATCATCTCCAGCGAGTCATTTGCTTGCACGCTGTAGGGAGGTTCGACGAGGTGTTTTTGCGAGTAGATCACCTCCCCGGCAAGGTAATCAAGAATCTCCAGGAGCTGTTGCTGGTAATCCAGGTTGATCTGGTTATTGCCGTGGTACTGGGAGAGTGTCAGCAGGCCTGCACGCAGATCCCCCTGTTCCACCTGCTGTTTCGCAACGCTCCAAGCTTGCCGAAAGACTTTGTCCGCCTCCTCGGCCGTCGGGGTGGACTGTTCTTCACCGATGGTAACGGCCTCTGGCCCGGATGGATTCTCCTCCTCCAGGATTTCCTCCATGGTATCCTCCGGTACTAATCCGGCCCCGGCTGCTACAACCCCCGGATCCGCTCCTGGTGACGGCTCAAGATCCTCCGGCGAGACAACGTTGTCGCCATCCGTGATCGCCACGGATGCTTCTTCCGGCGGCGCTGGACCGATAACCTCGGCAGGTGTTTCCGGCCCTGGCTCATCGACAGGGCTGGAATCGAGTGTCAGGACGACGGGATCTTCTGTTCCAGCCAATGTACCAGGGTTCTCTTCTCCCTGGGTGTTCACCGGTGGTGTGACTTCTTGTTCCAGCAGGTCCGAAATACCTTGCAGCGGTGGGGGATCCGGCGTGTACAGGATCACGTAAGCACCATAGAGTATCACCATCATGAAGACGATGAGCAGGGCGGTCTTGATGGATTGCATTTTCGTCCTCCTTGACGAAAAACGTTCTACGGAATGTTTGGTTGAAAAACGTGTGGCCGGCTTCCAGTCGGGGCTGGTGATTCTGGTGGGAACCGGGAGCAGTGATTGTTGTGGTAGTCTCCCAGGATGATTGGTACGACGGTGAGGACCAGGAGTCCTGGTGGGATGACGCCGAGCTTGACCTTCCGGATGATCAGGCTGGAGAAGTTGTTCCCTGTCCTCACTGTGGTCTTGAAATATACGAGGAAGCCCAGCAGTGTCCTCACTGTGGAGATTATGTTACTCACCGTTTGAGCATCTGGTCGCAGCGGCCCATCTGGTGGACGATGATTGGAGTGCTCGGCATCCTGGCGACGCTCCTGGCCCTTGCAATGGGCCCGTGGTAGGGTCGTGGCGCCGGGCGGCCCAGCGAATAGTAGGTGATCAAGAGGGTTGCTGCTAGGCCGATTTGTCCCCGTCGTCCCTTTCCGGGAGGGTCTGGCGAGTATTTTTCAGTCGGGCACGGATGGTTTCCAGCCGCTGGAGCAATTCGGCTTCAAATCCCCGGTCCACGGGCTGGTAGTACAGACGTTCCACTCCCAGGTAATCCTGGCTGGCGACCCCCCCCTGCGCGTTGTGCGCCGAGATGTACCCGTCCCCGTGCCCCAGCTGCTCGGCACCACCGTAGTGTGAATCACGCAAGTGAGTTGGCACGGGCAGTACACGCCCCTCGCGGATATCCTTGCGTGCCGCCCCGATAGCGACGGTGGACGCATTGGATTTGGGGGAACATGCGAGATAGGTGACGGCCTGGGCAAGTGTCAGCTGGCACTCGGGTAATCCCACCATCTCGCAGGCTTGCATGGCAGCCACGGCGATGACGAGTGCTTGTGGATCGGCATTCCCGATATCCTCACTGGCCAGGATCACCAGCCTCCGGCAGAGAAAACGAATGTCCTCACCTCCCTCGAGCATGCGGGCCAGCCAGTAGATACCTGCATCAGGGTCACTGCCACGGATACTCTTGATCAGCGCACTGATCGTATCGTAGTGCTCATCCCCGGTCGGATCATAATGGACCGCCTTTCGCTGGACCGATTCGACCGCCAGTTCACGACTGAACTGGAGTGGATATTTCTCGGCTGAGAGGACACCGATTTCCAGGGTATTTAACGCCCGTCGGGCGTCGCCGTCGGAGACCTCTGCCAGGAACCGGCGGGCCTGTTCATGGAGCTCGACATCGTAGTTCCCCAGGCCCCGCACCGTGTCCCCCAGGGCTCGATCCAGGACCTGCTCGATCTGTTCGACCGAGAGGGGTTCGAACTGAAAAACCTGGCTGCGGCTTACCAGGGCACTTACGACCGTGAAAAAAGGATTTGTGGTGGTCGCTCCGATCAGTGTCACAATCCCGTTTTCCACATCCGGTAACAGTGCATCCTGCTGGGCCCGGTTAAAGCGGTGAATTTCATCGATAAAGAGCAGGGTCCTGTAGCCTCCTGTGGCAAGTTCATCCCTGGCTTCGACGAGGAGTTCTCGCAGTTGCTGGACGCCGCTGGTCACGGCACTGAGTTGCCGGAAACGGCTTTTGCTTTCCATGGCCAGCAACTGGGCGAGCGTGGTTTTCCCACAGCCCGGGGGGCCATAGAAAATCACGGATCCAAGCCGATCAGCATCGACCAGTCTTCGAAGCAGCTTGCCCTCGCCGAGAAAATGATCCTGGCCGATGAACTCGTCGAGCGTCGCCGGCCGCATCCGCGCCGCCAGCGGCTGGGCTCGTTCCAGATGAGCTTTCTCGGAAGAATTGAAAAGTGACATGGGCCTGGTTCTTTCCTGCGTAATGGTCACTAAGGATGATAGCAGTCATCTTCCAGAGAAAAAAACTTGTTTTCTTGTACGAATGTGGCAGCCGTTTGCCACTATTTCTACTAGAGGAGCCTGATCCCGACGGTTATTCACTTCCCCATTCCCTGCAACCCACCTGTGCCATGCGACTTACCTTACGTACCTTGCTTGCTTACCTGGATGATGTCCTTGAACCGGATGATGCGGATCAGATTGCCCGCAAGATCAGTGAAAGTGAATTTGCCAGTGAATTGAGATACCGTGCACTGAGCAGTTCCCGCAAGCACCAGCTTTCATCCCCACCGCTGGACGCTGTGGGGACGGGACATGATGCCAACAGTGTCGCCGATTACCTGGATAATACCCTCTCGCTTGACCAGGTGCCTGAATTCGAGAGAGTCTGCCTTGAATCGGATCCATCCCTGGCAGAAGTTGTTTCCTGCCACCGGATCATGATGATGGTGCTGGGAGAGCCTGCCCAGATCCGCCCCGAGTTGCGACAGCATTTGAATGGACTCATCGACTCCGCGGGAAAAACTTCGCGGGAGACCGTGGTCGAGCCAGAGGAGCCGGTCTCTGTACCGGTCACGCTGGCCGAACAGCGTCGGGCAGGGGAAAAACCCGATTACGTTGCTGCGGGAACCCGTAGTGGCCTCGGGCGACTTGCCGTGGCTTCCATTCTGGTCATTCTGATTGGCCTGGTTGGCCTGAGGCTCGCCGGCCCATTTAACGCGGATCATTCTATCCTGGGCGGTTTTTTCTCGCCCCCAGAGGACCTGGTGGACGGGGGAGATAGTGAATCCCAGGTGGATCCGTTACCACTGGAAACCACCGGGCACTCCAGCCAGTTGCCGGACCCGGACCTGGATCAGCCAGTCGCCAGGAATGATAACCTGCTGGCAATAAACCAGCTTGGCAACGAATACCTGCTTCGCCAGACATCGAGCGAGAGTTCCTGGCAACCGGTTGGCGTGGATGAGCAGCTTGTTCCTGGTGATCGGTTGCTTTCGCTGCCACTGTTTCATCCACGAATTTCACTTTCCAATGGTATCCAGGTCACGCTGGATGGCTATTGCCAGGTCGCACTCCACCCCGCCGGCACGACGTCTGGTACGGTCATGGCCGTGGAGCATGGCCAGCTCTCCCTGTACAACGTGGGATCGCGTGAAAGCATCATTGACTTGGAACTGGCGGGTATCGCCGGAATCGCCCAGCTTCCATCCCCGGGGGCCCGGATCCTGATTGAGGTCAACCATTATATCCCTCCCGGGGATAACCCACTGGAGATGGAACCGGTTTCCGTGGTTCGCCTGATCTGTATTGGGTCTGCGAACTGGGAAACTCCCAACTTGACGCAGCCAGCGGGCATCGCGACGGAAGACGGTTACCTGACTTACACCATGGTGGCTGACCAGCAGCCGGTTCGAGGAAGAGTGGGTACCTTGCCGGTATGGGTAACCCGGCAGGGGACCGAAAAGCCACTGGAGCGAGAGGCGGCATCCGGGCTGCTTGAAAACATGGATCCGGAGCAATCGATTGAAATGTTATTGATACAGCAGTTTGAAGGGCATAACCGGGTGGAAGTACGTGCTCTAGCCGCCGAATGCCTGGCGGTTCTTGGTCAATACGATGCCGTCCTCCAGTGTTGGAATGATGCAGAGTACCGATCACACTGGGAGCGTCAGGCCCAGCTGGTCTGTCAACTCGCCACCTCCAGTGCCGATGTTGCCCGGGAGATTCAACAGAGCCTGTCCCGCCAGCGAGGGGAGAGATCTGATGTACTTTACAGGCTCTTGCTGGGTTACAGTCCCGAACAGCTGGAGGGGGACGCGGGTGTGATCCTGGTGGAACAACTTAGCGATAGTGACATGGATGTTCGACTGCTCGCGCACCTGAATCTGAAATGGATCACTGGTTTCAGCAAGGAATACCGGGCCCACAAATTGCCCGACCAGCAGTCTCCCCAGATTCAGGGATGGAGGCAGCTCCTGAAAGAAGGCCTGGTGCGTTACGATGAGGCACCGGGACCACAGATGGTACTGTCCCCCCTGCTTCCCTGAGCCCTTTTCACTGGCCAGGCATCTCACGCCCTTTCGCATCCTTGGGCCCAACGGTAGACTTGAAGTTGTGACGTCGGCGTGAGATCGCTGTCAGGCTGGATTTTCTTTCCTGAAATTGGCGAATCACGTTCCTGTCTGAACGCACGACCACGGGGGCGAAGCGAGCCCCGATAACATGCAGCAATGTCTGTTCACAGGTGGTTGTCGTGGATGGGAAAGAAGGTGGTCCAAGGTGAAAGTCAATGCTTGGCCAGGAAGGATAGCCGCGAGGTAAAGAAGGAAAAGTAACAGGACATATCCTGTGGAGTGGATCTACATTGGTCGTTTCTGCCAGGAGCGATTGGCGATCCGTGTTTCGCACAGACAAAGGAAGAGATGGTATGAAGTTCGCGGATTTTATTAGTCCCAAGGCAATCCAGCCGCAACTTGCCGCACAGGATAGAGAAGGGGTTATCGACGAGCTGGTGACATCCTTGATTGACGCCGGTGAAATTAAGGCGAGTGACAAGCAGAACATCATCGAGGCGATCCTGAAGCGTGAGGAGCTGGGGAGCACGGGAATCGGTCGTGGGGTCGCCGTACCACATACCAAGCACTCGAGTGCTGGGCAGCTTACGGGCACCGTGGGCGTGAGTGTCGACGGGGTGGATTTCAACAGCCTGGATGGTGGTAAGGTTCAGCTCTTTTTTCTGCTCGTCTCTCCCCCGGATCTTCCCCAGGACCATCTCCGGGCGCTGGAGAATATTTCAAGACAGTTGCGAGATGACATGTTCTGTCGTTTCCTGCGGCAGGCAAAGACAGTGAAAGACATCCAGCAGTTGCTGGAAGAAGCAGATAATAACCAGTTTGTGGGTTAGTTTTCGGTTATGGATAATGCCAGGTAGCGTCAAATTCCAGCCGGAATACACAAATCAGTTGTTTTAAAGAAGATACAGGTTGATGGAAAAACAGATGACAGAGATGAGCCGGAGCCAGCGGGTAACCGTAAGCTGTTCCGAGGGCTTGCATGCACGCCCTGCAGATCAGTTTGTCCGCTTGGCGGCGAGTTTTCAGTCGGTCATCGAAATAGAGAAGGATGGAGAAATGGTGGATGGGAAGAGTATCCTGTCCATCCTGACGCTTGCTGCTGATCAAGGGAGCGAGTTGACCATCCGTGCGACCGGGGATGATGCCGAACAGGCAGTCGATGCCCTGGTTGGATTGATAGAGAGTGACTTTAGCGAGTAACCCACCGGGTGGGTTCTGGTGAAAAAGTACCGTTGGAGAAACAAGAGCAGTCGGTCCTGGTAGTGTGGGTGGAGCGAACGAGGGTTTGCTCCCCGCGACCCGGGCTGGCTGGTAAAAGTGGTTGATCTCACCAGCGAAGGAATCTTCCCTGGTGATAGATCCCACTGGGCTGCCTGCCCTCCGGGGTGGGTGGAGCGTACATAGAGATGCAGATATTACAGGGGATCACTGTCTCACCAGGCATTGCCATCGGTGAGGCACTGGTTCTGGATAACGAGGGATTCCGGATCCCCGGCCGTTTTGTACTGCGTGATGCAGTGGAGAGCGAGCTGCAACGGCTCGATCGAGCCATCGATGCGGTGGCTGAAGAGATCCGCCACAATCGCGATACGGTGACCCAGCAACTGGGCGACCATTACGGGGCAATTTTTGCTGCGCATCTGCAGATGCTCCGTGACCCGATGCTGCATGATGAACTCGAGGCGCTGATTCGGCAGCAGCATCACTCTGCAGAATACGCGGTCAGCCGTACCTTGCGCCGTTACGCGAAAGTGTTCCAGGAACTGGAGAATGTCTACCTGGCGGAACGAGCCCACGATGTGTTTGACCTGGAGAGCAGCCTGCTGGCAAACCTGCTGGGCCGGAGTCGTGAATCGCTGGCAGACCTGGATGCTCCGGCGATTGTCCTGGCGCATAACCTGACGCCCAATGAAACGGCCAGGATGAACCCGGATTTTGTACTCTCCTTCGTCACGGAGGCAGGGGGGCCTGGCAGCCACACGGCCATTATTGCCAAGGGGCTGGAGATACCCGCAATCGTGGGTACCGGTTTGTTTCTGGCGGATGTTTCCGGTGGCGACCTGGTGATTGTGGATGGAGACCATGGTCAGGTGATCCTGCATCCAGACCAGGAAACACTCGACAGGTACCAGCAGGAAATAGACGATCATCGAACCCTGGCTGTCCAGCTGGCAGGGTTAAAAGATGAGCCGGCCGAGACGATGGATGGAACTCGTATCGAGCTGCTTGCGAACATCGAATTTCCTCATGAGATGAAAGCCTGTATAGATCGAGGGGCCGAGGGGATCGGGCTTTACAGGACGGAGTTCCTTTACCTGGGTGCCGAGGTGGAACCTACCGAGCAAGATCATTACCAGGCCTATGCCGAAGTGATCAGGGCCATGGGTGACCGGTCTGTTGTGATCCGCACGGTGGACCTGGGTGCGGACAAGATGGGACAGCTTCCCCGCACCGAGGAAGAAAATAATCCATTCCTTGGTGTTCGCAGTATTCGTCTTTCGCTTCGCAACCTGGATCTCTTCCGTGTTCAGCTCCGAGCAATTGCCCGGGCCAGTGCACTCGGACAGGTGAAGGTGATGTTCCCCTTGATCGCGACCCTGGAGGAGATACGCCAGGCCAAGATGGTCCTGGCCGATACGCTGGAGGATATTCGTGACGAGGGGGTTGAGTGCGCCGACACGATTCCCGTGGGGATGATGGTAGAAGTCCCCTCGGCTGTGATGATGATAGACAAGCTGGTCCAGGAAGTGGATTTTCTCAGTATCGGGACCAACGATCTTATTCAGTATGCCCTGGCAGTGGACCGTGGCAATAAGGATATTGCTTCGCTATACAGGGCAAGTGATCCGGCTGTTTTACGGCTGATCGACGTTACCATTCGAGCTGCCCGTGCAGCCGGAGTCCATACCACGCTGTGTGGAGAAATGAGTAGTAGCCCTGCCTATACCATGCTGCTGCTTGGCCTCGGCCTGCGTTCCATGAGCGTGGCGCCAAGTGCCTTGCCGGAAATCAAGCAGATCTGTCGGCATGTGTCACTGGATCAGTGTGAGGGGATCGCGGAGAGAGTGATGGAAATGGACTCCGCCAGGGAAATAGATGCTTACTTGCAGGAACAGCTTAGGAAAGTCGCGCCGGAACTTGTGTTCTAGGTCGCCTCAGAAAAAACAACACCGAAAAAAGAAGGAGGGCGCTCCGGCGGGTGCCTGGCAAAGAGAATATGAAAAAAGAAATGATCATCAATGTCTCGCAACCGGAAGAATGCCGTGTTGCGATTGTCGAGGACGGTGTCCTCGAAGAACTCTACGTGGAGCGAGCGAGCCAGGACAACCTGGCGGGCAATATCTATCTCGGCAAGGTGGTCAACCTGGAGCCGAGCATCCAGGCCGCGTTTGTCGATTTTGGCGTGGGCCAAAACGGTTTCCTGCATATCAGTGACGTGGAATCGCAGTATTTTCGACAGGGAGGGTACGATCCGGATAAGCCGATTCCAAGTGGCAAGGGGAAGGGGAAGGAACCAAAAGGCCGGCAGCGACGTCAGCCCAAGGGCAGCCGGCCGCGCGTCAAGCCACCGATAGAAGAGATTTTCAGCCGTGGTGATACGGTGCTGGTTCAGGTGATCAAGGAGGGGATCGGGACCAAGGGACCGACATTGTCGACCTACCTGAGCATTCCGGGGCGTTACCTTGTGCTCATGCCCGCACTGGGGCGTGTCGGTGTCTCTCGCAAGATCGAGGATGATGACCTCCGCAGAAAACTGCGCAAGACGCTCCGGGAACTTGAACCGCCCGAGGGCCTGGGTTTTATTGTGCGGACTGCCGGCAGCGAGCGAACCAAGAAGGAGCTGGCGCGAGACATGGCTTATCTTGTCCGGCTCTGGAAAGTGATTGCCAGGCGCGTGAAGAAAAGTGAAGGCCCGGCAGACGTCTACGAAGAAAGCGATATGATCATTCGCACGATTCGTGACATCTTCACACTCGATGTCGATGCTATCTATATCGATGAGCAGGGGTCTTTTAACCGTGCCAAGGAATTCCTGCAGCTGGTCATGCCTCGCCAGGCCAACCGGCTGCATTACTACGAGGGAAAAGAGCCGCTCTTTCACAAGTACAGCCTGGAGCAGGAAGTGGACCAGATCTTCAAGCGAGAAGTTCGGCTCAAGGAGGGAGGGTCGATCGTGATTGATCCCACCGAGGCCCTGGTGGCGATTGACGTCAACAGTGGGAACTTCCGTAGCGATGGAGGCCCCGAGGAATCCGCCTATCGCCTTAACATGATTGCTGCCCGGGAGATTGCCCGCCAACTCAGGCTTCGTGACCTGGGTGGTGTGATCGTGAATGACTTTATCGATATGCGCAGGGAGAAGTACCGCCGTGGGGTGGAAAGAGAGCTTCGGGATGCGATGAAGCGAGATCGGGCTCGCACGAAGATTCTCCGCACGAGTCCCTTTGGGTTGATCGAGATGACACGTCAGCGGGTACGGCCAAGCGTGAAGAAAGCCGTCTACGAGGATTGTCCTTGCTGTAATGGCAGGGGTGTCGTGAAAACCGCCGAAAGCATGTCCATCGATGTGGTGCGTCAGATCATGCTTGCCTGCGACAACGGGAAAGTAGAAAAGGTTACCGTGAAAGTTCACCAGGCCGTGGCGGATTACCTGAAAAGCAAGAAAAAGAAGGACGTTGCACGGCTGGAAGAGCGAGGCAAGATGTCGGTAAAAATTAGTGGAAAGGACGATGTTTACCCGGAATACCTGGATCTTCAGTGTCGCGACAAGGATGGAAAAACAATCGTGCTGGATTGACTACCCGGTGAATAGCGTCTCCCCGAAAAGGGAGACTCTGACCCTCGACGCCAAGACAGTGATCGGCTAGGCTGACAGGTTCGTTAAGAGAAGTTTACCTGACCCAAAAGAACCGCTTCCCAGAGAACAAGACGATGTATGCAATCATTGACGACAGGGGCCAGCAACGGAAGGTCGAGGAAGGCCAGGAGCTTGAAATCGACCTTCATGAGGCATCAGCAGGGGATGAGATCGTTTTCGACAGGATCCTGGCGATCTCAGGCGATGGTGGTGTGCAGCTTGGGAAACCGACGGTGGACGGGGCATCGGTAAGTGCAGTCGTACTGGGCGCATCCCAGGGGCCAAAACTGGTCGTTCAAAAGCTGCGGAAACGCAAGAATTCACGCAGGAAAACCGGTCATCGGCAGATGTATACACGAGTACGTATTGCCAGTATCACGTCCCCGTGACTCCGTGTTTTCTCTCCGCAAGATCTCCGCGGCGGAATTTTTTGACGGATCGGTAATATTTCCCGACTTTTTTAATTGGGGAAAGCAGCTTTTCAGGAGCCCTCTTTTTTTCTCGTAAAGTCTTTTTTAATAAAGACTTAAGTTCCCTTCGGAAGGCCCTGTTGCCAGCTTATCCACACCCACCACAATGTCCATAAAGCGTTAAGTGGTAAGGACATAAGGGATGTGAAAAACTGAAATTTGACGTACTGGCATTATCGAGTATCTTTACGCTTCTAACTAAATGTTGTGCCTCAATCATTCGATGGGTACAACATGTGGTGTTTGGAGTTGTTTTATGCCCCCTTCGGGGGGTTGTTTGGCTTACAGGGCCGTAAGTCACCTTCTTTTTTGCCACAGAAGCACACCAGGGCTTCTGTATTTCATATCTCGAAACGTTGGAAAAAGGATTTTCTGGATAAACGAACTCAGGGATGAGACGGCCTCTTTTCGATAGTGTATATTTGTACACTTCATTCTTGCCTTCCCGTATTTATCCGTCGGAAGTCGCTATCAACAGAAGGAACTGGAAATAGATGGCAGGTGTTAACGTATCTCGGAAATCGGCAGGTCAGGCAGCGGGAACGGGTCAAGCTGGATTGCAGATCGAGCAACGGTTTTGTCCCCAGGATGTGGCTGATCCGTTCGATACAGTCGAGTGGGAAACTCGAAGTGCAGCGATCAAGGATGAAAATGGCGGTTTGTTATTCGAGCAGACCGATTGTGAGATCCCTTCAGGCTGGAGTCAGCTGGCTACCAACGTGGTCGTGAGCAAGTATTTCTATGGAGAGAACGGTACAGAAGAGCGGGAAAGCAGCTTACGGCAATTGATTCACCGTGTTTCCCGGACCATTTCCGACTGGGGAATCGAGGATGGCTATTTTGATTCTCCCGAAGACGGGGAGCAGTTTTATCGCGAACTGACCTGGCTCTGCTTGCACCAGCATGGAGCTTTCAATTCACCTGTCTGGTTCAATGTCGGACTTTTTCACCAGTACGGAGTGACCGGGGCCAAGTGTAACTGGCACTGGGATGAAGAAAAGTCTGAGGTATACCAGCCGGAAAATCCCTATGAGTTTCCCCAGGCATCGGCATGTTTCATCCAGTCGGTGGATGACAACATGGAAGACATCATGCGGCTGGCTACCAGTGAAGCGATGCTCTTTAAATTTGGTTCGGGTACCGGGACAGATCTATCGACCATCCGATCGGAACGGGAAAAACTCTCCGGCGGTGGCCGTCCGTCCGGCCCTCTCTCTTTTATGAGGGTCTACGACCAGATCGCCGCAGTTGTCAAGTCTGGCGGCAAGACGCGCAGGGCAGCAAAGATGCAGTCTCTCAAAGTCTGGCATCCAGATGTCATGGAATTCATAGAGTGCAAGTGGAAGGAAGAGCAGAAAGCGCACATCCTGATTCAAAAAGGCGGCTACGAGGCCAATTTCAACGGGGAAGCCTACAGCTCGATCCTCTTCCAGAATGCCAACCTCTCGGTCCGTGTCACCGAGGATTTCATGCAGGCCGTGGAGGCGGATGGGCAGTGGAAAACCAGGTGGATCAAGAATGGTGAGGGGGATCCTCCCACGTTCCAGGCGAGAGAAGTTCTCCATCGCATGGCCGAATGTGCCTGGCACTGTGGTGATCCCGGCGTGCAGTACGATACGACCATTAACGACTGGCATACCTGCAGTAACTCTGGCCGCATCAATGCCAGCAACCCATGTTCGGAGTACATGTTCCTGGATGACACGGCATGTAACCTGGCCAGTATTAACTTGATGAAGTTTCGTCAGCAGGACGGCAGCTTTGATTACCAGGGGTTCAAGGCAGCGAGCCGAATTTTCTTTATCGCCCAGGAAATCCTGGTGGACCGGGCCAGTTATCCCACGGACCAGATAGCAGCCAACAGTCATGCCTTCCGTCCTCTTGGCCTGGGGTATTCGAACATTGGCAGCCTGGCGATGACCAGTGGTCTTCCCTATGACTCCGATAGCGCCTATGGACTGTGTGGATCTCTCACCTCGTTGCTGCATGGTGTGGCCAACAGGACGAGTGCAGAAATGGCAGGTGTGGTGGGGACATTTGAAAGCTACGAGGAAAACCGTGAGCCGTTCATGCATGTCATGCAGATGCACCGTGACGCGGTGGAAGATATCAATGATGCCGGGCCGGCTTACCTGAAAGATGCGGCCCGTGAGGTCTGGGACGAAGTGCTTGAGCTTGGCGGCAAGAATGGATTTCGTAATGCCCAGGCGACGGTGCTTGCTCCAACCGGCACGATCAGCTTCATGATGGATTGTGATACCACCGGTATTGAGCCGGATATTGCCCTGGTCAAGTACAAGCAACTTGCCGGCGGTGGAATGCTCAAGATTGTTAACCAGAGTGTCGCCGAGGCTCTTCGGGTCCTTGGTTACAGCGGATCACAGATTGAAGACATCACAGCCTATATCGATGAACATGACACCATCGAGGGTGCTCCAGAGATAACCGAAGACCACCTGCCGGTCTTTGACTGTGCTTTCAAGCCAGCCAATGGCGAACGCAGTATTAACTGGAGTGCCCATGTCAAAATGATGGCCGCCGCCCAGCCGTTTCTCTCGGGTGCTATCTCCAAGACCGTCAATATGCCGTCATCGGTGACGGTCGAGGAGGTCGCGGAAGCCTACCGGTTAGGGTGGAAGCTGGGACTCAAGGCGCTTGCGATCTACCGGGATGGCTCCAAGCAGAGCCAGCCCCTGGCCACCCAGACCGAGGGTGGTAAGGATGAAGAACAGCAAGAACGGGAAGCACGGCCGCGCCGTGAACGTCTTCCTGATACTCGCCAGTCGGTCACTCACAAGTTCAACGTGGGGGGCCACGAGGGATATATCAATGTAGGGCTTTACCCGGACAATCGGCCGGGAGAGTTGTTTATCACGATGGCCAAGGAGGGAAGTACGATCGGCGGCCTGATGGATAGTTTTGGTACAGCGATTTCCATGAGCTTGCAGTACGGAGTCCCACTGGAGGTACTCGTCAACAAGTTTTCCCATTCCCGTTTTGAGCCAATGGGATATACCACCAATCCCGATATCCGCATTGCCAAGAGCGTTGTGGATTATATTTTCCGGTTCCTGGGGATTACCTTCCTGCCCGGTTACCGTGAAGCAACCAGCAACATCGCGAATCAAGTCTCGGGAAAAGAAGGTAACGGAAATGGTGATTCATCGGCCTCGCCGGAGAATGGTTCCAATGGCAACGGAAACAGCCATGGAAATGGCAATGGGGCTGGTGAAGGGGAGGACCAGGATTCGGGGAGTGTCGACATCGGTGTTGATTATGCCGTCCTGGAGAGAGCTGGTGCAGTTCTTCAAAAAGGAGATGAACAGCAGGGCCAGTTTGCCAAGTTCCAGACCGATGCCCCGAGTTGTGATAACTGTGGATCCATCACTGTCCGTAGTGGCAATTGTTATCTCTGCCATAATTGCGGGAACAGCCTTGGTTGTTCCTAGGTTGTCGTTCACAAGCATGGAGAAGCCGGAGTTAGTTTGCAGACTCCGGCTTTTTCTTTTTGGCCCTCAACGGATAAATATTTCCAACCGATGACAGCATCCCTGACAATAAACGGCGAGGTGAAAAACCCTGTTGTCTTAAGCTGGCAACAACTGCGGGATCTGCACGTGGACTGGCAATGTGTCGACATCGGCCCACTGGTTCCTGGGAGGACAGGTGAAGCAGTGACCCTGGCCGGCCTGATTGCACTGGTCGAGCCACGGGCCGACGTGGATTACCTCGGCCTGCATGCCGACATGGATGATTTTCACGCCAGTATTCCGCTGTCAGGACTTGCCGAGCGCGGCCTGATTGTCCATTCCATCCATGGCCAGCCCCTTGATTCTGCGGGAGGAGGACCCTACCGCTTCTATATCAGGGATTTTGCTGCCTGCCAGGTTGCCGAGGTGGATGAGTGTGCGAATGTGAAGTTTCTCGATCGCATGGAATTTACCGTTGGCAAGGGTCACGATAACCGGCCCGAGGACGAGGAAAGCCATCAGGCATTGCACGATTCTGAGCATGGACCCTGAGTCCACTTCCATGTTTCCTCCAGAGAGCAGCTATACCCGGCTGTTTCAGGAGGTATGCTAAAAGACAGGACAATCATTGCGATTGTATTTTTAGCTCAACAGTAGCAGGTAGAACGAGAAATGACTCGACGACTAACCGTCATTGCCGGGCCGGCGGCAGGAACAGTATATGAACTGGTAGATGGCCAGATTCTGGTCATTGGTCGGGGAGCGGACAGCGATACGACCATCGATGACAATCGCATGTCGCGGATCCATTGCAGGATCATCGTGGACGGCGATTCCACGTCTGTTGCAGATGCGGGTAGTAGTTCGGGTACGTTCGTTGGGGGCGAAAAAACAGAAGAGCACGTGTTGCAGCCTGGCGATGTTGTCATGGCCGGTCGGACCCAGTTCCGTTATGACCTGGGGGATGTCGCGCACGTGCCCAGTGCCGATGCCACAATTTCTGACGACGACATGCCGGCACCCGTCGCTACTCCTGCCTCCTCTCCCAGCACCTCGCTGGTCGACCTGGCAGGTAGCATGATCCACGATTACCGCCTGGATGAGATCATTGCCAGAGGAAACAACGGCATGGTCTATCGGGCCACGGATACCAAGAAAGACATGGTCTGCGCGGTCAAGGTGATGCCCCCGACTTTTGCTTCGGATGACGACCAGAAAGCTCGTTTTATTCGTGCCATGAAGACGATGATGCCGATCAAGCATGACCATATCGTGGAGATTTATAATGCGGGCAAGGAAGGGGTCTTCTGCTGGATTGCAATGGAGTATGTGGAGGGGAGCAGTGTGGCGGAGGTGATCCAGCATATCGGTGTCGAAGGCATGCTGGACTGGAAGGAGGTCTGGCGAGTTGGTGTCCAGATTGGCCGCGCGCTGCATGAAGCGTCCAAGCATAGCGTCGTGCACCGCAACCTGACTCCGGCAAATATCCTGCGGCGCAAGTCGGACCGGGCCTGCCTGCTGGGAGACCTGATGCTTGCCAAGGCACTGGAAGGTACCCATGCCGTGCAGATCACCAAGCCAGGCCAGTTGATCGGTGAAGTTCCTTTCATGTCACCGGAAAGAACCCGAGGACAGGATAACATCGACACGCGTTCTGATATCTACGGCCTGGGGGCTACCATGTACGCCCTCTTGACCGGTCGTCCGCCCTGCGAGGGCGGATCCCTCCCGGAACTGATCCAGAAGGTTCGCGAGCAGGATCCGGTCAAGCCCAAGGAATTCCAGCTTGCTATCGACGAGCTGTTCCAGGATGTGGTCATGAAAATGCTGGCAAAGAACCCGGATGATCGCTATACCTCTGCCGACCAGCTACTGCGTGAACTGAATCGCATTGGCAAGTTCAACAGCCTGGAAGCCGACTGGACGGGCTGGGAGGGCTGATCCATTAAGGGTGGCCGCGATGAGTAACTCGACCCGTATCTGGGTAAATGGTTTCCGCAACGGGGATGACGATGCGATAGGCGATTTCTGGGCAACCTACCAGCAACGACTGGTACGGATTGCTGAACAGCACATGGCTGATCGCTTGCGTCGTCGTGTCGAAGCAGATGATGTTGTCCAGTCTGTCTTTCGTACCTTTATTCGACGAGCCCGGGACGGCCAGTTTGAGTTTGATAACCGTGATGAATTGCTTTCGCTGCTGGCCACGATCACGCTCAACAAGATCCGCCAGCAGGTACGTTATCACATGCGAAAGAAAAGAGGGATGGACCAGGAAGAGTACCTGGATAGCCTGGCGGAAATCACCCGGCCGGAGCCGACACCCGATGAGCAGGCCGCCCTCTCGGAGCTGGAAGAACATATCCGTACGATGAGTGAGGAGGAGCAGCAGCTTATTGCCTTGCGCCTGGAGAACCACACTCAGCGAGAGATCGCTGGCATCATGGGCTGTTCGGAAAGGACCGTTCGTCGCCTCTTCAAACGCATCCAGAAACAGCTGCAGATGATGGCCGACCAGGCGCTGGAATAGATCGAGCAGTTTCTGCGAGGGTTATTCCAGCCCGTAGGCTCCAACCGGCGGCAGCTCGATACCAGTTTTTCGGGAAAACCGGCGACTGGCCAGGAAACGAGGTTCGATGGAGAGGTGGATTCCCAGGTTATTCCGGCTTTCGTCCATGTTGATGCCGAAACGGAGCAGGGCTGATTCCCCGATTTTAACCAGGTCCAGCCGCTGGCCGATATTTCCGGTTGAGCCGAGATCAAAGGAGGTGCCTGCGATCGCTGCCCACTTTTCTCCCATCCGGTAAGTCAGCGAGGCATGGACGATACTGCTGCTGATTGGCCCGTCAATGAACCGGTAACCGAGATAGAATCGTCCCTGCTCGGGCCGGCTGACAAGTCCTCCCAGCGTCACCATTCGCAGCCCGTCACCAAAGAAATCCGCATAGCCATCCGAGAGCACCGTGAAACGATCTCCCAGGTGCCAGCGGAAGTCGTAGTCCAGCAAGCCGATATGCTGGCCAAAATTATCCCGGTTTGGACTGGGGAAGAGGGTTCCCTCGATATCCAGCACCATCCAGTCGATAATCCTCTCCTGCCCCACCACCCCTCGCTTGGTCTGCCATCTCTGGTGAACTCCCAGCCGGGCGGCCAGCATGTCGTCCACGATTTCACCGCTCTCTGCCGTTACCGATCCCTGCAGGTTGGATCGCTGGGCAAAGAACCGCTCATCCCACTTTGGGTGTACATTCCCGCCGCTGGATCCGGCAAAGGTGTCAAAGAAAAAACGTCGCCGGAAATGTTCAATGGAATCGTCGTCCAGCGCATCATATCGAGGAAGCTGGTCCATGTCCTGGCTGGCATCGGCCAGGTAAAGGTCCGCGTGCCAGACCACCTTGTGGGCCAGGCCATTCACGTTAAAGAGTGTACTTTTGATTTCCGGACGAGCCTGCCACATCGGCAGGCTGGCCCGCACACCGACCTGCCCGAGGAGCCGTGTCATGTCCGCCCCGCTGATGTCCTCCCCATAATAGGCAGCTTCTCCAAGCAGGTAGGGAGTGATCTTCATCGAGTTCCACTTCAGCGGCATGCTTATTTCCTGCCGGCTGGCGGCTACGATCCCTTCGGGATCTCCCGCCTCGCCTGCCAGCAGGTCAAACTTGGCAGCATCGGCAGGATCGTCCGGTCCGCTTGGCGTTCTCAGCCGGGCGAAACCGACGCGGGTATGTTCCTGCCAGCTAAGACGGTTTCCCAGCAATGATTGTCCAAGCTGGAAATGATCAAAACGGGGAAGCCACTCGGTCTGTGTGAAAAAGTCATTTAACCGAATATCCGCGGCCACACTCCAGCTGGAATTTTCGTTGTACCGTTTTAACTCCAGCCCTGTTGACTGGTCCTTTCGCTCATCCCACTCGTGTTCATAGTACTGCTCGAGGAAGTTCCGGTCGCTAATCATGCCCACTTCCGCGGTCAGCTGGTAACCATTTCCCAGCAACTGTCGATGGGTCCATAACAGGCGGCCCCGAAAGTCCTTTTCTGGAGCCAGGCTCCTCCGATCTGCTCCCAGGTTGTCCAGACCTTGCTCTTCCAGTCCCCAGGCATCAAGCGACCCCCGGGCGGGACCTGGCAGCCGGAACATCTCATTCACATCATAAATGTAATTGGTTCCAATTCCGAAACCCCGTTTGCTGAGCACATCCGTGGAGATCGTCCAGCGAGTGCCCTCCGGGGGATTCTTGAGTCCCAGGAGCTGCCGGACGTCCCAGTCCGCCATGACCTGGGCACCATAAACGCTGTCACTTTTGATTTTCAGCCGATCGATGTAATAGGAAGGGCTGGTCAGGTTGGTGGCCATTACCGGCCAGTAAAAAAGAGGGACGCCCCCCAGGTAAATGAAATTATTCCGGCTGGTGGCCATCATCTTGTGTTTGACCAGCGGCTCATCCGTTTCCGGATCCTTGGCTATTTGCCCGGTTTGGGGATCCAGAACAGGCTGCTGGATATCCTCCAGTTCGACCTCCTCGGCCTGGAACCAGTAACGAGGAACACCCAGTCGGCTGGAGGTAATAGCAGCACCATAGGCCTTGAAATGCTGCCGATCGACCTGCCTGAGGACATCGGCTTTCAGGCGAATCAGGCCGTCGTAGGCGGGTATCGGTGTCAGGACCTCGGCATTGAGCACCATCCCGTAATCGTCGGTGACGTTGTAATACATGCGGTCGGCATAAATCACACGGTCTGATTGCCGGAAGACGATATTGCCCTCGAGGTAAAGCTCCAGGGGGACTTCCTGCTCATCCTCTCCCTCCCGTGTACTTGGATCGGGCGTCCAGAGAACCATGCTGTCCGTTTCGATGGTGACATTGTCAAGGGACTCCGAGACAGGGGTCTCGATTCCCTCGATGATCACCCGGATACCGTTCTTGGCGATGGCAATGGTCTCTCCCCCGTTGGGATCAGGCTGCAGGTTAAAATCCCAGTTGATATTGCTGCGTCCCTGGATTCGGATACGCCATTTCCCCAGGGCCAGGTTGGTGCCGTCCTGGGGCTGGTCTTCGGCAGCAGGGGGTGGGGAACTTGCCGGACCTGCCGGTTCAGTGAACTGGGCCGGCCTCACACCTGCGGGGACCTGTCCCCTCCTGGCGGCCAGGGCACGTTCGTAAATAGCAGGTTTTTGGGAACTGAGCAGTGTTCGTCGCACGGCAATATTGACCTGGCCGGATGTTGCCAGCTGGCCGTACCAGTGGCTTGCGTGCATGGCAGAGAGCCCGCTTTGGGGGAGGTTCTTGACCGTCAGACCGGGGCCCTCGAGGTAGAGCAGGACCTTGTTGTTTTCACTTGCCGTAGGATCTGTCAGATCGATCCAGGCGATTCCCTCGGCTCCCTGGAAGAGGGCTTCCCCCTGTTGCACCTGGCATTCCCGTATGTACCAGACCTCGTACGAACCCTGTTTCCAGTGGAATCCAGCCTCCGCCTTGATAAGTACCGGGCTTTCTGTCTCCTCAAGCAACAGTTCAATGCCGGCCAGAAGCCCTGTCGCCGGGCTCGACAAGAGCATCCCTGCGACCAGCGCAGCAGCCCTCCAGGGCGCCCATGGGGCTCCTGGTAAAAGTCGCAATCGAAGGGTGTGAACGAGCTGGTTCAGTGTCCTGGCATCCTTGCCCTGAATATGTTTGATGGCCCTCGAACGCGGTGGTCGCGCACACTGGGCGCACTATTGTGGGGCGGATTATAGGGGCGAATTGCCGGGGCCGGCAAGGTATATTCCCCCCCTGGCATGTGCCGAACGGCCCCCCTGGACCGGTGATCCGGGGAAGAGGGGACATCACCTGCCACTCATTATTCCGGCGGGGGTCCCTGGCTGTCCTTTTTTGCTGACCGGGGCCAGCAGAGGCAATTCAGGGCGGCCAGATAGACGAATGGCATCAGCGGGGCACGCATGCGGATATTGCTCCAGTAAAACAGGTGGACGACAGAGAATGCCAGGCAGAGGAGCAGTCCCCAGATCCAGGGATCGGAGAGCCAGGCTGATTTCTTTCGCCAGCAGCCGACCGTTGCCATGCCCAGGATAACGAGGTACCAGGCCCCGCTGGCATAGCGCACCAGGCGAGTGGAGATGGACTCCTCCGGATCGACCTGGTGGGGCAGGGGGCTCCAGAGTCGCCCCAGGCGGACCAGGCAGGACCAGGCAAAGGTAGCGGGCTCCGCGCGCATGGAGTGGAAGGCGACCTGGTAGGCAAAACGGTCGGCGTCTACTTCTCCCCGCGGTGCTGGGGGACTGGAAGGAACTGGTTGTGCGGACCAGAAATCGAAACCAGGATCATCCGAGCGATGGTTCTTTCTCCAGCCATTATCAAAATCGCCTGGATTCCAGGTGCTGCCAAAAGGAGCAGACCGCAGGTGCTCGTAAAAGAGCGGGTTGTTTCCCAGCAGCAGCGTGTATCCACCATGGGTTGTCGTGACCACCGGTTTTTCCAGCACGATGGCGTTACGAAGGATCCAGGGCATCAAGACAGCCCCACTGGCCAGGCTGAAAGCAACCAGTGGTTTCCAATGGCGCCTCGCCGCGATCACCAGCCAGGCGAGTCCCGCAAATGCCAGGAAGGTGGGCCGGCAGAGAATGGCCAGTCCCGTGATTGCACCGGCCAGCAGCATCCAGCGACTGGAACTGCCACCGTCGGATTTTACCATGGCAAGGAGCAACAGCAGCGCCAGCAGGGTGGCCAGTGTTTCCGTCATCAACTGTGTGGACTGGTAGAGCAGGACCGGGTCGATGGTCACCAGGAGTCCGGCCAGCCAGCAGGCCCGGCCCGCGCCACAGGCCCTGGCCAGCAGGATCATGATCCAGGCACTTGCAATCGACATCAGCAGGTGCACGAGGATGACCTGCCAGTTACCGACCGTGCCATCCGGGGTGGTCCCGGCCAGCATCAGCGGATAAAGGGGCGGTCGGAACGCGGTCGGGTGAACCTTTTCATCACCCTGGCGGCCATAGACATGGTCGTGGCGCAGGTTTTCTGCCAGCTGTCGATACTGATCGACATCCGGTTCGAGCTTGTGTTGCAAGCTCAGCATGCAGGTGCCCCGGATAAGGAGAACTCCCAGGGCAACGCAGAATAGAGCGCGCAGGTGACGGTGATTTTCTACAGCAAGAGCCATGAACCGGCGGCCCCGGCAGTCATTTACTGCTGGAGTCCATAAAGGATGATATTGGTACCCAGGCGAGTGGCATCATCACGCGTGTATCCCTTGCATTCTGGCACCGCCTGGTTCTCAAGAGCGCAACTCATGTCATAGGGTGAGAAGACAACGGCCAGGCGTCCCTCCACGGTCAGCCCTTCCAGGAGGGGGACCGTGACGGACGACGCAGGTCCACGATTATTGGGATTTCGCCGGGCGGGATCGTTCAGGGTGACGGTGGTAACGTCATAGCCCCCAAATTCTTCGGAAAGCAGCGGGTGATCCCCGGCAATCCGGGTAAAGGTTGTCCCGGCCAGGACAAGTTGCATTTCCCGACGAAAGGCAGTACTGAATTCCTGGCTGGCACAAATGGCATCGGCGAAGATGAAGCCGCCCCGCTTGATATACGATGCCAGTGACTGGCGTTCGTTCTCGCTCAGCTGGAAATCACCCCGCCCGTGGAGAAACAGGATTGGGTAGGAGGAGAGTTCGTCCTTCGCCTGTACGATTTGCCGTCGTGTACTGACTCGCATTTCCAGCTGGAGTCGCATGACTCCCAGCAGGTTGCTCAGCGAATTGGGTGCATCATTACTGCCTCCACCGTGTGACAGCTTGGGAACGAAAAGCGTTCCTCGTCGTGGCTGGTCAATATCGCTGTCCTGGAAGCTGACGCGTGGTTTATCCAGCTTTCGTTTCAGTTCCCGGTTGGTTGCATAGGCGATCACGTTGCCGGCAAACCGGAGGTGGTCATTGATCTCGGCTGTGACCGCCTCGGGCTGGTCTCCTCCAGGCCCATTCTGGGACAGGCTCCAGTAACAAGAGAGGTTGTCCGGGACATAGACCACGGCGGTCCGGCAGCAGGACTGGATTCCCTCCACTCGTCCCACGAATTCCGGGGCGATATTGTCCTGCGCAAACCAGATCGGGTGGTCCGGAGGGAGCGTCTGCATCGGGCTCTCAGGAAAAAGTTCTTTCATCAGGGATCGGAACTCGGTATCGAACGCCTGGTTACCGCAGGCAGCCTCGACAAAGAGGAATCCCCCCTGGTTGACATAATTACGCAGGTTCGTCTTCTGCTGGTCGTCCAGGGCCAGTGACTCGTAGCCGCTGATGAACAGCACGGGTGTTTCCATCAGGTCTTCAAGCGTGGCGGCGTTTATCCCAATCGTTTGCCAGGTCAGATCCTGCTGCCATCGCGATTCAACGAAACGGGTCAGCTTGTGGACGCCATTGCGATGCTTGTCCCAGTCCTGCTGGCCCTGTCCTCCATATTTCATTTTCGAGATCACCACCGGTCGCCGGCCCTTGGAGAGAAAAAGCAGGGCAAAGGCAGTATTGGTGAGTGGATTATTGTTGAGACGGGTTCTCCAGCCACCGTCCAGCTTATCCTGCATTTTCAGCAACTGGTCGGCCCCGGCCCGGTACCAGTCATGCTGGCCGAAAAACCGCTGTCCTGTCATTCGGCCAACCCGTTCCAGGGCATACATGTAATAGAGGTGATAGGCATTACTGCCCGGATTTTTCTGTACCGAGAAAGCCTGGCTGATCCAGAGCAGGCCACGGTCGATGGCATTCTCGTCCGGCACCGGGCCGCAGCACTGCACCTTGCCGTCAACAATGCTTGCCGCTTCCCTGCTGGCATGCCTGGAGGTAATCACCAGCGAGGCAACGCCGGCACACGTCATGCTTCCGGTTGCCAGGCCGTTGGCGTTATAGGACCAGCCCCCCGTGCGCTGCTGACGGCCCAGCCAGTACTGGTGGGCCTTGTCCCAGGTCTGGGCCGGGATCGGTACTCCCACCCGCTCCGCTTCATGCAGGGCCAGAAGTGCAAACTGGGTATTGGAAGGATCATCGGAATTAAACCGTGCATGGTAGCTCCAGCCACCGCTGCCTTGATTCTGAGCGTCGATGAGCCACTTGGCATAATTCTTTATCCGGTTCATCTCCGCCCGGGGATATGCCACGGTCATCACCATCAGGTGCAACGAGGTGCCGTAGGTCGTCCCTACATTGTCGGCGTTGAAATTGCGCAGGTAGGAAAGGGCCTTTTTCATCGCCGGGTCGTCATGGGGGACACCACTGTTGAGCAGGGCGAGTGTGCAGAGCGCGGTGATGGCACCGGGATTCTGCTGGTTCTCGGACCAGTTTCCATTGGCAGCCTGCTGGTTTTTGAGAAACTTGATCCCGTCCTCGAGGGACTTCGTCACCAGTTCCGGATTGACCTGGGCGACCGCGCCCGGATGCCCCAGGAGTATTCCAAGCAGGAATACGGCTGCCAGGATGCAGCGCGGACGGGAACTTTCGGAAGGTCTGGAGAGGACAGGTTGCCGTGCCATTTTTTCCGATCCCTACAACCGTTCGCGGGAATACTCGTCCAGTGAATCCAGGTATTCGCGCCAAACCAGGCTGGATTGCTTCAAATACTTGGTATTCCTTAATTTAGGGATGCTACTGGATGCTGGCAACGATTGTCTGTATCAATTGCTGGCCCTCACCTCCCTCGCTAGAATCAAGGCAATCGCAAGTCCCAACGGTTTCTCCCGCACCCACAGGTATTTCCGTGTCAACAAAACAACGTAGCCTGGGTGATATTCTCCAGGAGTTCAGCCAGCACCGCCAGATTATGCAGCAGGAGCTGCAGAAAGTAATTGTTGGCCAGTCCGAGGTGATCGAGCAATTATTCGCGGCCATCTTTACCCGTGGACACTGCCTGCTGGAGGGTGTTCCCGGGCTGGCAAAGACATTGATGGTAAGCACGCTGGCGAGAATCCTGGATGTTTCTTTCAACCGCATCCAGATCACGCCTGACCTGATGCCGAGTGATATCGTCGGCACGA